>NZ_JAUZUQ010000002.1:0-419096 GCF_031844105.1 Acidovorax sp. PRC11 | reverse complement strand
TCGCCCCGGCACTGCACGCGGCGGGCGGCGCGGTGCCGGCCGCCGGCGCGCTGCCGCGCTACGTGCGCGACAAGGTGGCCCAGACCACGGCCGAACGGGCCGCCGCGCGCGAAGCCGCGGCGGCGACCGCGCCCCCTTCCGCCGGCGGGCCGTCTTCCGTATCCTCGCAGGCATGAGCGCTCCTTTGCATGCCCCGGACGAGGTCCGTTTCGAGCCGCTCACGCTCGGGCGGCTCGATGCGCTGCTGGACGTGGAGCAGCAGGCCTATTCCCACCCCTGGACGCGCGGCAATTTCACCGACGCGCTCGCCGCGGGCTACGAGGCGCCGCTGCTGGTGGCGGGCGACGGCGAACTGATCGGCTACTTCGTGGCCATGCGCGGCGTGGACGAAGTGCACCTGCTCAACCTGACCGTGGCGCCCGTCCACCAGCGCCAGGGCTGGGCACGCGTGCTGCTCGACGCGCTGGCGCTCTGGGCGCGCGGCCAGCGGGCCCAGTGGCTCTGGCTGGAAGTGCGTGTGAGCAACCAGCGCGCCCGCGACGTGTACCTGGCCCACGGCTTCCGCGTCGTGGGTGAACGCAAGCGCTACTACCCCGCCGCGGACGGCGGCCGCGAAGACGCCATCGTGATGAGCCGCCCCCTATGAGCCTCGACCTCGACGCCCGCCAGCGCGCCATGCTGGCCGAAATGGGCATCACCGTATGGCAGCCCGCCGCACCGGCCGCGGAGCCCTCGCATGCACCCATGCACACGACCGCGACCGCATCTTCCGCGGCGCCTGCGGCGGCACCGGTCCCGGCGGCCCCAGCCCGTCCGCAGGCCGGCGCGGTGGCGGCGCCCGTGGCCGTTCCGCCCGCCCCGCCCGGGGCGGCTCCGGCGCGCGGCCCGTCTCCCGCGGTGCCCGCCGCGGGCTCCGCGAACCCGGCCCCGCCCGTGCCGGGGAACAGGCCGTCGGAGGCCTCGGCGGCCCCCGCCCTGCGGCTCCATGCGCCGCTGCCGCTCTATCCGCAGGCCGACCCCGCCGCCACGCCGGTCGAACTGGGTTCCGGCTGGCTCGTGGTGGCCGAGAGCGCGGCACCGGAAGCACCGCTCACGGGCGATGCCGGCAAGCTGCTGGACAACATGCTGCGCGCGATGCGGCTGCACCGGCATCCGCGCACGCATTTCGCAGCCGTCGAGCGCGCGGCACCCGGTGCCTCGGCCGATGCGCAGGAGGCGGCCGAGGCGCTGCAGGGCGCCATCGCCACGCTGCGGCCCGCGATGGTTCTGGTGCTGGGCCTGTCCGCCGCGCGCGCGGTGCTGGGCAGCCGCGAGCCGCTCGGGCGGCTGCGCGCCACCGTGCACCGGCTGCCGGACGGCACGCCCGCGGTGGTCACCTACGACCCGGCCTACCTACTGCGCGCGCCCGACGCCAAGGCCGCCGCCTGGGCCGACCTGTGCCGGGCGCTCGGGCAGGTGCGCAACGCCGCTGCGGGCACGGTGCCGCCCGCTGCGCCGCAAGCGGCCGGCGACGCCTGATCCGGAGGCTGCGGGCCGGGCCTCGCGGAGGCTGTCGGGCCACCGCACGCCAAGCCGTTCCGGGCCCGTGCCTGACATGCAGCAGTCACACGGCGGCTCTGCCGCGGTGCGATAATTCGCGGCTTGCTTTTTTGGAGAAAGCTCCGTGGAAACCTACCCCAGTCGGTAGCTTTCAACTCCCGGCATGCCCAGGGCCTTCGGGGGGTTGAAAGCACCCTTCCGTCCTCCCTTCGCCCACGGCGCACCCGCGCCACCCCACCGGGAACGAGCCCATGCTCAACATCTTCACGCTCGCCAACGGCCGCCTCGTCCAGGAAGAGATCGAATCCCTGGAAGAGCTGGCCCGCTTCCAGCCGATCTGGGTGGACCTCGAATCGCCCACGCTCGAGGAAAAGCGCTGGATCAAGCAGCACTACGGCCTGCAGATCCCCGCGGACGCGATGGACGAGGACATCGAGGAATCCGCGCGCTTCTACGAGGAAGACAACGGCGAGCTGCACATCCGCAGCGACTTCCTGATCGACGACGAGGACAACCCACGCTCGGTGCGCGTGGCCTTCATCCTCAACCTCGTCAACGACACGCTCAAGAGCAAGGGCGTGCTGTTCTCCATCCACGACGAGGACCTGCCGGTCTTCCGCCTGCTGCGCATGCGCGCCCGCCGCGCCCCCGGCCTGATCGAGGATGCCAAGGAAGTGCTGCTCAAGCTGTTCGACCTGGACGCGGAATACTCCGCCGACACGCTCGAAGGCATCTACGACGAGCTGAAGGAAGTGAGTACGCAGGTGCTCTCGGGCGACGTGACCGACGCGCGCGCCGGCGAGGTGCTGGCCGCCATCGCGCGCCAGGAGGACCTGAACGGCCGCATCCGCCGCAACGTGATGGACACGCGCCGCGCCGTGAGCTTCATGATGCGCAGCAAGATGCTCAATGCCGAGCAGTTCGAGGACGCGCGGCAGATCCTGCGCGACATCGAGTCGCTGGACAACCACACGGCGTTCCTGTTCGACAAGATCAACTTCCTGATGGACGCCACGGTCGGCTTCATCAACATCAACCAGAACAAGATCATCAAGATCTTCTCGGTGGCGAGCGTCGCGCTGCTGCCGCCCACGCTCATCGCGAGCGTGTACGGGATGAACTTCCAGTTCATGCCGGAGCTGCAGTGGACCTACGGCTATGCCTACGGCATCGCGCTGATGGTGGCGAGCGCCGTGGGGCCGATGTGGTACTTCCGCAAACGCGGTTGGTTGAAGTGACCCCCCCCTGAGGCGCTGCGCGCCTTCCCCCCGGGGGGACGACGCCAGTGGCCCGGCGGAGCCGCCGGTTCCACGGCGTCTGCTGGCCTGGGCCGCGCCTTCTGCGTGATGCGGGAAAGCATCGGAGGCTGCCCACCACGTTGTGGGTTGTACAGCCCTCTTGTTAAAGCATTTGCAAGAAGCGGCGGATGATGTGGTCCGCGTAGCGCGCGGCCACGGTCTCGACGAAGCGGGCGAAATCCACGTGGGCGGTGTCATCGGCGCGGTCAGAGATGGTGCGCACGGCGGCGAAGGGAAGCCGATAGTCCGCGCAGACCTGGGCGACCGCGGCGCCTTCCATCTCGACGGCCAGCACGTCGTGGTCCTCGGCGCGCAATGCGTCACACAGGGCTTTGGCACCGTCCGCGGTGGAGACGAACAGGTCGCCGCTGGCGACGAGGCCGGTGTGGCGGCAGGGTGCGCGGGCGGTGCCTTCCATGGCGCCTGCCTGCGTGCCCAGATCCTGCAGGCATCCGTCCACCGCCGCCGAGAGCAGGCCGGCCAGGTGCGGGTCGCACGCCAGCCGGGCGCGGCCGTAGCCGGGCAGCTCCCAGCGCGGGAACAGCGGCGAGGCGTCCATGTCGTGCTGCAGGTAGTCGTGCGCGACCACCACGTCGCCCACCTGCACGCCCTCGCCCAGGCCGCCCGCCACGCCCGTGAACACGATGCGCGCCGCGCCGAAGCGCTCGATGAGCGCCGTGGCGGTGGTGGCCGCCGCCACCTTGCCGATGCCGGACAGGGCCAGCACCACCTCCTGCCCTTCCAGCATGCCGCAGTGGAACGTCCTGCCGGCGTGCACGACGCGTTCCGGCGCCTGCAGGGCGGACGAGAGGCCGGCCTGCTCTTCGGGCAGGGCGCTGAGGATGGCTGTTCGGAGCATGGAGAGCGACGCCGTGGCCGGCGGGGAAAACGAAAGACGAAAAAAAGCCGGCAGCACTGCGCCGCCGGCCGCTGGGCGAATGGCCCGGTCAGGCCTTCCTGCTGTCGCGCAGCTCGCGGCGCAGGATCTTGCCCACGGGCGTCTTGGGCAGCGATTCGCGGAACTCGATCAGGCGCGGCTGCTTGTAGCCGGTGAGGTTGGACTTGCAGAACTCGCGCACCTGGGCTTCGGTGAGTTCCGGGTCCTTCTTCACGATCACCAGCTTCACGGCCTCGCCGGTCTTCTCGTCGGGCACGCCCACCACCGCGCATTCCATCACGCCGGGCAGCGCGGCCACCACGTCCTCCACTTCGTTCGGGTAGACGTTGAAGCCGCTGACCAGCACCATGTCCTTCTTGCGGTCCACGATCTTGAAGAAACCGCGCTCGTCCATGGTGCCGATGTCGCCGGTCTTGAAGTAGCCGTCCTCGGTCATGACCTTGGCCGTCTCGTCGGGGCGCTGCCAGTAGCCGGCCATGACCTGCGGGCCCTGGATGACGATCTCGCCGGCGCGGCCGGGCTCGGTCACCGTGCGGCCCTCGTCGTCGATGAGCTTCATGCGCGTGCTGGGCAGGGGTACGCCGATGGTGCCGGTGTACTCCTTCGTGGTGACGGGATTGCAGCTCGCCGAGGGGCTGGTCTCCGACAGGCCGTAGCCCTCGCAGATGGGGCAGCCGGTCTTTTCGAGCCACAGGCGCGCCACCGCGCTCTGCACGGCCATGCCGCCGCCGACGGACACCTTCAGGTTCGTCCAGTCCACCGTGTTGAAGTCGGGGTGGTTGGCCAGGCCGTTGAAGAGCGTGTTCACGGCCGGGAAGCTGTGGAAGGTGTGGCCCGATAGCTCCTTGAGCACCGCGGCGAGGTCGCGCGGGTTGGGGATCAGGATGGTCTTGGCGCCGGTGCGCATCGCCAGCATCATGTTCGCGGTGAACGCGAAGATATGGTAGAGCGGCAGGGCGCAGACGCTCGCGGGCTGCACGCCCTCCGGAATCTTGCGCATCGCGGGCTCGTTCCAGGCCTCCGACTGCAGCACGTTGGCGATCAGGTTGCGGTGCAGCAGCACGGCGCCCTTGGACACCCCCGTGGTGCCGCCCGTGTACTGCAGCAGCGCGACGTCGTCGGGCCGCAGGTCGGGCTTCTGCAGGGTGCCGCGCGCCCCCCTGGCGACCGCGTCGTTGAAGCGCACGGCGCCCGGCAGCGAGAACGCCGGCACCAGCTTCTTGACCTTGCGCACCACGTAGTTCACGACCAGGCCCTTGAGCAGGCCCAGCTGGTCGCCCATGGCGCAGAGCACCACGTGCTGCACCTGCGTCGCGCCGATGCAGGCCTGCAGCGTGGCGGCGAAGTTCTCCACGATGACGATCGCCTTCGCGCCCGAGTCCTTGAGCTGGTGCTCGAGCTCACGCGGCGTGTAGAGCGGGTTCACGTTCACGGCCACGAAACCGGCGCGCAGGATGGCCGCGATGGCGACCGGGTACTGCGGCACGTTGGGCATCATGACCGCCACGCGGTCGCCGCGCGCGAGCCCGAGCCCCTGCAGGTAGGCAGCCAGCTGGCGGCTCTGCACCTCCGTCTGGGCGAAGCTGATGTCCTTGCCCATGAAGCTGTAGGCGGTGCGGTCCGCATGCTTCTGGAAGGCTTCTTCCATCAGGGCGACGAGCGACGGGTACTGCGCCGGATCGATGTCGGCCGGCACACCCTCGGGGTACGCGGCAAGCCACGGACGGTCGTTCATGCTGTATGTCTCCAGAACCTGCTGTTACACGAAAAAAAAGAATTCGCATTCTCGTCGCCCGGGCCGCCGGGGCGTGACTGGGCTTACCCCTAGGGAATTCCTGTACGGATCATCGCGTACGGTGCCTTCCGGAACCGGGCGGCGCGCGGCGCATGCGCCGCTCCTCACAGCGCGGCCTCAGCGGGCACTCACTGCGCCGGCGGGGTCGCCGGAGCCGCCGCCGCAGGGGCCGGGACCACCGGGACCGCAGGGGCGGGCGGAACCACGGGCGCCGCAGGCGCAGCGGGAACCGCCGGCGCCCCGGTGACCACGGGCGTCGCAGGGGTGGTGGCCGCGGCGGTGCCCGTGGCAGGCGCTGCAGGGTCCTTGATGGGCACGGGGAACGCCGGGAACACGAAGCGGCCGTCCATCATCGAGACGCTCAGGCGCGCGGCGTCCGCCAGCTCGCGGCTCCATCGGAAGGCCGGACGCCCGGCCTCCAGGAATTCGTCGTTGTTGCGCGTCTCGGGGCGCAGCAGGCTCTGCGAGGCCACCACGTCCACCGAGATGAAGGCGCCGCCGTCGTTGGCGTAGCGGTAGAGCACATGCGAGTACGGCACGCCGGGCGCGAGCTTCTGCTGCGCCATCCACTGCGACACCGCGGGGCGGTTGCGCGCGAGGTAGTCGGCCGTATCGGCGCGGCGCCGGTAGCGCAGGCAGTCGGCGCGGGCCGGGCTGCCGCGGGTGAAGTCCTCGACGAACACCCCGTCCTGCGGTCGGCAGGGCAGCGTCCAGAGCGTGGTGTCGCGCGGGTAGTTGGTGGCGTTGGTCTGCACGAACACCAGGGCCAGCAGGGGCCGGTCCCTGCCGGGGCCGCGCAGGCCCAGCACGGTGGTGTCCATGGGCAGGTCGTCGGCGACGTCGTCCGGCAGCACGTCGACGACGAAGTGGCCGCGCTGCAGCACTTCCCAGTCGCCGGCCGGCATGTCGACCTGGGCACGGCCCACCTGCGGAAGCGAAGGCTGCACCGGGGCGCAGGCCGCGAGGGTCAGCAGCACGGCGGCAGCGGCGGCGATCGGAAGGCACCGGCCCGCGCGCGCGGGCAGGGACGGGAAGGACGGCTTTTTCACGGGGACGGGCGGCTCGGCAAAGAAAGGAAAGCGGAAGGACCGCGGACCGGCCCGGGCGCAGGGGCGGCGTTGGCGCGGCCCCGGCCCGGCGGCAGAAACGGGAGCTTAACCCGAACCCGCCGCACCGGCCCCGCCCGGCCGGACGCCGTGCCGGCGCGTGTCAGTTCACGACCTGGGCCAGCGCGCCCGAGGCGTAGAGGCCGGCCATGTCCTGCAGGCTGCGGCCCTTGATCTTCGCGCCCTGGCCTTCGCAGCCGAACTCGACGTAGCGCTGCTTGCAGATCTGCTTGGCGGCCTCGCGGGCGGGCTTGAGCCATTCGCGCGCGTCGAACTTGTCGGGGTTCTCGGCCAGGAACTTGCGCACCGCGCCGGTCATGGCGAGGCGGATGTCGGTGTCGATGTTGATCTTGCGCACGCCGTACTTGATGGCTTCCTGGATCTCCTGCACCGGCACGCCGTAGGTTTCCTTGATCTTGCCGCCGTACTGGTTGATGATCGCCAGCAGCTCCTGCGGCACCGAGGACGAGCCGTGCATCACGAGGTGGGTGTTGGGGATGCGGGCGTGGATTTCCTTCACGCGGCTGATCGCCAGGATGTCGCCCGTGGGCGGGCGGCTGAACTTGTAGGCGCCGTGGCTGGTGCCGATGGCGATCGCCAGCGCGTCGAGCTGCGTGGCCTGCACGAACTGCGCGGCCTCTTCGGGGTCGGTCAGCATCTGGCTGTGGTCCAGCTTGCCTTCGGCGCCGATGCCGTCTTCCTCGCCGGCATCGCCGGTTTCCAGGTTGCCCAGGCAGCCCAGTTCACCTTCCACCGTCGCGCCGACCTTGTGGGCCATGGCCACGACCTTCTGCGTGACGTCGACGTTGTAGTCGAACGAGGACGGCGTCTTGCCGTCGGACATCAGCGAGCCGTCCATCATCACCGAGCCGAAGCCCAGGTTCAGCGCGCCCTGGCACACCTCGGGGCTGGTGCCGTGGTCCTGGTGCATCACCAGGGGGATGTGGGGGTACATCTCGGTGGCGGCCAGGATCAGGTGCTTGATGAAGGGCTCGCCGGCGTACTTGCGTGCGCCCGCGCTGGCCTGCAGGATCACCGGGGCGCCGACTTCGTCGGCCGCCGCCATCACCGCCTGCACCTGCTCCAGGTTGTTGACGTTGAAGGCGGGGATGCCGTAGCGGTTTTCCGCGGCATGGTCGAGCATTTCGCGCATCGAGACGAGAGGCATGGGGGTGGTTCCATTCAAGGGTGGGGATGGAGCGCCCGGCCCGTGCAGAGCGCACGGCGGGCCGGGTCATTCTCGGCGGGCCGGCGGTGGTAACCGCTTCGTAACCGGGACATTTTAGCCGGGGGCACCCGCCCCCGCGGCGGTGCGCAGTTCCACCCGGTAACACGTCGTGAAGGGCGGGGGCGCCGATGCTTCCGAGAAGCGGCCGCCGTGCGCCTCGGCCACGCGGGCGATGATCTCGTGGCCGAGGTGCAGGCTGTCCACCGGCGCGCGGGCGTGGGCGGCGCCGCGGGCCCGGTCGTCCGCCGCGTCGAGGGGGTGGGAGGCGGGCACGGCGTCCGGGGCACGGCGGCCGTCGTCGCAGACCTGCAGCCAGCCGCCGCCCGCGCCCAGGGGGCCGGCCTGGATCTCCACGCGCGTGCCGGTGGGCGTGTGGCGCAGCGCGTTCTCCACCAGGTTGCGCAGCGCCATGTCGAGCAGCACGGCATTGCCGCGCACGGGCACGGGCACGTCGGCCGCCACGCCCAGCGCGGCGCCGTGCTGCCAGGCGGCCTGCGCGAAATCGGCGGCGACGGCGCGCGCGAGCTCGGCGAGATCGACCTCCGCCTCCAGCTCGTGCAGCCGCGTGCGGCTGGCCCGCGCCAGCGCCAGCAGCTGGTTGAGCACGTGGCCGGCGCGCAGGGCGTCCTGCCCGATGCGCGCGAGCGCCTCCGCCTGGGCCGGGCCGTCCAGGCCGCCGCCGAGCGCCCGCGCCTGCAGCACGATGGACGACAGCGGCGTGCGCAATTCGTGCGCCACCTCGTTGGCCAGGCGGCGCTCGCGCACCAGTGCCTCCTGCTGCCGGTCGAGCAGCGTGTTGATGGAGGCGACCACCGATTCGAATTCGCGCGGCGTCTCGCCGGTGGACAGGCGCCCGGCGCCGGCCACGTCCAGCGCGGCCACGTCGTGCGACAGGGTGTAGAGCGGCCGCAGGCCGCGCCGCACCGCGAAGCCCAGCACCAGCATCACCACGGGCAGCAGCCACAGGCCGGGCTGCACCATCTGCGCGGCGATGTCCTCGGCGAGGTCGTCGCGCTCCTCCATGTCGAGCAGCACGGCCACCTTGCGCGAGCGCGGGCCGTCCCATTGCGAGAAGCTGCGCCAGGGCGTGGACTTCTGCCCCAGGTGCAGGGTGGCGAAGCCCTCGGGCACGTCGAAGGGCGGCAGCGGGGCCTCGCCGCTGTGCGAGAGCAGGCGGCCGTCGGCATCCCACTGCACGACTTTCAGCGACTGCTGGTAGTCGTGCGCCCGCAGCCAGGGCGTGGGGGCGCGCTGGATGGCATCGGCCGGGTCCACCGTCTCGCCGGGGCGCAGGTTGAGCAGCAGGGCCGCGACGCTGGCGAGGTGGCCGTCGGTCAGCTCGTCGGCCTCCTCGATGCCGGTGAGGTAGGCCATGCCGACGAAGGTGGCCCACACGACCAGCAGCGCGCCGAGCGTCCAGAGCACCAGGCGGCGCGTGAGGGAGGGAATGCGCGCGGCAGCGCGCGGCGGTGCGGGGGCCATGGCGCCGGTCACTCCCAGGGAACGAAGTAGCCCACGCCGCGCATGGTCTGGATGCGCTCGCTGCCGAGCTTCTTGCGCAGGTGGTGGATATGCACCTCGATGGCGTTGCTCTCCACCCCGCTCTGCCAGTTGTAGAGGCGCTCCTCGATCTGCTGGCGCGAGAGCACGCGCCCGCGGGCGTCGAGCAGCACCAGCAGCACCGAGAATTCGCGCGGCGACATCTCCACCGGCTGCCCGGCACGCCGCACCGTGCGCGCCGCCGGGTCGAGTTCGATGTCGTGCACGCGGATGACGGGCGAGGCGCGCCCCGCGGCGCGGCGCAGCAGGGCGCGCAGGCGCGCCTCCAGTTCATCCACGTCGAACGGCTTGGCCAGGTAGTCGTCGGCGCCCTGGTCCAGGCCGGCGATGCGCTGGCGCACCTGGTCGCGCGCGGTCAGGATGAGCACGGGCGTGGCCGGGTCCGGCAGCTTGCCGGGCTGGCCCGGCGCGGCGGGCGGCGCCGCACGCAGCCGCGTGAGCAGGTCGCCGCCGTCCCCGTCGGGCAGGCCCAGGTCCAGCAGGACGGCGTCGAACCGCTCGGTCCGCAGCGCGCTCCAGGCCGGGGCGATGCCGCCGCACACGTCCACCGCATAGCCGCGCTGCTGCAGGTTGGCCCGCAGGCCCGCGGCGATGCCCTCATCGTCTTCGACTACGAGAATTCTCATGGCGCCGATTGTGGGGTCATTAAGACGGCGTTAATACGGACTCCCTAAGGTCGCGCTCCATGCTTCCTGCGCATTCCTCCACCGCCCCGCCGCCCCCGGCCACCCTCCGGGGGTCCGCGGGCATCCTGTTCTGGACGCTGGCCTGCCTGGGCCTCATCGCCGGCTGGGACGCCACCGCGTTCGATACCGCGCTCGCGCGCATCTTCGGCAACGCCGGCGGGTTCCCGCTGCGCGACGACTGGTTCTTCGTGGCCGTGATGCACGAGGACGCGCGGCGCGCGGGCTGGGTGCTGATGGTGCTGCTGGCCGCCTCGGTCTGGTGGCCGGTAGGCTGGATGCGCCGGCTCGCCACCGCGGACCGCATGCAGATGGCGGCCAGCGCCCTGCTCGCGCTCGCCGTGATCGCGGTCTTCAAGCGGGCCAGCGCCACCAGCTGCCCGTGGGACCTGGCCGAGTTCGGCGGCGTGGCCCGGTACGTCTCGCACTGGTCGCACGGCGTGTTCGACGGCGGTGGCGGCCACTGCTTCCCGGCGGGCCATGCCGCGGCCGGCTTCGCGTTCCTCGGCGGCTACTTTCCGCTGCGCCGCCGCCTGCCGCGCGCGGCCCGCTGGTGGCTGGCCACCTCGCTCGCCGCGGGTTTCACGCTCGGGCTGGCGCAGCAGGCGCGCGGTGCGCACTTCATGAGCCACACGCTGTGGACGGCCTGGCTGTGCTGGACCACGGGCTGGGCCTGCGACCTGGCGATGGCCGCGCTGCGGCGCCTGCGCACCCTGCCGGGCGATCCGCTGCCCGACGGCATCGACGCGAGCCGGTGATGGACAGCCTCGACACCACCCTCTTCCTGGCGCTGAACGCCACGGCCGCCACGCCGGCGGGCGTCATCGCCGCCGCGCGCTGGCTGTCGGAAGACCTGCCCGTGTTCGCCGGCCTGTTGCTGCTGCTGGAATTCGCGCGCGGGCTGCCGGCGACGCGCCGCGCCGCCGCCTGCGGGCTGCTGTCGATGCTGCTGGCGTGGTGCGCCGTGCGGGGCTTCCGCGAACTGGTGCACATTCCCCGACCGGCGGCGCTCGGCCTGGGCATGCAGTGGATCGAGCACGGGGCCCGCCCGGGCTTCCCGAGCATGCATGCGGCCGCGGCCTTCGCGCTGGCGCGCGGATTCGTGCGCGGCCTGGGACGCGGCACGCCGCCCGTCTGGCGGTGGCTGGCCTACGGGGTGGCGGCGTCCATCGCCTGGAGCCGCCTGTGCCTGGGCGTGCACATGCCGTCGGACGTGGTGGCCGGTGCGCTGGTGGGCGTGGCCTGCGCATGGCCCGCCCAGCGGATGGTGCGGGCGTGGATCAGCCGGCGCGGCAGATCTTCAGCATATTGGTTCCGCCGGGCGCGCCCATCGGCTCTCCGCAGGTGATCACGTAGAGGTCGCCCTGCTGCACGATGTTGCGGCTCTTGAGGTGGCCTTCGGCCTGCTCCAGGGCCGTGTCGCGGTCCACGCTGGTGTCCATGAGCAGCGGGCGCACGTTGCGGTACATCGCCATCTTGCGCTGCGTCGCCACCTTGGGCGTGAGGGCGTAGATCGGGATGTGGATGCGGTGGCGGCTCATCCAGAGCGCGGTGGAGCCGCTGTCCGTCAGGGCCACCAGCGCCTTGGCGCCCAGGTGGTGGGCCGTGAACAGCGCGCCCATGGCGATGGACTGGTCGATGCGGCCCAGCGTCTGTCCCGTGAAATCCGAATCGCGCTCGGGGTCTTCGGCGGCCTCGGCGGCGGCGCAGATCTTGGCCATCTCTTCCACCGTCTCCAGCGGGTAGCGGCCGGCGGCCGTCTCGGCGCTGAGCATCACGGCGTCTGTGCCGTCCAGCACCGCGTTGGCCACATCGCTCACCTCGGCCCGCGTCGGCACCGGGTTGGTGATCATGCTCTCCATCATCTGCGTGGCGGTGATGACGACCTTGTCCATGTCGCGCGCCATGCGGATCATCTTCTTCTGCAGCGCGGGGACGGCGGCATTGCCCACCTCCACGGCCAGGTCGCCGCGCGCGACCATGATGCCGTCGGACACGCGCAGGATCTCCTCCAGGCGCGGCACGGCCTCGGCGCGCTCGATCTTCGCGATCAGGCCGGGCTTGTGGCGGAACTCGGCCGCGGCGACGTTGCAGAGCTGGCGCGCCATCTCCATGTCGGTGGCGTTCTTGGGGAAGCTCACGGCCACGTAGTCGGCCTGGAAGCCCATGGCGGTCTTGATGTCCTCCATGTCCTTGGCCGTGAGCGCCGGCGCCGTGAGGCCTCCGCCCTGCTTGTTGATGCCCTTGTTGTTCGACAGCTCGCCGCCCACGCGCACGGTGGTGAGCACCTGTTCGCCACGCACCGCGTTCACCGTGAGCACGATGAGGCCGTCATTGAGCAGCAGCACGTCGCCGGGCCGCACGTCGCGGGGCAGCTCCTTGTAGTCCAGGCCCACGCCGGCCCCGTCGCCCAGCTCGGTGCGCGAGGCATCGAGCACGAAGGCCGCGCCGGGCTCCAGCCACACCTTGCCCTCGGCGAACTTGCCCACGCGGATCTTGGGGCCCTGCAGGTCCGCCATGATCGCCACCTCGCGGCCCGCGCGCTGGGCCGCGGCACGCACCTTCTCGGCGCGGTCGATGTGGTCCTGCGCCGTGCCGTGGCTGAAGTTGAGCCGCACCACGTTCACGCCCATGGCGATCATCCGCTCCAGCAGGACCGGATCGCTCGACGCGGGCCCCAGGGTGGCGACGATCTTGGTGGCTCGGCGGATGCGCATGGGGGTGTCTCCTGATTGAATGTGCGGGGGTTCGATGTAATCCGGTTTCAATTCTGGCACGGAAGCGGTTACATGGCGGTTTCATGCGGGCCCGACCCTGTCGCCCGCTCCGCCCCCCGGCCGCGCTCAGCCGCGCATCAACGCCTCGATCTCGTCCGCCTCCACCGGCACGTCGCGCGTGATCAGCTCGCAGCCGCCTTCGGTGACGATCGCGTCGTCCTCGATGCGGATGCCGATGTGGTGGAACGCCTCGGGCACGCCGGGCGCCGGGCGGATGTAGAGGCCCGGCTCGATGGTCAGCACCATGCCGGGGCGCAGGATGCGGCTGGGGCGCTGGGTGATGGTTTCGCCCGAGAGCGGGTCGCGGCGCTCGCTGTCCCCGCCCACTTCCGAGGGCTCCACGTAGCTGCCGCAGTCGTGCACGTCCATGCCCAGCCAGTGGCCGGTGCGGTGCATGTAGAACGGGAAATACGCGCGCTGCTCGATCACGTCCTGCGCGGAGCCGTACTTCGACTTGTCGAGCAGTCCCAGGTCCAGCAGGCCCTGCGAGAGCACGGCCACGGTGGCGTCGTGCGGATCGTTGAAGCGCGCCCCCGCCTTCGTGGCGGCCACGGCCGCATGCTGGCTCGCGAGCACGAGGTCGTACAGGTCGCGCTGCGGCCCGGTGAAGCGGCCGTCGGCCGGGAAGGTGCGCGTGATGTCGCTGGCGTAGCCATCCAGTTCGCAGCCCGCGTCGATCAGCACCAGCTCGCCCGCGCGCACGGGCGCGGCATCGGCGCGGTAGTGCAGCACGCAGGCGTTGGCGCCGGCCGCGACGATGGAGTTGTACGCCACGGCCTGCGAGCCGTGGCGGCGGAACTCGTGCAGCAGTTCGGCGTCGAGGTGGTATTCGCGCACGTCCTCGCCGGCCCGCAGCATGCGCGCGCTGTACTGCATGGCGCGGATGTGGGCGCCGGCGCTGATGCGGGCGGCGCGGCGCATCACGTCCTGCTCGTGCGCGTCCTTCACGAGCCGCATCTCGTCGAGCAGCGTGCAGAGGTCGCCCTGCTGCGCCGGGCACAGCGCGCCGAAGCGCACGCGGGCCCGCACCTTCTGCAGCCAGCCGTCCACCCGCGCCGCCAGCCCCTCGTGCGTGGCGAACGGGAACCACACCCGTTCGCGGTTCTCCAGCAGCCGCGGCAGCAGCACCTCCAATTGCGCCGTCGAATGCGCGGCGTCCACGCCCAGCGCCTCCACGGCCGCATCGGGCCCCAGGCGGTAGCCGTCCCAGATCTCGCGCTCCAGGTCCTTGGGCTGGCAGAAGAGCGTGGCCTGCCCCTCGGACGTCAGCACCAGCCAGGCCTGCGGCTCGGTGAAGCCGGTGAGGTAGTAAAAGTAGCTGTCGTGGCGGTAGAGGTAGTCGGTGTCCCGGTTGCGCAGGCGCTCGGGCGCCGTGGGCACGATGGCGATGCCGCCCTCGCCCAGCAGGGAGGCGAGGTGGGCGCGGCGGCGGGCGTAGGGGGAGGTAAGGGCGGTCATCGTTCGGTCTGCCTGGTTCTGGGATGCGGATCGGGAAATGCCGGCGGATCGGGGTGGCGCCCCGCTGGCCTTCGCACAGGTCAGGTTCTACCACCGACGCGGCCGCCCCGGCTGCGGCGGGGCCATGCACGGCGCATGCCAGCCGCCTTGGCCGGCACTCCGCGCGGCACGCGGTTTTTCAGCGGTTCAACGCCGCCAGCCGCTCCGGCGTCCCCACGTCGGTCCACCGCCCGGTGTAGAGCGATGCCGTGACGCGCCCCCGGGCCATCGCCCGGCGCAGCAGCGGCGCGAGCGGCGCGGCCACGCCGCCGGGGTTGCCCGCCGGGATGTCGCACCAGGGCGCCGAGAACAGTTCCGCCCGCAGCAGCGCGAGCGTGCTGTAGGTGTAGCGCGGGCCGGGGTCGTGCGCGGGCAGGTCGACCGCCCGGCCGTCGGGCGAGAGGCCGAAATCGCCGCGCGGATGGTGCGGCGGGTTGGGCACGAGCCAGAGGTGGGCGAGCGCATCGCCGGCCGCGAAGGCCGCGGCGTCTGCCGCCGCGAAGGTGAAGTCGGGCGCGAACACGTCGCCGGCCGCCAGCCAGAACACGTCGGCGAGCCGCGGCAGCGCACGCGCGATGCCGCCCGCCGTCTCCAGCGCGCCGCCGAAGTCGCGGCCTTCGTGGGAGTAGGCGATCGACAGCCCCCCCTCATCGCCCGCGGCCCCGTCGCCGATGGAAAACCGCTCGCCGAAGCGCTCGCCGATCTGCTCGCCGAGCCAGGCGGTGTTGACCACGGCCGAGCGCACGCCGGCCGCGGCCAGGGCGTGCAGGTGCCACTCCAGCAGCGGGCGCCCCTGCACGGCCAGCAGCGGTTTCGGGGTGGCATCGGTCAGGGGGCGCATGCGCTCGCCCCGGCCCGCGGCCAGCAGCATGGCGGGGGGCTGCGCGCCCGCGGCGGCACGGGACGGTGTGGAGGGTGTCGTCGATGGAGTCGTCATGTCATGCGGGAACCGGTTCGTCGGGCAGCGCCGGGCCCCCGTGGCCGCCATCGCCGGGCGGCGCGGGCTCTCCGCGCCGCAGCGCGTGCCGCTGCACGCCGGCCGGATCGAACAGCGCCAGCAGCGCATCCATCAGCGCATGGGCCCGCGCGGAATGGTCGCCGCCGAAGTTGCACACGTACACATCCAGCGTGACCGCCTGGCGCTCCGGCCAGGTGTGCAGGCACAGGTGCGATTCCGCCAGCAGCACCGTGGCGGTGACGCCGCCGGGCCCGTGCCGCGTGGCCGGAAAGGCGTGGAACAGCCGGCCGACGGCCTGCAGGCCGGCCGCACGCACGGCGTCCAAGCAGGCTTGCCCCAGCGCGTCGGCATCGAGCAGCCAGCGCGGCGCACAGCGGCAACCGTGGAGATCGGCGGTGAGGTGCAGGCCTTGCATGGTCCGCACTGTAGTGCAGGGCACGGGCATACCGTGGGCAGACCAGGGGGTGGCCCGGTAAAATGCGCGGTTTTCCCTCCCCAGCCCCTTCCGGAGCCGCCCCTGATGGCCAATTCTCAACAGATGGCGAATGCGATCCGCGCACTCGCAATGGATGCAGTTCAACAGGCCAATTCCGGCCATCCCGGCGCCCCGATGGGCATGGCCGACATGGCCGTCGCGCTGTGGAGCCGCCACCTGCGCCACAACCCGGCCAACCCGCAGTGGGCCGACCGCGACCGCTTCGTGCTCTCCAACGGCCACGGCTCCATGCTGCTGTACGCGCTGCTGCACCTCACGGGCTACGATCTGCCGATCGAAGAGCTGAAGAACTTCCGCCAGCTGCACAGCAAGACGGCCGGCCACCCCGAATACGGCATCACCCCCGGCGTCGAGACGACCACCGGCCCGCTGGGCCAGGGCATCACCAACGCCGTGGGCTTCGCGTTGGCCGAGAAGCTGCTGGCCCGCGAGTTCAACCGCAAGAACGGCGACGTGGACCACACCATCGTGGACCACCACACCTACGTGTTCCTCGGCGACGGCTGCCTGATGGAAGGCATCAGCCAGGAGGCGATCTCGCTGGCCGGCGCCTGGAAGCTGGGCAAGCTGATCGCGCTCTACGACGACAACGGCATCTCGATCGACGGCCAGGTCGCGCCCTGGTTCCTGGACGACACGCCGGGCCGCTTCCGCGCGAGCGGCTGGAACGTGATCGGCCCGGTCGACGGCCATGACGTGGAGGCCGTGGCCGCCGCGGTGCAAAGCGCCAAGACCAGCACCGACAAGCCCACGCTGATCGTCTGCAAGACCGCCATCGGCAAGGGCTCGCCCAACCGCGCCGGCACCTCCAAGGCCCACGGGGAACCGCTGGGCGCCGACGAGATCACCCTGACGCGCAACGCCATCGGCTGGAGCCACGTTCCGTTCGAGATCCCGGCCGAGGTGTATGCCGACTGGAACGCCAAGGACGCCGGCGCACAGGCCGAGTCCGACTGGCAGCAGCGCTTCGATGCCTACGCCGCCGCGTACCCCGAGCTGGCCGCCGAGTTCCTGCGCCGCATGGCGGGCGACCTGCCCAAGCACTTCGCCCAGACCGCGGTGGACACCGTGGTGAACGCCCACACCAAGGCCGAGACCGTGGCCAGCCGCAAGGCCAGCCAGCTCGCGCTGGAAGCCTTCACGGCCGCCCTGCCCGAACTGCTCGGCGGCAGCGCCGACCTGACGGGTTCCAACCTCACCAACACCAAGAGCACCCCCGCGCTGCGCTTCGACGAGAACGGCGACGTGGTGCAGGTGGAAGTCAACACCGGCGGCGCGGAAACCGCGAAGCTGGGCGGCCGCCACATCAACTACGGCGTGCGCGAGTTCGGCATGGCCGCGATCATGAACGGCATCGCGCTGCACGGCGGCTTCATCCCCTACGGCGGCACCTTCCTCACGTTCAGCGACTACAGCCGCAACGCCATCCGCATGGCCGCGCTCATGAAGCTGCGCGTGGTGCACGTGTTCACGCACGACTCCATCGGCCTGGGCGAGGACGGCCCCACCCACCAGTCGATCGAGCATGCCGCCAGCCTGCGCCTGATCCCGGGCCTGGACGTCTGGCGCCCCGCCGACACGGCCGAGACCGCCGTGGCCTGGAGCGTGGCCCTGTCCAACCGCAACCGGCCCACCGCCCTGCTGCTGTCGCGCCAGAACCTCGCCTACGCCCCCAAGCGCGACCTGGGCGACATCTCGCGCGGCGCCTACGTGCTCTCCGAGCCGGCCGACGCGGGCCTCAAGAAGAAGCCCCAGGCGGTCATCATCGCCACCGGCTCCGAAGTGCAGCTGGCCCTGGCCGCGCAGAAGCTGCTGGCCGAGAAGAAGATCGCCGTGCGCGTGGTCTCCATGCCCAGCACCACCACCTTCGACCGTGAAGACACGAAGTACAAGACCAGCGTGCTGCCGGCCGGCGTGCCGCGCATCGCCGTGGAAATGGGCGTGACCGACGGCTGGTGGAAGTACGGCTGCGCCGCCGTGGTCGGCATCGACACCTTCGGCGAATCGGCCCCGGCCCCGGTGCTGTTCAAGCACTTCGGCTTCACGCCGGAGAACGTGGCCGATTCCGTGATGGTGGCGATCGGCGCTGCGCGGCTGAAGAAGCAGCCCGCCGCCAAGACGGCCCACTGACCCCCTCCCGCCCGCCGCGCCTGCACGCAGCGGGCGCGGCGTGGCAGTCCCCCGTTTTCGACTTTGCAACCTTGGAGAGACAAACCATGACCATCAAAATCGGCATCAACGGCTTCGGCCGCATCGGCCGCAACGTGCTGCGCTCGGCCGTGCAGAACTTCAGCGACATCGAAGTCGTGGGCATCAACGACCTGCTGGAGCCCGACTACCTGGCCTACATGCTGCAGTACGACTCGGTGCACGGCCGCTTCGAGGGCACCGTGTCCGTCGAGGGCAACACGCTGGTGGTGAACGGCAAGAAGATCCGCCTCACGCAGGAACGCGACCCGGCCGCCCTGAAGTGGGGCGAGATCGGCGCCGAGGTGGTGATCGAGTCCACCGGCCTGTTCCTCGACAAGACGACGGCCCAGAAGCACCTGGACGCGGGCGCGAAGAAGGTCGTGCTGTCTGCACCGTCGAAGGACGACACGCCGATGTTCGTCTACGGCGTGAACCACGACACGTACGCCGGCCAGGCGATCGTCTCCAACGCCTCGTGCACCACCAACTGCCTGGCCCCCGTGGCCAAGGTGCTGAACGACAAGTGGGGCATCAAGCGCGGCCTGATGACCACGGTGCACGCCGCCACGGCCACGCAGAAGACGGTGGACGGCCCCTCCAACAAGGACTGGCGCGGCGGCCGCGGCATCCTGGAGAACATCATCCCCTCCTCCACCGGCGCCGCCAAGGCCGTGGGCGTGGTGATTCCCGCGCTGAACAAGAAGCTGACCGGCATGTCCTTCCGCGTGCCCACCTCCGACGTGTCGGTGGTGGACCTGACGGTGGAGCTGGAGAAGGCCGCCACGTACGAAGAGATCAAGGCCGAGATGAAGGCCCAGTCCGAAGGCGCCCTGAAGGGCGTGCTGGGCTACACGGAAGACAAGGTGGTGGCCACCGACTTCCGCGGCGACGCACGCACCTCGATTTTCGACGCCGATGCCGGCATCGCGCTGGACGGCACCTTCGTGAAGGTCGTGTCCTGGTACGACAACGAGTGGGGCTACTCCAACAAGTGCCTGGAAATGGTGCGCGTGGTCGCGGGCAAGTAATCCGCCAGCCACATGCCCGGCCGCCGCGAGGGGGACCGGGCACCATCGAAGCCCGGGGCCTTGCGGCCACCGGGCTTTTTCATGGGAATGCCACTCGTCGCATTGCCCCGGGGCGTCATTCGATCCGCACGCCCGCCGCCCGCACGGTCCGCCCGGCCGCCTCGGCGTCGTCCCGCAGCAACTGCTGGAACTCGGCCGCGGACAGGGTGCCGGCCTCCACGCCCACGCGCGCCAGGCGCTCCTGCACGACCGGGTCGGCCAGCACCTTGCGCACGGCGGTGTTGATGCGTCCCACCTCGGCGGGCGGCGTGCCGGCCGGCGCCAGCAACCCGAGCCAGGAGTCGAACGCATAGCCCGGCAGGCCGGACTCGGCCACGGTGGGCAGGTCGGGCAGGAAGCGCGAGCGAGCCGTGCCGGAATAGGCCAGCAGCTTCACGCGCGGATCGCTGCGCAGGGGCAGCATGGCGATGGTCGCGCCCGTCACCACCTGCACGCGGCCGGCCAGCAGTTCGGTGGTGGCATCGCCCGTGGATTTGAACGGGATGTGCTGCAGCTGCACGCCTGCCTGCGCAGCCAGCGATGCGGTGGCGAGGTGCGACGCGCTGCCGTTGCCGGCCGATGCGTAGTTCAGCACCCCGGGCTGCGCCCGGGCCTTCGCGATCAGGTCCGCGATGGAGGTGATGCCCGAGGCTGCCGGCACGCCCACCACGTAGCCCGTGCGGCCCAGGAACGACACGCCCGTGAAGTCCTTCACCGGATCGTAGGGCAGCCGCGCGTACAGATGGCTGGCCAGGTGGTGGCTCGCTGCGGCGAGCACCAGGGTGTTGCCGTCGGGCGCGGCCCGGGCGACCTGGGCCGTACCCACGGTGCCGCCCGCGCCCGCGCGGTTGTCCACGATCACGGTGGCGCCGAGCGCCTGGCCCAGTTCGTTGCTGAAGGTGCGGGCCACGGTGTCCTGCGTGGCGCCGGCACCGAACGGCACGACGATGCGGATCACGCGCTCGGCGTGCACGGTACCGGACAACGCCGCCAGCACGGCGGCGGCGGTTGCGGCGGCCAGCAGGCGCCGGCGTTGCGAGGGGAAAGGGAAAAGGAAGGAAGAAGCCATGGCGTTCAGGTCCGGTCGGGATGGAGCCACCGTTCGGCCAGCCGCACGAAGTAGCGGGCGCCGGTGGCGAGGATGCCGTCGTTGAAGTCGAACGAGCGGTTGTGGATCAGGCACGGACCGTCGCCGTGGCCCGGCAGCCGGTGGTCGCCCGGGCCGTTGCCGATGAAGGCGTAGCAGCCGGGGCGCACGCGCAGCATGTGGGCGAAGTCCTCGGCGGCGAGCACGGCAGGGAAGGCGTCGTCCACCGCGTCCGGCCCGGCGATCTCGCGCATTACCTCCGCCGCGAAGGCGGCCTCGGCCGGGTGGTTAACGAGCGGCGGCGAGGCGCGCGTGAAGCGCACGTCGGCCGTGCAGCCGTGCGCCAGCGCCGTGTACTCCGCCTGGCGGCGCAGCGCGGCCTCGATGCGGTCGAGCGCGTCCACGGAAAACGTGCGCACCGTGCCGCCCACCCAGGCCGCGTCGGGAATGACGTTGGGTGCGTCGGAGCCCTGGATCTGCGTGACCGCGAGCAGCGCCCGGTCGCGCCCGTCCACGTGCCGCGCCACCAGCGTCTGCAGCTGCTGCGCGAGATCGATGGTGGCGGCCACCGGATCGATGCCGGTGTGCGGCTGCGAGGCATGGGCGCCGCGCCCAGTCAGGGTGACGCGCCAGGTGTTGCTCGACGCCATGAGCGCGCCGGGATTGAGCGCGAACGCGCCCACGTGGTCGAGCGCGAAGTTGTGCAGCGCGAAGACCGCATCGCACGGAAAGCGCTCGAAAAGGCCCTCTTCGATCATGCGGCGCGCGCCGGCCTTGCCCATCTCTTCGGCGGGCTGGAAGATCAGGTGGACGGTGCCTGCGAAATCGCGCGTGCGGGCCAGATGCCAGGCCGCTGCCAGCAGCATGGCGGTGTGGCCGTCGTGCCCGCAGGCATGCATGCGCCCGGCATGGAGCGAGCGGTGGGGAAAGCGGTTTTCCTCGTCGAGCGGCAGGGCGTCCATGTCGGCACGCAAACCGAGGGTGCGGCGGCCCGCGCGGCGCCCGCGCAGCACGCCCACCACGCCGGTGCCTGCGATGCCTTCGTGCACGGCGTCCACGCCCCATTCGCGCAGCCGTGCGGCCACGATGCCCGCGGTGCGGTGTTCTTCGAAGCCCAGTTCCGGGTGGGCATGCAGATCGCGCCGCAGGGCCACGAACGGGGCCATGTCGGCGAAGCTTTCATCGAGGTCGGTAGGCATGGCGGGTATCTCCATCCGCGACATGCGGGCCGGCAGCGAAGCACAGCGGCGGCGCCCCTTCGCGGACGGCACATGTCGTCGGGCAAAAACCGTCGATTCTGGGAAGCCCGGCGCCTGCCGCCAACTGCGGAAATCGCATAAGCAAACGCGTTTTACGCACCGCGCCATCGGCGCAACCGTAAGAAACCGCCCACGGCGCCTGCTGCGCTGGGCCTACGCGACAGGCGGGTAGCGTTGCGAACAATCGGAGACCTTGCTTACCCCACCGCCGCGCTCGGAGCGTGCGGTAGCCATCACCCATTCCAAAGGAGTTCCCGCCATGCAGACTGCCACCCTTTTTCGCACCGCCACGGCCGTTCTGGCTCTGGGAGCGCTCGCGGCATGCTCGTCCACGCCCCCTCCGGTCGATCAGATGGCCGTGACGCGCACCACCGTCAACCGCGTAGCCGGCGAGCCGCAGGTGGCCGCGAATGCGCCCGTGGAACTGCAGCGGGCCCGCGAGAAGCTGGTGGCCGCCGAGAAGGCGATGACCGACAAGGAATACGAACTGGCCCGCCGCTACGCCGCAGAAGCCGAGGCCGATGCCCGCGTGGCCGAGACCAAGGCCGAGGCCGCGAACAACGCCGCCACGCTGCAGCAGGTGCGCACCAGCATCCAGTCGCTGCAGACCGAAATCACCCGCCGCGACCCCGCGCCCGCCGTGGCACCGGGCGCCGCCGCCGTGCCCGCCCCGATGCCCGCGCCCATGCCCGCTCCCGCGATGGCGCCCCGTCCCGCCACGCCTCCCGGCGCCGTGCCCGGCATGCCGGTTCCGTCCAACCCCGCTCCCGCCCGCTGAGCCCGGACCGACCGACTGAACGAACGACCACCCGACAGGGAGAACCACACCATGCGCAACATCCTCCGCCGCACCACCACCCTCGCCACCGCCCTCGTCGCCGCCGGCCTGCTGGCCGCCTGCGCCACGCGCGCGCCGCTCGACGCCGTCGAAACCGCCCGCTCGGCGGTGGACCGCACCGCCCGCGATCCGGCCGTGGTGCAGAACGCCCCGCTGGAACTGAAGGCCGCCACCGACACCCTGGCGCGCGCCGACCGCGCCTGGAGCGACGACCATGACGCAGCCGAAGCCAACCACCTGGCCTACCTGGCCACGCAGCGCGCCGACATCGCCGCCAACACGGCCCGTGCCCGCGTGCTGGACGCCGACATCAAGAAGGCCGGCACCGAGGCCGAGCGCATCCGCCTGATGAGCGAGGCCGACCGCGCCCGCATGCAGGCCGAGGCCAACGCCCGCAGCGCCCAGCAGGCGCAGTTGCAGGCCGCGAGCGCCGAGCAGCGCGCCGCCGACAATGCCGCCCGCGTGCGTGCGCTGGAAGCCCAGCTGCGCGACATCGAAGCCCAGCAGACCGAGCGCGGCCTGCTGGTGACGCTGGGCGACGTGCTGTTCGCCTTCAACAAGGCCGAACTCTCGGCACAGGCCGCTCCGCGCCTCGACAAGCTGGCGAACTTCCTGCGCCAGTTCCCCGACCGCAAGCTGATCATCGAAGGCCACACCGACAGCGTCGGCGGCGACGCCTACAACCAGGAACTGTCGGAACGCCGTGCGCAGGCCGTGCAGAACGCGCTGGTGCAGCGCGGCGTGGCGCCCGACCGCATCACCGCACGCGGCTACGGCAAGACCTACCCCGTGGCCGACAACGCATCGCCCGAAGGCCGTGCGATGAACCGCCGCGTGGAAATCGTGATCGCCGACGACAAGGGCAACCTGCGCGGCCGCTGACCGCCCGCCCCCTGCATCCGTCTCTCTCTGGTGGCCCTGCACCGCGCCCGCGCGGCCAGGGCCTTTTTTTGCGCCCCCGCCCGCACTGCCGGATACTGCCTGCCATGACCGCCCACGACGTGCTCGATTTCTGGTTCCGCCAATCCACCCCCGAACAGTGGTTCCGCAAGGACGACGCGTTCGACGACGCGATCCGCACGCGCTTCAGCGCATGGCATGCGCGGGCCGCGCAGGGCGAGTTGTGGGCTTGGCGCCAGGACGCCGCGGGGCGGCTGGCCGAAGTGATCGTGCTGGACCAGTTCTCGCGCAACCTGATGCGCGGCAGCGCGCAGTCGTTCGCGCAGGACGGCATGGCTCTGGTGCTCGCGCAGGAAGCCATCGCCCAGGGGCTGGACACGCAACTCCCGCCCGAGCAGCGCGCGTTCCTCTACATGCCGTTCATGCACAGCGAATCCGTGGCCATCCAGGCGGAATCGGTGCGGCTGTTCACGGCGCTCGGGCAGGCCAACAACCTGGACTATGCGCGGCAGCACCAGGCGATCGTGGAACGGTTCGGGCGATTTCCCCACCGCAACGCGGTGCTGGGGCGCGAGAGCACGCCGGAAGAGGCGGATTTCCTGAAGCAACCCGGCAGCTCTTTTTAAGAGCGGCTTCAGGCCGGCGTGCAAAGGCGCGGCGGGAGCAAGGTTTTCACCCCGGAAGGCGGCAAACACTGTAAATTAATACAGTGAATACCACTTCCAAGCTCGCGATCCTGGCGGATGCCGCCAAATACGATGCGTCCTGCGCATCCAGCGGCACGTCCGCACGCAATTCGGTGGGCGGCCGGGGCATCGGCTCCACCGAGGGCATGGGCATCTGCCACAGCTACGCGCCGGACGGGCGCTGCATCTCGCTGCTGAAGATCCTGCTCACCAATTACTGCCAATACGACTGCCTCTACTGCGTGAACCGCGTGAGCAGCAACGTGCCGCGTGCGCGCTTCGCGGTGCGCGAGGTGGTCGACCTCACGCTCGATTTCTACCGGCGCAACTGCATCGAGGGGCTGTTCCTTTCCAGCGGCATCATCCAGAGCCCCGACTACACCATGGAGCGCGTGGTGGAAGTGGCCCGCTCGCTGCGCGAGGACCACGATTTCCGCGGCTACATCCACCTCAAGACCATTCCGGACGCCGCCCCCGAACTGCTGGAGCGCGCGGGGCGCTATGCCGACCGGCTGAGCATCAACATCGAGCTGCCCACGTCGGAAGGCCTCGCCACCCTCGCGCCGGAGAAGGACGGCGCGGCCATCCAGCGTTCGATGGGCCGGCTGGCGCTGCACATCGACGAAGCCCGCCAAGCCCGCGTACAGCAGCAGGGCGCCCGCCCAGGCGATGCACAGATCATCTCCCTGCCCGGCCGCGTGCGCCGCGCCGAGGCCCCGCGCTTCGCCCCCGGCGGGCAGAGCACGCAGATGATCGTGGGGGCGGACGGCGCGGACGACCGCACCATCCTCGCCGCCAGTTCGCGGCTCTACGGCGGCTACGGCCTGCGGCGCGTGTACTACTCGGCCTTCAGCCCGATACCCGACGCCTCGCGCGCGCTGCCGCTGGCCGCGCCGCCGCTGGTGCGCGAACACCGCCTCTACCAGGCCGACTGGCTGATGCGCTTTTATGGCTTCACGCACGACGAAATCGTGCCGCCCGCGCCGGCCGCCGAAACCGCTGGTGGCGACGGCAGCGGCAGCGGCATGCTCTCGCTCGACATGGACCCGAAGCTGGCCTGGGCGATCGCCCACCCGGAGCATTTCCCGGTGGACCTGAACACCGCCGCCCGCGAGCGGCTGCTGCGCGTGCCCGGCCTGGGCGTGCGCACGGTCGAACGGCTGCTGGCCGCGCGCCGCGTGCGCCGCCTGTGCCATGCCGATCTGGGCCGCCTGCACGTGCCCCTGGGGCGGGTGCTGCCTTTCGTCGCCGTGGCCGACCACCGCCCGGCCGATCGGCTGCGCGACCCGGTACGGCTGCGCGCCCGCCTCACGTCACCGGTGCAGGCCTCGCTCTTCGCCTGACATGGCCCGCACCGTCACGCTCGCCCATCCGGCCGACTGGCCCGGGTTCCGCGCGGCGGCCCGCGACTGCCTGCAGGCAGGGCTGGAGCCTGCCCAGGTGCACTGGCAGGTGGCGGGGGCGGCGGAGGCCGATCTGTTCGGCGCGACGGAGGACGCCGCAGACCATGGAGTGAAGGAGGCAGCACCGGAGGCCACGGCCTTGCCCATGCCCCGCGCCTTCGTCGCACTGTGTGCGCATGCCGCCCTGCACCGCGAAGGCGACCGCTTCGCGCTGCTCTACCGCGCGCTCTGGCGCATGGCGCATGAACCGGCGCTGCGGCACGATCCGCTCGATCCGGACATCGCGCGCCTGCACCGCATGGCGGCGGCCGTGCGGCGCGACATCCACAAGATGCGGGCGTTCGTGCGCTTCCGGCCCGTGCAGGATGGCGGAAACGAACCCCTGCA
Source organism: Acidovorax sp. PRC11 (assembly GCF_031844105.1). Taxonomy (NCBI): domain Bacteria; kingdom Pseudomonadati; phylum Pseudomonadota; class Betaproteobacteria; order Burkholderiales; family Comamonadaceae; genus Acidovorax; species Acidovorax sp. PRC11. Next base: position 393,444 of record NZ_JAUZUQ010000002.1, on the reverse strand, counting down.
CGTGGCCTGGTTCGAGCCGGATCATTTCATCGTGCAGGCCAATGCGGCGTTCTTCGTGCAGCGCTTCACGCAGATGCGCTGGGCCGTGCTGACCCCCGAATGCAGCCTGCGATGGGACGGCGGCACGCTGCAGGTGGGGCCCGGCGCCCGGCGCGCCGACGCACCCGGGCCGGACGCGGGCGAGGCCCTGTGGCTCACCTACTACCGGCACACGTTCAATCCGGCCCGCCTGAAGCTGGACATGATGCGGCGCGAAATGCCCACGCGCTACTGGAAGAACCTGCCCGAGACCGCGCTGATCGGCGAACTCGCGCAGGGCGCCGCGGAGCGCAGCGGCCGCATGGTCGAGGCACCGGGCACCGTGACGCGCCGGCGGCTGGCGGAACGCGGCGGGGAGCAGCCGCCGACGGCGGATGGCAGGTGACGGACGAGCGCGGTGCCTGCCGCCCCGCTCGGGGTCGGCCGGCACCGGCAGCGGTCACTCCGTGATGGTGCGGATCGTCTCCCGGCCGTGCTTGTCCTTCAGGCGGCCCAGGTCGGTATCGATGGCACGGGCGAGCTTGTCCACCGCGGCCGTGAAGGCATCGGCCAGCTTGTCCGCTTCGGCGTTCACGGCGATCGGCTGGCGGCCGGCGAGGCGTGCCTCGACCACGCAGCGCTTGTCGGCGCTGCCGGACTTGCCGGCATCGACGTCCGACAGATGGACTTCCACGCGGGTCAGGTGCTCGCGGAAGCGCGAGAGGCGCTCCACGGTTTCGCTCTGGATCCACTGGGCGAGCGACTCGCCGCCCTGGATGTATTCGTCGTGCCGGACCTGTACTTGCATCGAAGCCTCCTTGGTAGGTATTGCGAAAAGCGGAAAGCGGAAAGCGGAAAGCGGGAAAGCGGGGATGGAATGGAAAGATGGGCGCGTTACTTCCAGGATCGCGGCACTCCAGGGAAAAACAAGCCCCCTGCCGCACCATCATGCGCCCAGGTGTGACGAAACCCGCCCTCAGCGCACGCTGCGATCGGACGGGCGGCCAGGCACTCCGGCGGCAGGCTCCTACAGAAGAGCCGCGGCGGATGGTGCTAAAAATTCCGCATGCCTGATCTTCCCCCCTTTTCCGGCGCGCCGCCGACGCGCCGTGCCTCGGCGTTGTCCGCCGCCCAGCGGCTCAAGATAGGGCTGTCGGCCTGCTTCTCGCACGCCGACCCCGCCCGCTCGCTGTTCACCAACAAGACGCTGCAGTACGTCGAGCAGTCGATCGCGCACTGGATCATGTCGGCCGGGGCGATGGTCGTGATGGTGCCCTGCCCCACCGGCGAGACGGCGCGCGGCGACGTGACGCTCGCGCACTATGCCGAATGGCTCGACGGGGTGGTGATGCACGGCGGCGCCGACGTGTGGCCGGGCAGCTACGGCGAGGTGCCCCTCAAGGACGCCTGGCTCGGCGATCGCATCCGCGATCTCTACGATCTGGCCGTGGTGGAGGCGTTCGAGCAGGCCGGCAAGCCGATCTTCGGTGTCTGCCGCGGCCTGCAGCTCATCAACGTGGCCTTCGGCGGTTCGCTCTACCAGGACATCGAGACCCAGCATCCGGGCGCGCAGCAGCACCGCAACGCCGTCACCTACGACCAGCACTTCCACGAAGTGGAGATCGTGCCGGGCACGCGGCTGGCGCAGATGTACCCGCAGCAGTCGCGCGCGGTGGTCAACAGCATCCACCACCAGGGCATCAAGAATCTCGCCCCGGGCTTCGAGATCGAGGCGTGGAGCCATCCGGACGGCGTGCCCGAGGCGATCCGCCGGCATGCCCACTCCGGGCGCGGCTATATCGCGGCCACGCAATGGCACCCGGAATTCTTCAAACCCGGCGCCTCGCAGACCATGGACGATGCGCCCATCCTGGACGACTTCCTGGCGGCCTGCATCCGCGCCAAGCAGCGCCCTGCACCGGGCCACAGCCCGTTCCGCATCCGCGACCGGGCCGCGCGGCTGCTGCGGCAGGCCCTGCTTCGGCGCTGAACTCGACAATACGCACGGAAGAACGCATTTTCCCGGCTCTTCCAGGAGTTACAGCTGGTTTTCGGGGATTCCACCGTCCCGTCAGGTGAGGTACAAACACGATCAGAGGTGGGTCAAGCCACCCGGCCTTCCGGCAGCGGAAGGTGGATGACACAGGGCGCAGAACGCATTGAACGACGTACGGGTTGGCCAGGGCCATCGCCGCACCGGTTTTGTCTGTGGAGGAGAACGCGATGGAAATCCAGTCACCGTCCCCCCGTCCCGCCCGGGGCCCGGGCCCCGGGGTCCGGCCAGGCCGGCCGGCCCGCACGGCGATGGCCGCAGCCGCCTGCACGCTGGCGCTGGCCACGGTCACCGCGCCGCTCGGGGCGGCCACCCTGTCCGGCGTGCTCGGCGCGCGCATGATGCTCACCTCGGGCTGCGTGATCAACGGCGGGCCGGGCACCGTCTCCGGCGCCGACTTCGGCACGCTCGACTTCGGATCACGCCCGGCCACGTTCGTGGGCACCGCCAGTGCCACCGCGAGCGGGGGCGAAGGCGGCGCCGGCGCCACCCAGATCGTCTGCTCGCCGGAAATCACCGCGTTCAGCGTGACCATCGACGGCGGCACCCATCCCGGCCAGGGCGCGGGCATCGGCACGGGCTCGCGCGCGATGTCCAACGGCAGCGCCTTCCTGCCCTACGACGTGTACCGCGACCCGGGCCATACGGTGCCCTACACGGCGGCCACGGCGGTCACCGGCATCGCGGTGCCGTCGGCGGGCAACCCCTTCACCCTGCCGATCTACGGGCTCGTCAACAAGACCAGCGCGGTGGCCCTGCCCGCGGGGCTCTATACCGACCAGCTGCAGGTCACGCTCACTTTCTGAACCGATGACGAGGGCCGCCGGCACGCCGGTGGCACGGGAGATTCCAGCCATGCGACACGCCGCCCGCCCCCGGGCGCGGCGTGGGCACGCTGCCGCATGGCCGGCCGCGCTGCCCGCGCCGCACCGGTTCCTGACGCCGCTGCTGCCCCTGTGGGCACTGCTGCCCACCGCGCCCGCCACGCCCGCGGCCATTCCCACCCAGGCGACCTTCGCGGTGAATGCGGCCATCGTGCGCGGCTGCATGGTGGCCGGCGCGGCCGGTCAGGTCACGGGCCTGGGCTTCGGAAGCATCGACTTCGGGACGCATTCCGCTGTGCGCACGGGCACCGAAACCCGGCTGGCGGGCTCGGGCGCGGGCGGGCAGGCCCTGATCCAGTGCACGCCGGGCACGGCGGTGCAGGTGGCGGCCGACGCGGGCCAGCATGCGCAGGGCAGCCAGCGCCGGCTCTCCAACAACGCCGGCGCCTTCGTGCCCTATGTGCTGGCCCTGGCCGCGGGCACCACCACGGCCCTGGTGCCCAACGTGCCGGCCAGCCTCACGCTCGGCGCGGTCGCCGCGGCCCTGCCGCTTCAGGGAACGGTCACGTTTCCCGGCTTCGGGCTGCCTTCGGGCGTCTATACCGACACGGTGCAGGTGACGCTGTCATGGTGAGCGCTCCTGTCCTTCCGCTCCTGGGCCGGCACCAGCACCAGCACCAGCAATGGCCAGGCCCCGGTGGCCGCCTGCGGGCGCTGGCCCTCGCCGCCCTGCTGCCGGTCGCCCCCACGGCCCTGCACGCCGCAGCCCCCTTGATGATCTGGCCGGTGGACCCCGTCATCGCGGGCGAGCAGCGCGCGGTCGCGCTCTGGATCGAGAACCGCGGCAGCGAGCCCGTGGCGATGCAGGCCCGCGTCTTCGCCTGGCGGCAAGAGGACGGCGAAGACCGCTTTGCGCCCCAGCAGGCGGTGGTGGCCAGCCCGCCGATCAGCCAGATTCCCGCGGGCGCGCGGCAGATGGTGCGGCTCATCGCCACGCAGCCCGTGCCGGCCGGGCAGGAGCAGGCCTTCCGCGTGCTGCTCGACGAGCTGCCGCCCCCGACCGCCGCCATGGCGCAGGCCGAAGGGGCTTCAGCCGCATCGCGGCCGCCCGCACAGTTCGGCGTGCGGCTGCAGATCCGCTACGCGATCCCGCTCTTCGTGTACGCCCCCGGCACGCTCGGGCCGCGCATGCCGGCCACGCATGCGGACCTGCTGTCGCGCCTGTCCGCCGGCGACGCGCTGGAGCCGTCGCTGCGGTGGACGGTGGAGCGCTCTTCGGACGGCACGCAGCAGCTCGCCGTGCAGAACGCGGGACCGGGCCATGCCCGGCTCACCGCCGTGCGGTGGCGGCAGCCGGACGGGGGGGACGGGCCGGTGGTCTCCCCGGGCCTCCTCGGCTACGTGCTGCCGAACAGCCAGCGGCGCTGGGCGCTGGACCAGCCCCCGCCGCCGCGGGCGGTGCTGCAGGCCACCGTGAACGGGCGCGAAGCGCCGCTGCCCCGTGCCGCGCCATGATCCCGCACGCCGCGCCGCAGCCCGTGCCCGCCTGCGTGCCGGCCGGTGGATGGCGCTGCTGGCCTGCCTGCCCGCCGGACCGTCCGCGGGCGACCTGCCCCCGCCGCCGGAGCCCATGGCGGGCGCGGAGGCCGCGGAGGGATCCACCCTGCTCTACCTGGAGGTGGAGGTGAACGGCCTGGCCAGCGGCGAACTCGTCGCGGTGCGCCAGCGCGGTCCGCACTACGAGATCGACGCGGCCCTGCTGCGGCGTCTGCGGGTGCGCACCGACCAGCCCGACGGCACCGCCGTGGCCGTGGATGCGCTGCCCGGCGTCTCGGTCGCGTACGACAGCCTCGCGCAGCGCCTGCGCATCGACGTGCCGCCCGACTGGCTGCCGCTGCAGACGCTGTCGGCAGAGCCGGCGGACGAGGTGGCGCTTTCCCGCGGCACGGGCTTCCTGATGAACTACGACGTCTACGCCACCCGCACGCGCGGCCTCACGGCCGCATCGGTCTGGTCGGAGCAGCGCCTCTTCGGCGCATACGGCGTGGTCTCGCACACGGGCGTGCTGCGGCACGCCAGCGGCGGCACCGGCAACGGCTACCTGCGCTACGACACCGCCTGGACGGACACCGACGCGGGCAGCGCCACGGCGTGGACGGCGGGCGACCTCATCACCGGCGCGCTGCCCTGGACCACGCCCGTGCGCCTGGGCGGCGTGCAATGGGCCCGCAATTTCGCCGCGCGGCCCGATCTGGTCACCTACCCGATGCCCGAATTCGCCGGCCAGGCCGCCGTGCCTTCGGCCGTGGACGTGTTCGTCAACGGCTTCCGCGCGGCCCGCCACACCGTGCAGCCCGGCCCTTTCACGCTGGGCGAGCTGCCCGCCGTGAATGGTGCGGGCACGGCCTCGGTGGTCACCACCGACGCGCTGGGCCGGCAGGTGGTGGCCACCGTGCCGTTCTACGTGAGCAGCCAGTTGCTGCGCCCCGGATGGTCCGACTATTCGCTGTCGCTCGGAGCGGTACGGCGCGGCTATGGCCTGCGCAGCTTCGCCTACGGCCGTCCCGTCGCGACCGGCGTGCTGCGGCGGGGCCTGAGCAACGCGGTGACGGTGGAAGCCCAGGCCCAGGCCGGCCGTGGGCTGGCCGTGCTGGGCGTGGGCGGGCTCGCGCGCTGGGGCACGCTGGGCATCTTCAATGCCTCGCTCACGCGCGGGCGGGCCACTCCGGGCGATGCGGTGTCGGCCGACCGCCGCGGCGGCTGGCAGTGGAGCGCCGGCTACCAGTACCAGACGCCCCGCGGCGGCATCTCGGTGCAGGAGACACGGCGCGCCTCCGGCTTCGGCGATGCGGGCGACTACGGCGGCGGCTCGCTGCGGTCCGCGCGCTCCACGCGGCAGATCAACGCGAGCCGGGTGCTGGGCAGCGCCTCGATCGGCGCGGGCTGGATCGACCTGCGCGGCGCCGGTGCCGAGCGCAGCCGCGTCGCCTATGCGAGCTACAGCATGCCCATGGGCCGCGACGCCTTCTTCTCGCTCACGGCGGGCCGCACGGTGGAGACCGGCGAGACCCAGGTCCGTGCCCAGCTGACCTATCTGCTCGACGCCCTGCTCACGGCGCAGGCCGCCGCCGCGCACACCGGTGCCGGCACGCAGGGCGAACTGGGGCTGCAGCGCAGCCTGCCGAGCGACGGCGGCTTCGGCTGGCGCATCGCCCAGGCGCGCGGCAACGGTGGCCGCGGTGGCGGCGCGGGCACCGATTACCGCCTCGCGAGCGCGCAGTACCAGGGCCGCAACGGCCTCGTGCAGGGCGGGATCTTCGGCGCGTCCGCCGACACCATGCACTGGGCCGGCGCCTCGGGATCGCTGGGCGCGATGGACGGCTACGTGTTCGCGGCCAACCGCGTCACCGACGGCTTCGCGCTTGTCTCCACCGACGGCACGCCCGGTGTGCCGATCACCTTCAACCACCAGCCGGTCGGCAGCACCGATGCGCAGGGCTACCTGCTGGTGCCCAACGTGCCGGCCTACTATCCGGCCCGCTACGCGATCGATCCGCTCTCGCTGCCCGCCGACGTGCACACGCCCCTGCTCGAGCGCCGCGCGGCCGTGGCGCGGGGCACGGGCACGCTGGTGCGCATGCCGGTGCTGCGAATGCGCACGGCCACCCTCACGCTGGTGGACGAGGCCGGCACGGCCCTGCCGCCGGGCAGCGCGGTGGTGCACGAGCAGGGCCAGGTGCCCACGGTGGTCGGATGGGACGGCGTGGTCTACCTGACCACCCTGCACACGCGCAACACGCTCACCGCCCGCATGCCCGACGGACGCGCATGCCGCGCCGCCTTCGATGCGGCCGAGCATGCGGAGCAGCGCGATCTGCGGGTGGTGTGCCGCGCGGGCGAAGGCTCCCCCGCCGCAGCCCCCGCCGCCGGCCCCGCAGCAGGCCCGGCCGGGAGGACCGCGCTGTGAACCCCATGCAGCGCATACCGCGCGCGGCCCGCGGCCGATGGCGGTGCCACGCCCTGCTTTCCGCCGCCGCTCTGCTCGCCGCCCTGTGCCGGCCGGCCGCGGCCGACTGCGTGAACAGCGAAACCGGCGGCAATCTGGGCACAGTGCCTTCGCAGCGCGTGCTGGCCGGCCCCGCCATTTCCACCACCGCGCAGTTCACGCTCGGCTGCGGCGGCATCGTGCTCTCCACGCTCGGCACGCCCACGGTGCAGGCGAAGTTCGTGAGCCCCACCACGGGCCTCACGCTCAAGGACGGCAGCAAGCCGCCCATTCCCTACCAAGTCACCGACCTGGGCGGCGCGGGCTACACGCAGGGGCTGCTGGTCATCAACGCGAACGGGGCGAACCTGGTGGCGCTGCTCAGCAACAACACGGCCTCGGTGCCGCTGCGCATCACGACCGCCGTGGGCGCGAACGTTCCCGCGGGCACCTACACCGACACGATCACGGTGAACTGGGCCTACGCGAACATTTGCGAAGGCCTGCTCGGCGTGGGCGGCCTTTGCGTGGGCACGCCGCGCAACGGCAACCTGAACCGGGTGCTCACGGTGCAGCTCGTGGTGACGAACGACTGCACTTTCTCCGCCCCGAACGTGCAGTTCGGCGCCGCGCCCCTGCCGGCGGCCTTCGCGGCGGTGACGGGCAACGTGTCGGTGGTGTGCACGCGCGGGCTGTCCGTCACCGTGGGGCTCGGGCCCGGCACCTATCCGGCGGGCGGCCGGCGGCAGATGGCGAGCGGCGCCAACCGCCTCGCCTACGACCTGTTCCGCGGCGACGGCAGCATCTGGGGCGCGGCGGCGGGCACGCGCGTGGCGGGCTCGGCCCTCACCGACGGGCTCACGCCCATCGTCCTGCCCTACACGGCGCGCATCTACGCGGACCAGAGCCCCCCGCCGCCCGGCGTCTACCAGGACAACGTGGTGGTGGACGTGGAGTACTGAGAGCAGCTCTGAAAGCGCGCCGGCAACGTTCGTCCGCGGCGCTCCAGGCTTCAGTGGTGGTGGCCGTGCCCGCCGTGCACGTGGCGGTGGGCGATCTCGTCGGCGGTGGCAGGACGCACCTCCGTCACCTTGCAGGTGAAGCGCAGCGCCTGGCCCGCGAGCGGGTGGTTGCCGTCCAGGTGCACCTCGGGGCCCTTGATCTTCACCACGTTGAAGAGCTGCGGCTGGCCGTCGTCGCCGACGCCGCGCAGCTGGCCGCCGACCTTCACGCCGGGCGGGAATTCGCTCTTCGGGATGGTGCGCACCAGGCTCTCGTCGCGCTCGCCGAAGGCATCGGCAACGTCCAGCTCGACGGTGGTGGAAAAGCCCGGGGCCTGCCCTTCCAGCGCGGCCTCGACCTTCGGAAAGAGGTTGTCGTAGCCGCCATGCAGATACGCCACGTCACCCGAATCCAGGGGCTTGCCCTGGGGGCTAGTGATCTTGTAGCTGAGGGTGACGGCGGAGTCCTTGGTGATGTTCATGGCGGCAAAGAAGCGATGCGGTGCGGTGGCACGGGAAAAAACGACGGCGCGCCCCGCGGGGCCGCGCCATGGGCCCATTGTCAGGCATCCCCGGCCCCGGCGGGCGGGGCCGTGGCACGGCCCCAGGGCTTTCCCAAGGCGGCCGTCACCCGGGCAGCGGCGCGGGCACCTCGTCGGCCTCCGTGCCCGGCCGGCGCGCGAAACGGCGCGGCTCGGGCCCGTGCACCGGCGCTCCGTCGCCCCAGGGCCAGCCGCCGAACTCCGTGCGCCGGTAGTCGGCCAGCGCGGCGTGGATCTCCGCCTCGGTGTTCATCACGAACGGGCCGTACTGCACCACGGGCTCGCCCAGCGGGCGGCCCTGCAGCAGCAGGAATTCGGCCGCCTGCGCGTCGCTGCCGTTGGCGATCTCCACCGCCTCGCCCGCGCGCAGCTCGATCGCCGCATGGCCCACGGCCTCGCCCGCCACGCGCACGCCCTCGCCGGCGAAGTGGTAGAGCATGCGCCGCGTGCCCTCGCCGGTGGCGGCGGGCAGGCGGTAGCGCGCGCCCGGAGCGAGCCGCAGCGTCCAGATCGCGACGTCGGACTCCGGGCGCGCGGCCCAGGAGTGCGGCGGCGGCGCGAGCGGCTCGGCCGCCTCGCCGGGCACGCGGCCCGCGATCACCGTCACTTCCGTGCGGCGGCCGGCGTCGTCGTCGTGCACCACGCGGGGCACGTCGCCGGCCCAGAACATGGTGAAGTGCGGCGGCGCCATCTTGTCCGCCGCGGGCAGGTTGAGCCAGATCTGGAACAGCTCCAGCGGATTCGGCTGCGCCGGGTCGAGCAGCGGGAACATCTCCGAATGCACCACGCCCCTGCCGGCGGTGAGCCACTGCACGTCGCCCTGCCCGAAGCGCGCGGCCGCGCCCAGCGAATCGGCATGGTCGATCAGACCGGTGCGCACGATGGTCACGGTCTCGAAGCCGCGGTGCGGATGCGGCGGGAAGCCCGGCACCACGTCGCCGTGGTACATGCTCCAGCCGTCCTTGCGCGAGAAATCCTGGCCGATCTGCCGGCCGGCGAGCGGAGCGTCCGGACCCATCCGGGCGTTGCCGCGCGGATAGGCATCATCGTGGTGGGCGCAGAAAAGGAACGGGTCCAGCGTGGGCCAGAGCGGACCCAGGGGCTGGACGGCGAGCAGGGGCGAAGTGGAAGGCATGGCGGGATTCTCCTGGAAGCGGCCGCGGGAAGCCGGGGATGGGCGGCGGCCGGTCTACCCTGCAGATGGGGCCGCTCCGGCCGCAGCCAACGGCGCCTGCGCGCAACACACCGGCCCGTGGATGGAACAATGGCGCCTGCCGGCCGGCAGCCGTCAGTGCAGGATGCGGGCTGCAGGCGTGAACGGATCGTGCGCCGGCCGCTCCAGCCCTCCCGAGACGCCGTCGATATCGCGGTGCAGGTAGACCGCCACGGTGGTGCTGCCGCCCGGCGCCCCTCCGCGCTGCGCTTCCCCGCCGGCTGCCCGGGGCGCCTCGAACACGGCGCACAGCGCGGGATGCGCCAGCGCGGCCGGATGCCGCCGGGCATCGAAGGCCGCCACCTGCACACTGTAGAGGCCCTGCATGCCGGCCCGCGCGTCGGATTCACTGAAGAGCAGGTGCCGACCGTAGCCGTCCGGCCCCTGCGCGGACGGCGCATAGACGGATGGATCGAAGCCGGCCTCGCGCAGCAGTGCGGGCAGGTCCCCGGCAAGCGCCGCGCGCAGGTCTGCGCCGCCCGCACGCGCTCTCTGCGCGGCCTCGCCCGCCTGCCAGCCCGCCAGCACCGCGTCCATCGCGTCCTGAAGCCGCCGGTGCCCCGCCAGCGCGTCCGCACCCGCGGGTCGCGCATAGACGTGGTGCAGCCGCGCCTCCGCCGATGCGAGCCAGCCCCGGTGGCCGTGCCATGTGGCGCGCGGCACGGCCGCCCCCGCCATGGCGTCCAGCGACAGCGTGCCGTCGGCAGCGCGGCTCTCCGCCGCGAGACGGAAGGCCTCGGCCAGCAGGGGGTCGGGCGTGTCGCCCGAATCCACGAGGCGCTGCATGCCGGCCCTCCAGTAGTCGGCGCTGGCCCCGCCGAAGGCCCTGCCGTCGCGCACGAAGCCGCCTTCGGCCGCGATGAAGAACGCCAGGCGCCCGGCCGTGAGTCCGGCCGCATCGCCGAACACGCGCCGCAGCGACTTCGGCCCCTCGGGATGCGTTTCGAAAAGCAGTGCGTGCAGCGTGCTGCCGTCGCCGAGCGTGACCGGGCGCACCGCGGGCCGGTACATCAGGCTGGAACGCGGGCGTCCGTCGGCGTCCGGCGGACTGCGCAAATCCGCTTCCGCACCGATTTCACGCACCAGCAGCACGGAAAGCAACTCCTCCGCGCGGTCGAAAGGCAGCTTGAGCACCGTGCCGGACACCTGCCCGCCGGGCAGCGGCGCGATGGAGGCGACGGCCCCCGGATGCTGCGGACGCCCCCGGTACTCGGTGCTGGCGACGAAGTCCAGGCCGTAGCCGGCGATACGCGCCGGCAGCGTGTCGCGCCCCTCCTGCACGTCCGCCTGGCTGGCGCGGCCCAGTTCGCGGTAGTTGTCGGTGCGCAGCGACCAGTGGCCGAACACCGGCACGAAGTCGATGCCCGCGGCCTCGACGCGGCGGCGCAGTTCGCGCACCACCCCGGCCACCGTCGCGCGTTCGGAGGCGCTCAGGCGCTGGCGCTGCGCGGCGGGCAGCCGCGCGATGCGCTCCCAGGCGGCGTCCGACAATCCCGGCCGCTTCCCGGCCGCGGTGGCGACGCCCGTAGCGGCCACCACGGTCATGGCAGACGTGCCTGTCGGGGCGACCGCTGCGGCCCTGGGTCCGGCAGTGCCCGGCAATGCGGCGGAGCGAGGGCGGAGTCCGTCCGCGGCGAGCGGCAGCGAACTCCGGCGCGAAACGGCCGGCGGGGGGAAAGCAGCCATCGGCCGGCCCTCGCCAGGCCCGGCCAGGCCAGCACCCTCGTCAACCGGAGAACGTGGCTCCTCTGGTGAGGTACAGGGGGAAGACGGGGCGGTCGAAGGCGCACGGGTGCACGCGGGGAAATCCATGGGTGGGCACTCCAGGAAGACAGGGGCAGGGCATACAGGCGCGCCGCAGGCTGCGCCGCGGAAGGCAAACACTGTCGATGTCCCTGCCGCAGAAATCCGCGCGCACGCGAAGGCACCGTGCGCAGCCCGAAGCGGCCTGCGTGCCTGCCCGCCCCCCATGCGTTGCAACGCCGGAAAACGAACAATGCGCCCCGACACGACCTGCACGCACCGCATGAGAGACGGTTTTCGCGCCCGTGGCGGCGCGTGCAGTGAGCGCTCAGCCGGCGGCCGGGCGAGCCGTCATGCCGGCCGCAGCGGCTGGATCAGCTCCGTGCGCCAGGCGCTGGGGTCGCCGCCCGTCTCCGGCCCGGTGAGGTAGCACTCCCACACGTCCTGCGTGGGCTGCAGTGCCTGCGCATCGATCCACTGCCGGAAGGCCTCCCACGCCCGCGGCAGGTCTTCGTAGCGGCCGCGGTACTCGGTGCGGGCCACCTGCATGGCAGGCCACTCGCCCGGCCGCATGCCGCCGTCCGGCCCCGGCCCGACGGGCGCGCCGACCGGCACGCCGAGGTGGAATTCGAAGGTGTCCGTGGGGCGGCGCAGGTGGTGCGTGAACAGCGGGCCATCCGGGGAGGTGCCCTGCGCGGCCAGGGCATCCATCAGCGCGCGCACGCTGCGCCCCATGGCCTGCCGGATCTCCTCGCGCGTGCAGGCCACGGGCAGCAGCGCCACGGGCCGCGATGCCAGCCGTTCGATGCGGGGGGTCTCGATCATGGGAATGCCTCCTGGGAAATCGCGCCGGCCGCCGGGCCTTCGCCGCGCGTGGGTGGAACCATGTGCACCGTGCGCACGGGCACGCCGAACTGCACGCCCACCGACTCCAGCTCGCGCATGATCGCGAGGTTGATGGACTGCTGCACATCCATGTAGGCGTTATAGCCCGGGTCGAGCACGATGTAGACCACTTCGTACTCGAGCGCGTTCACACCGAAGCCCTTGAGGTGCGCGCGGTCGAAGCGCACCTTGTCGTGCGATTCGATGATGCGGCGCACCGCCTGCGACACCGCCTCGGCCTGCGGCGCGGTCGTGGCGTAGCTCAGCGTGAAGTTGAAGACGATGCGGCGCTCCTGCAGGTAGCGGTAGTTGTTGATCGTCTGCTTGAGCAGGTCGGTGTTGGACATCACGATCTGCTCGCCGCCCAGGCTGCGGATGCGCGTGGTCTTCACGCCGATCTGCTGCACCGTGCCCGCCACGCTGCCCACCACGATGAAATCGCCCACCTCGAACGGCTTGTCCACGGCGATGGCGAGCGAGGCGAACAGGTCGCCGAGCACGTTCTGCACGGCCAGGGCGATGGCGATGCCGCCCACCCCCAGGCTCGCCACGAAGGCCGTGATGTTCACACCCAGGTTGGCGAGCATCGCCAGCACGATGGTGGCCCACAGCAGCGTGCGCAGGCCCCAGGACATCAGCGTGCCCGAGGCGCTCACCTGCAGCGACGGCGTGCCCAGGTGCCGCTCCTCGTAGCGGCGGATGGCGATGCCGATCGCGCGCGTGCCCCACAGCGCCACCTGCAGCGCGAGCGCGATGAACCACAGCTGCCCCACGCGCGCCTGCCAGCGCGGCGCCAGATCGAGCATGCCCACCCCGACCAGCAGCGCCGCCAGCAGAATCAGCAGATGGCTGGTGCCGCCCAGCACCTCGGAGACGACTGCCGCCACCCGGCCGGCGCCGTGCCTGCCCGAGGCGGCGCGGGCCTCCGCGATGCGCCGGCTGCGGCGCTGCGCCAGGCCCAGCAGCAGCGTGATGCCCAGGTAGACGCCCAGCGTGGCGGCCAGCGCCAGGGTGATGCTCGACAGCGACAGGCCCCAGACCGTTTCGTCGTGGAACCAGGCCAGCAGGGAGGGAGTGGAGGGATCGGTGGTGGGCATGCGGCTCCTTGTCTCGGCGCCGCGGCCCTATGGCACGCGCCCCCAGGGGAGCGCCGGATGCCGGCCGCGGACAGGGTGTGGAAAAAGAAGGGATGGGAAAAAGAAAAAATCCGGGGCCCGGCGGCGCGCGCAATGCAGGGCGCCCGCCCCTTCCGGCACGTCATCGGTGCCAGGCCCAGGACTCCGGGCGCCGAACCGGCGGCCGCTCCGAAAGGGGCCCCTCGGGGCTAGATGTCGGCCGCGATGGCCGGCTCGCCCTTGCCCAGCGCATCCAGCGTCACGTGGATCTGCGGTGCATCGGCGAGGTCGGGACGCTCGCCGCCCACATCCGCGAGCGCGGTGAACTGGCCGTCGAGGAACAGGAAGGTGATCGCGCCCACGATGTCCGCCAGCGCGTGCTCCGGCGTCTCGAAGCCGCGCGAGGCGATCTTGTCATCGGCGTCGAGCTGGTAGGCGTAGCCTTTGCCTTCGCGGTCCAGGCGCCCCAGGTCGATGAGCTTGTCCTTCACGTTGCTCGCATACACACGGCCGTTGGCCGCATAGAACGTGAAGGGAACGGCGGTGGGCGCGGCGGCGGCCGCGCGGACACCGACGGAAGGAATGGGAGACGTCATGGCGTGTGTCCTGTGCTGGTGGTGCCACGGCAGCGTGGCGCATTGCAGAGGGGAGCCGGCAGGCGGCGGCGGCGAGGCGGGGTCGCGTGGAAGCGGCTGGGCCCATCGTAGGCACGCCCCGCGCCGCGGGCTGTAGGAGGATGCCCCACGCGGCCTCGCGCCCTGCGCGCCCGGGCCGGCAGCCCCGGCGCGCGGTCGCCGCCAGGGCGCTGCCGCCCTGCCCCGTCAGCGCGGCCGGCGGCCGGCCCACCAGCCGTAGGCGATGCCCACGACGCCGAGCGCCGCCACCAGGCCGATCTGGCCGGCGCGCCGCTTGCGGTGCCCGCCCGCCACGGCCGTGCCGAGCGACGGCTCGAACAGGTTGCCCTCGCTCTCCTGCACCGGCTGCGCGCGCGACAGCCCCCAGTCGGAGAGGCAGCGCATCCAGCGCCCCAGGGTGTCCGGCGCCACCGCGTGCACCACCCGGCCGGGCAGGGCTCCCAGCCCCAGCCACGTCACCGTGCGCGGACGCAGTGCGCGCGACAGGCCCACCACGGCATTCGCCACGCGGTTCGGATCGACCATCGGCAGCGGCGGGCGGATGCGCCGGCCGGTGTAGTTGGCGCCGTGCGAGAGGCCCGGCGAATCGACGAAAGTGGGGGCCACGTCGCAGACATGCACGTGCGGCAGATCGGACACCTCGGCGCGCAGGCTCTCCGAGAGGCCCCGCAGGCCGAACTTGCTGGCGGTGTACGCCGCGGCATACGGCGCGGCCACCCAGCCCCCGAAGGAAATGAGGTTGATGAGCCGGCCGGCACCGCGCTCGCGGAAATGCGGCAGCACCGCGTGCGCGCCGTGCAGATGGCCCAGCAGGTTCGCTTCCAGCACCCGGCGGTGCGCCTCCACGGGCACTTCGTCGAAGCGGCCGATCGCGCCCACCCCCACGCCGTTCACCCAGACGTCGATGCGTCCGAAATGCCGCAGGGCCTTCTCCGCCAGCCGCTTCACGGCGGCGGCATCGGTCACGTCCGTGGGCACGCCGATCGCGTGGCCCCCGGCCTTTCGGCAGGCCAGCGCCACGGGTGCGAGGGTGTCGGGATTGCGCGAGGCCAGCACCAGGCATGCGCCGCGCCGCGCGAACGCGAGCGCCGTGGCGTGGCCGATGCCGCTCGACGCGCCGGTGATGACCACCACCGGATGCTCCGGGATGTGGCCGGCGACCCGGGTGGAGGCGGAGGGGTCTCCTGCGGCCTCGGCGGCGTCGGAGGGCTGTGCAACGTCGCGCTCTGCGCGACCGGAATCGTCGGAAAGGGGCATGGAAGGATGTCCTGCGAAAGCGGCACCCGGCCCTTGTGGCCGGGCTCTTGCCCCGGTTGTAGGCCATGCGGCGGTACGGCCGCGTAGGACGATGCCGGGCCCGCACCGCCAGGGCACGGGCGCCTCAGTAGCCGTTGTCCAGCGCGGCCTGATGGGCCCGGCGGGCCGCTGCCTCGGCCTCCCGGCGTTCGGCGGCCGTGCTCGGCGTGCCGTCCAGGAGCCCGGCGCCGCCCATGCGCCGGATGGCCCGGTCGCTGCCGCGCACCACCGCGTCGAGCGCCACATAGTGGTCGAAGCCGCGCAGCACGGCCTGCAGTTCCTGGCGCGCGGCAGGGGGCAGATCGTGCTGCGCCAGTGCCGCCCGCAGCATCTCGGCGCGCCCGGCCAGCTCCCGGACCGGACCGAACTGCGCGTGCGCACTGCGCAGGGCGGCGGCGTTGCGCTGGAGAGCGTCCGCATGCGTGCGCAAATGGCCTGGATGGCGCAGCGCCCCCGGATCGATCGGAACGGGCACCGGAGCGAAGTCCTGCAGCCTGCGCATCTGGCCGGACCCGTTGCGGTCCGCGCCGCTCAGGAGGTTGTTCATCAGGATGAGGGGCTCGCGCTGCTGCTTGAGCGCGCGGATCGCGCTGTCGGCCCTGTCGTAATCGTCGTCCGTCTGCGCATCGTCGCGCACGTCGATCAGCCTGCGGTGCATCCGGCTCGACGCCGTGAGCTGCGCCGTCAGGTGGGCCGTTGCTTCCGCGATCTGCTGCGCGTGCGTGCGCTGGGACGCCACCGACGACGCGGACAGGGAAGCCGCCCGCGCAGCCGCAGCGGTGGACGTGGCTGCCTGCGCGCCTGGGAGGGCTTCCGCGGATGTGGCGGGGGCGAAGCGTCCCGTGCGGTGCACGGCATGGGCCGCCGGCTGCACCATGGCGTGGATCTGCTGCAGCCCCACGGGCTCCGGTGCGGCCCTCCGGCCGGCGGACGACGAAGGCGCTGGCGGCCGGGACGGCGCATGCGGGATGTGCTGCGCCATGACGGGGCCCTGCCACCCGGTGAAGGACTGCGCAGCGGGCCGGCCAGGGGCGGGACGGGCCGGTGGCGCGCTGGGTCCCGGGGCCGGCGAATGCCTGGCCGCCTCGGGCCGGGAAGGGTTGCGCGGCGCCATCGGTGCCTCCTGCCTTGCCTGCCGCGCGCCCAGCCCCTCGGGCGCGGCTTGCCTGGCAGGCACGGAGGGGCGGGGGGCGCCGTGGGATTTCGCCAATCCCGTCAGCTGGCTGAAGCCGCTCTGCAGTTTCCTGGCGCTCTGGGAGAGAAAGCGTGTGGTCGAGAACATGGTTGCGCTCCGAAGCGCGACGCATGGCAGCGGCGGCTCACGGCCCCTTGCCAGCGTTCGCAGTGAAGATGCTCCCAGCATGCGACCGGCCGCGCTTTGCAGAGTTTTTCGCCCGAAACCGTGCGCGGCGGCGCGAAGGTGCTCGCATGCCGTGCGCACGGACCGCACCGGCCTCCTCCGCAGGGACTCCTCAAGGCACCGGCTTGCGCACGAACTCCACCCGCAGCCCGCGCTCCGTCACCGTGATCGGGCCCGGCTGCATGCCCAGCCCGTCGGCCAGGGCCAGGTCCTGCGGGCGCAGCGTGTGCAACACCACTTCGCCGAGCGATTGCGTGGCCAGCTGCTGCGCGTAGCCGTTGAGCATTTCCGCCGCGGAAGACCGCAGCCCGTCGATGCGCAGCGCATTGACGTGGATCTGCTGCGCGCGCAGCGTGCGGTCCGACGGCTCGTAGCGCAGCCCGAAATCCACGTCGAGCGAGCCCGCCGCATCGCGCGCGCCATCCGACACCGCCAGTCCCGACGCCACGACCGGCAGCACGGCGTTGATGCGGTTCTGCGCGGGCAGCAACCGCAGCGCGGGCACCTGCACCTCCAGGTTCAGCAACCCGCCGAGCCGGTAGCGGCGCGGCAGCTTCTCGGCCAGCGCGTCCTGGATCTGGGGCGTGGTGATGGTGTAGGCCGGCTGGGCCTGCGCGGGCGGCGCGACGAGCGTGGCGCCCAGCCCCAAGGCACCGGACAGGATCCCCAAGGTGCGGCAGAAGGCACGGCGGGACGCTCGCGCGGGAACGGGCTGGTGAGGAAAGGTCGGCATGGCGTGAATTTTCCATGGCCCGTCCATGGATACGCGGGCGCAGGAAGTAACACTTGGTTGCCCACGCACTCCGGAGTGCTGCAGGAGGGGCGGCCCTTTCGGCAAACCCGTGCCGGTGCAATCAGGCCTGCGGCGCCACCACCATCCAGGGCACGCCGAAGCGGTCGGCCACCACGCCGAAAGCCGGCGAGAAGAATGCCGGCCCCAGCGGCACCTGCACTTGCCCTCCCTCGGCCAGGGCGGCAAAGACGCGCCGGGCATCGGCCGCATCGGCCGGCGTGAGCGCCAGCGAGATGCCCTCGAAGCGGGGCTGCCCGCCGCACATGCCGTCCGAGGCCATCAAGTGGGTTTCGCCGATGCGGAACTCGGCATGCATCACCTTGTCGGGCGAGGGAGCGGGCGCGCCCGGCGCGCCGCCGCAGGTGCCTTCCTGGGGTGGATCGGGATTGTCCTGAAAGCGCATCAGCGCCGTGACCTCGGCGCCCAGCGCTTCCCGGTAGAAGGCCAGCGCCTCCTCGCAACGGCCGTTGAAGAACAGGTACGGTTGGGCTTTCATGGAGGCTCCTAGGCTGGGGGTTCATCCAAATGTGAACATCGTCCACAAAATATAGCTGAGACAATGGACACTGTCCACATTGCAAACGCCATGTCCGCTTCCGCCCTGCCACCGGCCACCACCCCGCGCGCTACCTACCGCCACGGCGATCTGCGCCGCGCCCTGCTGGATGCCGGGCTGGAACTGGCGCGCCAGGGCGGACCGGACGCCGTCGTGCTGCGCGAGGCCACCCGGCGCGCAGGCGTGGCGCCCAATGCGGCCTACCGCCACTTCGCGAGCCGCCAGCACCTGCTGGATGCCGTGCGCTCTGCCGCTGTGGCCGCCATGGCCGTGTTCATGGAAGAGGAACTCGCCAAGGTGCCTGCGGATGCGCCTATCGCCCAGCGAGCGCATGGCAAGGTGCGGGCCGTCGGCCGGGGTTACCTGCGCTTCGCGCAGTCGGAAACCGGGCTGTTCCGCATGGCGTTCGGACAGCCCTTCACGGTGGATCGCGACCCCGATCCCGCCAAGGGCGGTGCCAGCGGGCTCAACCCTTTCGAGCACCTGGGCGTGGCCCTTGACGAGCTCGTGGCTGCCGGCGCCCTGCCCGCCGAACGCCGGCCCGGCGCGGAGTACCTTGCCTGGTCCACCGTGCACGGCATGGCCTTCCTCGCTATCGATGGCCCCTTGCGCGACGCCCCCGAAGCGCTGCGCGAGGTACTTGCGCAGCGGCTGCTCGACATGGTGGAGCGGGGGCTGTAGAAAACGGCCAGCTCGGTGTGCGTGCACCGCCGGGCCGGGCTGCATGCCCCGGCCACCGCCCGGCTACCCGCCCGCGCACTCCAGCTCGAACAGCGGCACCTCGGCCGCCCGGCTCAGCCAGAGCCCGCCGCCCAGTTCGCGGAAGTGGCGCGACAGCCCGCGCCGGTACACCTCGGCCCGGTGGCGGAACAGCGCGGGATCGGTCAGGTCCTCGTCGACGATGTCGCGCTCGTAGTCCTCGCGCGACACGGCCTCGAGATACAGCGCGCCGCGGCACAGCCGCCCCAGGTTGCCCAGCGCGGCCTTCAGGTCCGGGGGGCTCAGGTACGGCAGCACGCCTTGGCAGACGACGAAATCGAACGGCCCGTCGTCGGCCGCATAGTCCACCACCGAGCCCTGCTGCCACCCGTAGCGCTCGCACAGGTACGCGCTGAACTCGACGCCCTGGTAGCGTGCCCCCGGGAAATGCCGCGCCACGATGTCCTTCCACAGCCCGATGCCGCAACCCACGTCCACCACGCGCTCCACCGGCACCCGCAGGTACTTCAGGTAGCTGCAGACGAAGGTGCCCAGCCGCTCCATGTGCTTCGGGTCCACCACGCTGGTCTTCTTGTCGAAGTAGAAGCGCTGGTAGTAGGCCTCGTCGAAGAGGGAGGGGCTGGCGGATTTCAATGGCGGGGTCCTTGCGGGCAGAGAGATGGAAAAAGAACCCAGGGAGGCGGGTCTGCGGGAGCGGGGAGTATCCCGTATCGGCACCGGCCAGCGCCCCGGCACATGGGCGACGCGCCGGCGAGCCCCAAGGCCGCACAATCCCGCGGCATGAGCGCTCCATCGCCTGGCACGCCCGCCCCTGCCCTCCTGGCCCCCACCGCCCTGTCGCACGACCCGCCCACGACGCATGACGCCTGGGCCGGCACGCCCCACGGCCGCCTGTTCACGCGCCGCTGGACTCCCGGCCCGGCCGCCCCCGGGGCTTCGCCTTCCGGCACGGCCCCGCTCCCGGTCGTGCTCTTCCACGATTCGCTCGGCTGCGTGGAACTGTGGCGGGACTTCCCCGCGGCGCTGTGCGCCGCCACCGGCCGCGACGTGATCGCCTACGACCGCCTGGGCTTCGGCCGCTCCGATGCCCGCACCGCGCCCATGCCGCCGGACTTCATCGGCGAAGAGGCGCTCACCAGCCTGCCGGCACTGCGCGCGCAGTTCGGGTTCGACCGCTTCGCCGCGCTGGGCCACAGCGTGGGCGGCGCCATGGCGGCGCACTGCGCGGCGGATGGCGGCACGGGCAGGGCGACGCCCACGGGCTCCGGCAGCGGTGGCGGCTGCGAAGCCCTCGTCACGGTGGCGGCCCAGGCCTGCGTGGAAGAGCGCACCCTGGAAGGCATCCGCGCGGCGCGCGACCAGTTCGACCGCAGCCCCGAAGCCCTGCGGCGGCTCGCCCGCTACCACGGCGGCGACGAGGCCCGTGCACGGTGGGTGCTCGGCGCCTGGGTCGACACCTGGCTGCATCCTGATTTCGCCCAGTGGTCGCAGGCCGGCGTGCTGGCACGCGTGCAGTGCCCGGTGCTCGCCCTGCACGGCGATCAGGACGAATACGGCTCCACCGAACAGCCCGCGCGCATCGCCCGCTGGGCGGCCGGCCCGGCGCGCGTGGAGATCCTCCCCGGCGCGGCGCACGTCCCGCACCGCGAGCGGCCGCAGGATCTTGCGCAGCGCGTCGCGCGCTTCCTGGCGGATCTGCCGTGAAGCCCCACGGCGCACGGCTGCGGCCGCAGGAGCAGGGCCAGGAGCCGGGCGATCAGGCCTTGGGCGGCCGGAACATGGCGCAGAGCTTGTTGCCGTCCGGGTCGCGCAGGTAGGCGAGGTACAGCGGGCCGGCCGGGCCTTCGCGGTAGCCGGGCGGGTCTTCGCAGGTCGTGCCGCCGTTCGCCACGCCGGCCGCATGGAAGGCGTCGGCCTGCTCCGGCGACTGCACCGCGAAACCGATGGTGCTGCCGTTGCCGTGCGTGGCCGGCTCGCCGTTGATCGGCAACGTGATGCCGAACAGGCCCGTGGGGCTGCGGTAGAAATAACGGGTGCCCTTGTTGGCGACGCCTGGCGGCACGCCCAGGGTGCCGAGCAGGGCGTCGTAGAAGCGCTTGGAACGTTCGAGGTCGGTGACGCCGACGATGACGTGGCTGAACATGGCGATGTGTCTCCTGAAAGGCCCTGCCGGCCGGGCCGGGCTATGGGCCGGGACACGGATCGTAGCGGCCGCCATGGCGTTCTGGCGTCGCGCATGTGCGCGGGCAGCCGGGCCACCGGCCGTATCGGACCGCTGCACTAGGAGCGGGCCGGGCTCTCCTGGTTGGCCTTGACGTAGTCCACCAGAACGTCCAGCGGCGTACTCGCGTCGGTATGGTTCGGCCGGACCTTGGTCAATACCCAGTCGAAGGAGACATCGCTTTTCAGGCGGTACTTTTCCCGCAACGTTCTCAGGAACTGGGCAGTGTCCTCGGGTTTGAATCGAAACTCCCCGTAGTTGGGATCGAAAAACGTGATCATCCCGTCTTCGGGGGTCCGGTACATGCTCATTTCATGGCCGCTGGTCTTCCAGGCCTTATCCGTGCGTTGGAACATAAGGCTCGCGTAGCCATCGACGTCCGCCATCATGGCGGCTATTTTTGCCGTAGAACCCGTGATTTTGATCGGCCGACTGTCCCTCTCGATTCCGTAGAGTCCATCGACGTCTTCCCGCGCCTTCGATTGCAGCGACGTATCCGGGCCGGAGCCACGCGTCAAATATTCATGGTTCGTCATATACGATCTTTGGAAAACGAGGGCGTGCTGAATTCCCTCGAGCGACCCCACCGCTCTCATCCTCGTATCGACGTTGCCATCGGGAACTGCACAGTGGACATTCAGCCATATGGCGGAGAGTCCGGCGCACACCCCATCCACTCCTATCCGATCGTCCCCGAACACTGTCTTGAGGCCTATCGATTGCACGAGTCCGCTTTGGAGACTGGTCTCGAAAAGGTTTTCGTCGGGAGGAGCGCTGCCTTCATGCCGGCCCAATTTGGCTTTCAGGCGACTGAATAGATCGGCACGGCCCACCGAAGGCCCGGTGGCCTTCGACGGCTGCACGGCTTGCGCTGCGCGCGAAAGCCGGTCCAGGGCGACCCGCGGGGCAGGCGGCGACGCAGTGCCGCCGTGGACGGGCGACTGCCGTCGCGCCAGCCCCCCCAGCGAACCGGGCAATGCAGGATTTCGAGACGGAGGCGCCTCGTGCCGCGGGGCCGGCGCAGCCGGTGCCCGGGTCTCCGGGCGGACGGGCAGGGGTGCTGCAGCCGAAGGGGAAATGCGTGCCGTCGCCATAAGCGCTCCTGAGTTCAAGAGAAAGCCTGCCAATGATTCGAGGCATGCCGCCACCGTGGCGGCCAGTTCGCGAAACGAGGGTGAGAAAAAGGAAGTTCGGACGCGCGGTTTCGCTGAACCTTGCTTTTGCTTTTGCTTCTGCTTCTGATGCCGGCCCTTGGCGAACCGCACCGCCCCGGACGCTCTCTGCGGCGTCGTCCGCCCTACCGCCGTGCCCGGTCGTCATCATTGGCAGGGCGCCGATGCCCATCGCGCCGGGCATGGCGTGCCGCCACCTTATTCGCCGCACAATCTGCGGCGAATAAACCAGATAATCACCGCATGTGGTCCGACAACGCTCCTCGCCGCCGCACCTACGTCTGGCAGCGCCCCGACTGGCCGCAGTGGCGCTTCGACGCCTTGGCGCTGGCAGCGCCTCTGGCGGAGGTGCACCGCGCCCAGGGCCATCTGGCCGGGCGCATGGCCGGGGTGGGACTGGCGCAACGCGACCAGGCCACGTTGCGCGCCCTGACCCAGGAAGTCGTCACCACCAGCGCCATCGAAGGCGAATCCCTCGATCTGGACGCCGTGCGCTCGTCCATCGCGCGCCGCCTGGGGGTGGACATCGGCGCGCTGGCCCCGTCCGACCGGCATGTGGACGGCGTGGTGGACATGGTGCTGGACGCCACCCAGCGCTTTGCCGAGCCGCTGACCGCGGAACGCCTCTTCGGCTGGCATGCCGCGCTGTTCCCCACCGGCTACAGCGGCCGGCTGCGCATCCGCACCGGCGCCTGGCGCGACGATGCGGCAGGGCCCATGCAGGTGGTCTCGGGCAAGCGCAGTTGCAAGCCCAGGCACTCACGCCGCATTCAGCCAAAGAATTGACGGCCCGCCTGGCCGAGCTGAGAGCACAGCGAACGCCTTCAGCGAACAGATCGGCGCCCACCGCGCCCTGCTGGTCCAGGACGCCCAGCTGCGCAGCAACCAGCAGGCCCTGTTCGCGCAGATCGCCAGCCAGACGGCGGAGACGGACCTGTGGCAGCGGCTGGACAGCCTGATCGGCTCCGCCAAGGGCGACAAGTTCCGCAAGTTCGCCCAGGGCCTCACGCTCGACCATCTGCTGCAACTGGCGAACCAGCACCTGAACCGCCTGCACGGCCGCTACCTGCTGCGCCGCAAACCGACGGGCGAGCTGGAACTGGAAATCGTGGACGCCTGGCAGGGCGACGTGCCCCGCGACACGCGCACCCTGTCGGGCGGCGAAGGCTTCCTGGTCAGCCTGGCGCTCGCGCTGGCGCTGTCGGACCTGGTGAGCCACAAGACCTCCATCGACTCGCTGTTCCTCGACGAAGGTTTCGGATCGCTGGACGGCGACACCTTGGAGGTGGCGCTCACGGCGCTGGATTCACTCAACGCCAGCGGCAAGATGATCGGGATCATCAGCCATGTGGAGGCCTTGAAGGAGCGGATACCGGCGCAGATTCGGGTGGTGAAGGGCGGGGGCGTGGGGCATTCGCGGTTGGTGGTTTAGGGCGGCTAACAAAGGCCAAACGGCTTCGTCGCCGCATCTTGTCGCCCTATTTTCAGTGCCCGCGATGCAGCGCGGGTTTAGCGCCGTGTTGCTCGGTTTCGTTACCCGCGTTGGGGACAGCTTGGCGTTGCAGCTTTTGTCAAACTCGCGAGGAGTTGATCATCAGCAGCCCTTCTGTCCAAGCGGCGCGTTTTCCCTGCGCACATCGCTGCGGCCCTCATACGCCGCCATGATGAACGGCTTGACCGCGTCCAGATCGGCCTGTGTTGTCAGCGTGACTTCGAGATTGCCCGTGCCCCAATGCCCGATATTCGTCACGTCTCGCGCATTCGGCAGCACGGGTAGGGCCGTGGCTGGGTCCACGTGCAGAAACAGTTGCAGGCAGTTCTTGCGATGCAACACCACAGTGGCAAAGTTCTTCAGGCGTTTGAACGCGAGATACAAGCGCAGTTCCTTACGCTGCACGTCGTCACCCAATGACAGGGTGAAATCCTCTAGAGAGGCCAGCAGTAGTTGCACGGCTTCCGGTAAGTTCGCCAACAGGTCTGCAAAGGACTTGTCTGGCCCAGTGCCTTTGGAAGCGAGGACTCCTACTGCGGCAGGCGCCACTTTGGCGGCGGCGCCCGGCTTGCTGGCGACGGCTTTCAGCAGTTTGGCAGAGGTGATCTTGTTGCCCACATCACTGCCTGCACTGGCGGACTCCAACAACAGCAAGTCTTCACCAAACTGCCGATAGCGAATCAGCTCGATGTTGCGACCAATCTGCTGCACCGCGTGCCCGTCGTACTTGGTGAAGTCCGCCGCAATGCACACCACACGGGGCGCGCTCCAGTCAATGGCATCTGCGGCAGCAGCGCCCAACTTGTCCAGCACCAGCAGCTTGAACTCGGCCTTGTGGTCCAGCAGCCAGTCCAGATAGAACAGGCCCTGGTTGATGACGTTCTCACCCACCGACCGCTTGTATTCCAGGATCACGGGGCAATTGTTTTCATCCAAGCCCAGCGAATCGATGCGCCCGCCGTGCGTCTTGCCTGTGGAATGCTCGGTGGCGATGAAGCGGATGTTGAGCAAGGGCTGCAGGTTGGCCTCGATCAGCGTTTGCAGGGGCTTTTCCAGATCGGAGGCGCTGCCTTGCAGCTCGGTGGCGGTGCCGCTGGTGAGGCGGAAGAGTTTGATGTCGCTCATGGCAGATCACAACGCAACAAGCGTTCGGTGGATGGCGAGCCACGCAGCTCAAGGCGCAGCCAGGGCTGCTTCTGGAACTGCGCCGGTGGCTGCGTCGTGGTCGTGACGATGTACTGAAAAACGGAGTTTTCTTGGGCTTCCAGCGTCGCAACCGTGCTGAAAAGGCGGTGGTACACGCTGAGCCCCAAATCAGCCTCACGGGGGCTGTCATGCACGAGGAATGCGGGCAGGTGGGTAGTGCCCTCCATGCTCATGCACATCACGGCAATGTCGAAAGCAATCACCTTGAGCGATTCAATGGCAGCGGTAGACCGCTCTCCCCCCAGTTGAACCGCTAGCTTCACGCCATTGCCGTCCAGCGAAACGCGCCCTGACGCCATGGGCCCAACCACCGTGCGAATCACTGCATCGAAGTAGTTCGACAGTCGATCAAAAACCAGACCCTGCTGCTCACGGAACGCAACCATGCGATCACGCTTGTCCTCCATCTGCGTCACCAGCTTTGCAGCGGCAGAGAGGGCTTGGTCCCAGTCGTCCCAATCGCGGGCCAGACGCTTGATGTCGTCCAGGCTTCGGGTCACCTTGAACCAACTGGTGGAACGGCCTTCGTTGAGCTTTTCAGCTTTGTTCAGTGCTTGCCGCAGGGAGTCCCGTGCGGAGCGTGCCGGTGGTAGCTGCTGCTTGAGCAACGTGATCTCGACACGGACATCTCCGATGGCTTTCTTCGCCTCATCGATCTGCGCCACCAATGCGTCGTGACGCGCCCGCAGGCCGTCAAAGTCGGGCAGCTTGTGCGAGAGCTTGCACCCTTGGGCCAACACGCGGTCAATGGGCACTTCACAGATTTGGCAGGCAGGGACTTCCGCCCCCCGTACCCTGGCCGAGCTGGCGGGCAGCTCGGACTGGTATTGCCTGAGCAGTTCTTCGCGAATGGGCAAGCTGGCTTCCTGCACGGCCAACTGTTTCTCTAGCTCACTCACGCGCTGCTCGCTGTCACGCCAACGTTGTCGCAATTCGCCCAGGTTGGAGACATCCACCCCCGGGCTCACCTTGGATGCCTGCGCTAGCTTCTGGCTGGCGGCCTGGCGAAGCACGCCAATGCACAACCGTCCCTCGGGCACATCGGTAGGTACCAAGTCCAGATTGCGAATGATCTCCAGGCGCAGCCGCTCACAAGCCCACTGCCTGCGCCCCGCCTCCAAGGTCTTGGCCTTGTGGGCTTCGGCTTTGGAGGCAATCGCCTGCTGCAACTCAATTTCTTCGGGAGAAATGGCGGCAATCAAGCCGCGCAAAGCCTCTTGCAAGCGGCTGCGCGACATGGACCGGGTGGGCGATTCCGACGCCGATTCCGCCGCACGCCAATCCAGCACATGGTCGAACCGGCATTCTTGGTCACGCGTCAGCCACGCCAAGGCCACCCGCCAGGCATCGTGCGGATGATCCACCGGCATCAAGGCGGCCACTTGCGGCGTGAGGACTTGGGTCTCAATAGCGTTCAGCAGCGGTGCCATACCGGTCGGCTCGTTCTGCCGGTCAAACAGTTGCTCCGGCAAAACATTCGCCACCGCAAAATGCCCGCGCCCCACGCCCAGGGGTCGCAACACGCCCCAAGGGGTGCCGTTCAGCACCACCTCTGCCGAAACCCAACCGTTCAAAAACTCGGCGCTGATGCTCAGCCGCTGGTCCTCAGGCGCAAATTGGTCTTCGCCCAGGCAATAACGCAGCAGGCGGCAAAACAGCGTCTTGCCCGCACCGTGCCCTAGTGCGCCCGCATCGTTGCGGCCACCAAAGTCCGCCGGGTCCGGCGACCACACAAAGTTCAGCCCTGGCCGAAGCTCCACTGTCCGTACCGGCAGGTGCGGCTCTTTCCAGATCGTGAGCCGCCGCACCCACAGCGCAGGCTGCTTGGCCCCCGCTGGCGGGGTGACCCACAAGGCGGGGCGTTCAAACAGTTCAGGCTGCTCTTGCATGCACAAACTCCACCGTCAATGGTTCCAGCAAAGGCAAGATGGCCTCGGCACCCTGCGCCCGTAAGTACGCCACCACCCAGCCCGCACGGCCCTGTGGCCAACCTGCCGTTTCAATTTGGCCCGCGTCAGGCCCCAAAGCCCAGGTGGCCTGCGACCCTGAGCCTTCTTCCACCAAGTCACCACGCGCCCGCATGCCCAGCACGGCTTTGCGCCATGTGCCATCGATAGCGGGCTGCAAGCGCGTCACCTGCGTAGGCAGCGGGTCGGCCACTGGGCCCACCAGCCGTTGCCATTGCACGGCTTGCTCTGCAGGCAGCGCCGCTGTCATCTGGCGGGGTTGCAGGCACAGCACGGCGGCAAGGCGGGCCTGCATCTGCGGCATGGGGCCGCCCCAGGCCTGGAGCACTGCCACCAGCATGGCCGTTACCGCGTGCTCATCCACTACGTCAGGCGCTGCCCACACACCATCGGGCAAGCCAGCCGTATCGGGTTGAACCCCTTCGGGCGTGGCAAACAGCTCTTGCGTTTTGGTGCGTGGCCGCCCACGCGATGCCTTCGCTTTGGCGGGTTGGGTCGCGGCAAGGCGCTGCAGCAACACATTGGCGGGCTCGTCTTGCGGGTCTTGTTGCACCAGTTCGCCGCGAAAGGCTTTGGCTAGCACCAAGGGGCTCAGGCGTTGGGCTTGGGTTCGGGCTGCATTGACGCGGGCTTCGATGCGGTCGGCCAAGGCAAAGAGGGCTTCTACGCGGCGGACGATCTCGGCTTGTTCCTCAAGCGAGGCCAGTTGAAACCGCACATTTTTGAGATCCGCTCCGGAAACGCCGCGCTGACCCGCACTTGATTTCACAAAACTTTCGACCTGGCGCCGAATCGGCCTGCTACCAAAAACAATCTCTATGAATTTAGGAAGTACCAGTTCAGATCGTGCTCTTACTCGGATTAGCTTATCTGGATACACATAATTTGGTGCATCTTGTTTCAAGGCTGCGCAAACGCCAACGAATTCAAGACTACCGTTGTAGCGAGTAAAAAGCAGGTCGTCTTTGCGCAGTTCGTACTGCAAAGCCTCTTTTTGTGTGACCACAAGGTAACGGTGATCATTTAGGTCTAGATGCCCGGCGCGTACCGCACCAATTCTGAGAATCTTTGACCCGGGCGGCTGCTCGGTTGGTTTTTGCGCAAGACCGTTCCGCATCTCTGCAATGACTTCGTGCAACTGCACGTTTTTCCACGCAGCAGAATTACGCTTTGCGTTGACTCTCCACTCTTCAGTCAGAGCGCCCGAAGTGGCTTGATCCAACACCGCCTGCCGAAACCGCTTGAGCCAGGCGGGGATGGCGTCGAAGCGGTCGTTGCAGGATTGGATGCGGGCGAGCAGGGTGTCGAGTTGGGTGGCGATGCGGGTTTGCTCCGAAAGTGGTGCAAGGGGGATCATCAAACTCTCAACATCTCCCTTTCTTATGGACGGGACAGTGGTCGATCGCGCCAATTCAGATAAATCTTGCGCTTGCATAAAGCGAAACAGCAATTTGTCTGTAATTGCAGACTCAGCCTTCACCGCCATCACGTTGTTGTCAACCAAGCAGTCCTCAACAACCAAGGCACGTCTGTTGAGATGAATTGCCTCGCCAATCTTGGCAAAGACCGTGGCCCCTTTGGGAATTGGCGTGCCTTTTAGTTTGGCCGCAACTTCAAACGAAACGCGATGCTGAGGCTCCCGTAGTTGTCCCCTAGAAGAAGCGACAGCTCTAGAAATGTCGCCCACTTTGTAGAAACCCAAATCGCCAACGACGCTCCCCTGAAAATGCAAAGGGAATCCAATTCCACTTCGAACAGTCGCGACTACTCCCAACGGGGTCAATACCCAACCTTCAGGTAAATCACTCATCCTCGCCCCCTTCCAACAACACGCCGCGCCGCGCCAGCCGCTCGCGCGCTTCCAGCAGGGCTTGGTGCAGGTGCTGTTCCAGTTCGGCCTTGGGCGGCAGCTCGGTCCAGTATTCGGCCACGGTGATGCCGTCTTTGTGCATTTGCAGCAGCTCCACCTGTTCGCGGCTGGATTCGGCGCACAGGATGAGGCCGATGGGGGCTTCCTCCCCGCTCTGGCGTTCGTGCTGGTCCAGCCATTTCAAATACAGCTCCATCTGGCCTTTGTGCGCGGCCTTGAAGCGGCCCAGCTTCAGCTCGATGGCCACGAGGCGGCGCAGGCGGCGGTGGTAGAAAAGCAGGTCGAGGTAGAAGTCTTCCCCGTCGATGACCATGCGCTTTTGCCGCTCCACAAACGCAAAGCCCCGGCCCAGCTCCAGGATGAAGGCTTCGAGCTGGCGCAGGATGGCGGCTTCCAGGTCGGCCTCGTCGTGGCCTTGGCGCAGGCCCAGAAAGTCGAGGAAATACGGGTCTTTGAAGACGAGGGCGGGAAGGCTAGGGGCTTCGACAGGCTCAACCTGAACGGGGGGTGGGGCTTGCAGTGCAGCCAGCTCGGTGCGTTCAAACGCCTTGCGCTCGATCTGGTGGGTCAGCTCGCGCACGCTCCAGCGGTCTTGCGCGGCGTGCTGGGCGTAGAACTGGCGGGCTTGCGGGTTTTTGAGCGCAACGATGGCGGCCATGTGGCTCCAGCTCAATTGTGTCGACAGTGTCGACACAATCTCTGCACTGGGGAAAGCCTGCGCAAACTTGACCATGCGGCGCAGGTTGCGGGCTTCAAAACCCCGGCCAAACTCTTGCGAGAGCTGTTGGCCCAGTTGCTCCAGCAACTGGCTACCGTACTGGGCGCGTTCGCCGCCCAGCACTTCGGTGGCCAAGCGTTGGCCCACGGCCCAGTACAGGCGGGTGAGTTCGGCATTGACCGCGCCGGCCAGGCGCTGGCGGCTGCTGGCGATGAGGGTGCGCAGCTCGGCGTGCAGGCTGGTGGGCAGGCCACCTTCTGCCGCGGCGGAAACCAGTTGGCTCATGGCTGGGCCTCGTCGGCCGTAGTCTCGTCTGCCACGGTGTCGTCGGCCAACTGGTCTTCCAGCGCGGCGTCGGGGTCTTCGCCCAGCTCTTCCAGCAGGCTGCGCAGGTCGGCCATGGCACCGTTCAGCTCGCGCATCACCAGGCGGGCCACCAGGGCGGGTTCGTCACGCTGGGCGTCTGCGGTTTCGGCGCTGTCGTCTTTGAGCCAGCTGATGTCCAGGTTGTCGCCACGGGCCTTGATTTGCTCGCGTGAAAAACAGCGCCAGCGGCCTGTCTCGCCCATGTCCACGCGCTGCGCCAAGGCTGCGGGGCCGCCGCAGGGGTCGTTGCCAAACACGTCTTCAAATTTGTCGCGGGGCGTGCTGGCCGGGGCATCGGGCCTGGTGCGGAAATACTCGCGGGTGAAGGGGGTGCGCTTGCCAAACTGGGGCATGTTGGCGCGCATGTCGTACACCCAGACCTCTTTGGTGTTGCCTTTGTCGGTGGTGCCGCGGGTGAAGAACAGCACGTTGGTTTTGACGCCCTGGGCGTAGAAGATGCCGGTGGGCAGGCGCAAGATGGTGTGCAGGTTGCACTTGTCCATCAAGTCGCGGCGTATGTCTGCGCCCACGTTGCTTTCAAACAGCACGTTGTCAGGCAGCACCACCGCAGCGCGGCCACCGGGGGCTAGGTTGCGGTAGATGTGCTGCAAAAAGCAGAACTGCTTGTTGGTGGTGGGATAGGTGAAGTCGGTGCGGGTAGGCAGGCCGCCGCCTTTTTTGGTGCCAAAGGGCGGGTTGCTTAAGGAGAGCGTGGCCTGGGGCAGGTGGGTGCCTTCTTCGCCCAGGGTGTCGCCAAACTGTATGCCGCCTTCAATGCCGTGCAGCAGCATGTTCATGAGGGCCAGGCGGTGGGTGTCTTGCACCAGCTCCATGCCGTAAAAGGTGCTGTGGCGGTATTTGCGCTGCTGGGCTTCAGTGCGGTCATCCACCGGGTACTTGTCGCGCAGGTAGTTGTTGGCGGCAATCAAGAAGCCGCCGGTGCCCGAGGCGGGGTCCTGGATCACGTCGCCTAGCGTGGGCTGCATCACGGCCACGATGCTGTCGATCAAATCGCGGGGGGTGAAGTACTGGCCTGCGCCGCTTTTCTTTTCGCTGGCGTTGCGCTCCAGCAGGCCTTCGTACAGGTCGCCCAGGTCGTCGCGCTGCACGCTGTACCAGTCGAGCTTGTCGATCTCTACCACCAGCTTGGACAAGGTGGCGGGCTTGGTGATGAAGGTGCTGGCGTTGGCATAAATCTGCTGCACGCTGCCCCGGCCATGCAGGCCGTAGTCCAGCAGCAGTTCTTTGTACATGTCCAGCCGGTCGGGGGCGGATGCCGCCATCAGGTCGGCCCAGCGGGTGCCTTCCATTCTTTCAGCGGGCTCGCCTTTCTTGGGCGACTTGTAGATGACCAGGCCGTCTTCCTGGCCAGTCTCTTGCATCATGCGCAAGAACAGCAGGTAGGTGAGCTCGCTCACGTACTGGTGGTAGGTCACTCCGTCGTCGCGCAGCAGGTTGCACAGGTTCCAGAGCTTGGTGACGATGTCCGACGTCACAGGGTTGATTGCAGTCATGTAGGGGGATGCGGGGAAAAGCGGTCAGGCGGACTTTTGGTCGTCCGCCCACAGTGCGTCGTTGAAGGCTTCCAGCACGGGCTGGAGCCGGCCGTTGAAGAGTTTGTCCAGGCGGGCAAAGCCGCCGCCGTCGCGTTTGAATATAAGGTCGGGGTCGTCCAGCGCTTCGCGGTCTACCAACATATTGGCTTTGGTTTGCGCGGCAATGCGTTTGAGCCAGTCGCGCTGGGGCTGGGTCCAGGGTTTGCCGGCAAGTGGCTTGGCCAGCAGGTCTTGCAAGGCGTGGTCTACGCGCTCGGCATAGGGCAACAGGGCGTCGCCCATGGCGGCCTGACGAATGTAGCCAATGATGCGGGCGGCAATGTCCTGGTTGCTCAGCTCGCGCCAGGCGGTGGCCAGGCGGGTTTCGGTAAAGCCAGCCTGGTCCAGCACCAGCACCAGCTCCTTGAGCTGCTTGCGCGTGAGGTCGCGTGGGCGGGTGAGTACGGTGACGAGCGCGGGCAGCTGGTTGCCTTGGCTGGTAATGAAGTCTTTGAACTCTTTCAAATAGTCTTCGGGCTTGCGGGCCGTGCCGTAGCCGCGCTCGATGCCTGCGAGGGCATCGGGGTGGTCGGAGACAAAAACAGGCTCGCCACGTCCTTCGCGCTTGCGGTCGAGTATTTCGCCCAGCTGGGGGTTTTGAATGAACCAGTTGGCGATTTCATCCACCGACAGGGTGCGCAGCTTTTGAATGAAAGCCTCGGGCGTCATGCCTGCCTTGATTTCAAAGTCTTGCTTGGCCTTTGCGTCGAGGTGGCGCTTTTTGACCTGCAGCTTGGCCAGGAACTGATCGCGCACCAGCTCGCGGGCAGCGGGGTCTTGCACGGCCACCATTTCTTGCTCCAGCTGCGCAAAGCTGATGCTGGGGTTGACCACCACGGGGCGCATGGCTGTCATGTTGCCGATGGCTTCAAAAATACGCACGGCGTCAAACACGCGGAAGCTGTCTTTGGGGTCGCCGTCAAAGTCGCACATGCGGGTGGCGCGGCCCAGCATCTGGTCGAACAAGATGCGGCTGTTGACCTGGCGCAGGAAGACGAGGTTGCAGATCTCGGGCACGTCCACCCCGGTGGTGAGCAGGTCCACCGTGACTGCCACGTTGGGCAGGCGCTCGTTTTTGAAGCGGCGAATCAGCTCCAGCGGCTTGTCGGCATTGCCGGTGATTTTGATGACGGCGTCGTCCTCTACGCTGCCGTACTGCGCTTCAAAAGCGGCCTTGAGCACATCCACCACCAAGTCGGCGTGGTCGGTGTTGACGCAGAAGATGAGCGTTTTGCGCTTGCCCGTGGGGTCGATCTCTTGCGCCAGATAGTTGCACACCACCTCATTGAAAGGACGGGTGATGACCTTGCGGTTGAAGTCTTCGACGTTGAGGTCGATGGCATCGGGGGCCTTGAAAAGCTCGATCTGATTGCGCTGCGCGTCGTAGACCTTGACCTCTTCGCCTGCCTTCCAGTGCATGCCGCCTTTGGAAAGCTCGGTGTAGATCTGAATGGGCGGTTCGTAGTCCACCAAGAAGCCATCCACCACGGCCTCGCGGTAGCTATAGGTGAACACAGGGGCACCGAAGATTTCGGTGGTGTGCAGGGCGGGGGTGGCGGTCAGTCCGATCTTGACGGCATCAAAGTAGTCGAGCACCCGGCGGTATTTGGAGATGTAGTCTTCAAAGCCCCGAAAGCTGAGTTCGGTGTCGGACAACTCGCGGTCCAGCGTGTAGCCGCGATGGCATTCGTCGATCACCACGCAGTCGTACTGGTCCACCGTGGGTGGGGCCACGCCATCGGCAGCGAACAGCACGCGCCGCATCATGCCCTGCACGGTGGCGATGTGGACGCTGGTGTCAGCGTCTGGCGCTTGGGCATCCAGCTCTTTGATGCCGAACGCTTCTGCAAAGGTTTGCAGGCGCTCCATGCGAGTGTCTTTGAAGGCGTTGGCTGCTTGTTCGCCCAAGGCCGACCTGTCTACCAAAAACAAGATGCGCCTGAAGCGCTGCGCTTTGAGCAGGCGGTAGATGAGCGCAATGCAGGTTTTGGTTTTGCCGGTACCGGTGGCCATGGCCAGCAGGATGTCGCGCTGGCCCTGGCTGATACGTTTTTCTGTCTCGCGGATGGCTTGCTGCTGGTATGGACGTAGCGGAAAGCCGAAGTTGAAATTGGTGTTGTCCAGTTGCTGGTGGGCTTTGACCTCATCTGCCGCCAGCAAATGCTTGAGTCCCTCGGGGCTGTACCAGCCATCGAGCGCCTGGCTGCGGTTTTCAGGGTGGCGTAGATCGCAAAACCAGATACCGCTTTTGGTAGACAACTGGCGCAGGTAAGGCCGCCCGTTGGCAGAGAAGATGAAGGGAATGCGGTATTCGGACTGCGCACCCCAGTTGCGTTCGTGGAGATGAACCTCAGCGCCCGCCGTGAATGTGCGGCTGTAGCGCTTGGCTTGCTGCAGTGCGCCAGACACATCGATGTTCTTGCGCTTGGCCTCTACCACGGCCATGGGCGTGAGCCCCTGGAAAAGTACGTAGTCGGCCGAATAGCCATCGCAGGGCCATTCAGCGATGGCGATATTGCGGCCCCGCAGGGGGCGTGCCCCTTTGCTGTAGCGCAGGGTGTCAGTGTCAGCTTCCCACCCGGCCTGCCGCAACTGGGCATCGATGATGCGGCGGGTTTCGGCCTCATCCAGCTGGACTTTGGTAGCGGCTGCATTGGCGGACTGCACTAAGGAAGCGTATTGCATGACCGGTGCAGCGACAGCGGCAGCTTGCAGGGCAGAAAGTTGGTCTGCCAAACGGGCTTTCGCCGCATCGGCCTCTGTGGCCAACTGCTCCCAAACGGCACGCTCTTCATGCAACGAAGATAGCTGTGTTCTGGTCTGCGCAAGCTCTGCGCCCGTCTGTTCATTTTGAGCTTGGTAACTTGCAACCGCCTGCTGGAGGCGGGCCAGTTCGGCTTGTAGTTCTGTGGTTTTGTTGTTGGGGGGCTGGGGCGGAACAAAGGGGCCAGCTCGGTGGTTGGCATCTTTGAAGGTGCGATGAAACCACAGCGCAAGCTGCCAGCAAAGCTTGAGTGTGGAAAGCGCTCCTGCGTGATTACCGGCCAGGGCGTGATTCGCAGCGTTGCCGTTGATGCGGATTTGGTCGAAGACCTGCTTCACCTCTCTAGGCAATGCGCCCTCGTTCTGCAAGCGCCGTATGAGTTCGTACTGGGTTTCAGCGGAGTTCGTCAGTAGCCCAGCTCGGGCGGCCAGCGATTGCGCCAAGATTTCTGAGAATTGCCTGAGCTTGAGCAAGCTGGTGTTGGGATCTTCTGCAAAGTACCGCTCGGCTAAAGCTCCTAAACGCCACAACTGTTCTTCGTAGGAGTGCAGCATGTCGAAGTTGGATTGGATACTTTGATGCATGTGTCTATCAGTCTGCGGCAACGGCGCGCTGGTACTATAGATCTTTTCGCCTGCGAATTCGTTTGAGCACTGTCTCGGATTGAATGCTCCCCGGCAGTCATTCGGCCCTGCTTCATGTGCCGATGGCCGGTATCAAAATGCGAGCCGTTTCTCACCTCTCCAATGTTCCAGATGAAAACACGTTAGAGCCGGGATTTCTAATTTTCGACTGGCATAACACTGCGGTTTGAGCAGTGCGGCAAAAATAAAACAGCAGACCGGCCCATAAAATTTTGGCACACCACAGCCGCCGCATGCCCTTGGAACTGCGAGCAGGTGAAGATCGGCTCTACGAAGCCGGGTTGCCCGCAAAGCGAGCCTGCGGGAGCGGCGTCAAAGCGCGCGCGAGGCACGAAGTAATGAGAGCCGGAAGCCGACAATAGTTTGAGTGCAAGCCTTGGCACTGTCGGCACTGAACTCAACTGACTTTCGCGGCCTCGCGAAGGCTTTTGACCACACCGCGATGGAGAGCTTCGGGTGCCACATCGCAAAGGCTGAGGCTGGAACCCGAAACGAAAGCGACACCGACAAGCTTGCCGCCATCGAATGCTCCCAGCGGAATGGCATGCGGCAATGAAAACCTTGCTTCGGCCGATCACCTCGAAGACCGCACCCCCCCCACCCCCATATCGACCGTCCCGAACACGGTCACCCCGCTTTCGCCGGCCTGCGTGCTGGTGGCCGGGTCGTTGGAGGGACGTGACGCGACGGTGCCGCAGCCGCCGAGGGCCAGGACGGCGCAGCAAGCCACCAGCAAGGCTGCATATCGTGCGTGCTGGCCGGCGGCGCAAGGGGCACGGTGCCCCTTGTCTGTGGCCGGGGTGGTGATAGTCATCAGGGTCATTCGCCATCTCCTTGCAGGTGCTTGCCCAGAATCCCCGCCAGCTCGAACATGCCCGCCGACTCCTTGCCGAACACCTCGCGCAGCTTGGCGTCGGCGACGATGGTGCGCTTGTCCTTGGGGTCCTGCAGGTTGTGGGCCTTGATGTATTCCCACATCTTCTTCACCGCCTCGGGCCGGCCGACGGGGTCCGGGCCGATCACGGCCGCGAGGGCCGGACTCGGGGGTTTGCCGGCAGCGGTCTTGCGCGGGGCCTTGGCAGCGGTGGCGGCCGGGCTCTTCTTCGCCGCGGCCTTGGCGGCGGGCTTGGCAGCCTTCTTGGCGGCGGCGGCCGAGGTGCCGGCCTTCGCCGTACCGGCAGCCGCACCGGCCTTGCCGGCGAACTTGCGCGGCGGGAACTTGCTCTCGCGCGGCTCGAACTCGAAGTTCACCTTGCCGGCCTCCTTGTCCCAGGCCAGGAAGGCCTTGAACGCGCGGCGCGTGCGCATGCTCACGAACTTGTCGAGCAGGTCGGTCTTGCCGGTAGCGAGCAGCTTGGCCATCTGCTCGCGCTCCACGGGCTGCTGCAGGATGACCTTGCCGCTCTTGAAGGTGCAGCTGGGCGTGGGCTGGGCGGCGGTGGGCACGGCCTTGCTGCACACGTAATTGCTGCCGTGCTCGTGCACGGGCGCACCGCAGATGGGGCACGGGCCCAGCGGTTCGTCGGTGAACTCGACCAGCTCGCCCGATGCCTCTCCTGCCCGGTCGTCGCCGAAGTCGAACTCCAGCTTGAAGTTGCCGGCCTCTTCGTCGCGCACGATCGCGACCTCGGCCGTGAACGGCCAGCCGGCCTTGGAGCGGAAGCCCTCCAGCGGGCCGATGCGGCGCTCGCGCAGCAGGGCCTCGGCCTCGGCGGGCTCGAAGGTACGGCCCGCGGGCGACTTGGTGAACGAAAAACCGCAGCCGTCGCCACGCCCGTCGGCGCCCGTGCAGGCGTAGCGCCGGTAGTTCTCCTTCACCACGCCGCCGCAGTTCGGGCACGGGGTGGAGAGCGTCGCGTAGTTGCCGGGGATGGTATCGCGGTCGTATTCCTTGGCCTTCTTCACCATGCGCTCGGTCATGGCGGCGATCTGCTGCATGAAGGCCTCGCGGCTGAGCTGGCCCTTCTCCATCTGGGCGAGCTTGTATTCCCACTCGCCGGTGAGTTCGGCGCGCGAGAGTTCCTCCACGCCCAGGCCGCGCAGCAGCGTCATGAGCTGGAAGGCCTTGGCCGTGGGAATGAGCTCGCGGCCCTCGCGCAGCATGTATTTCTCGGTGAGCAGGCCTTCGATGATGGCCGCGCGCGTGGCCGGGGTGCCCAGGCCTTTTTCCTGCATGGCCGAGCGCAGCTCTTCGTCTTCCACCTGCTTGCCGGCGCTCTCCATGGCGCCCAGCAGCGTGGCTTCGGAGTAGCGGGCCGGCGGCTTGGTCTTCAGGGCCTTGGCCTCGGCGTATTCGGTGTGCGTCATCTCGCCGGGCTTCACGGGCACCAGCGGCTGGCCCTTGTCGCCGGCCTTGCCGTCCTCGACTTCGTTGGCGGCCTCCTTGCCATAGATGGCCAGCCAGCCGGGCTTGACCAGCACCTTGCCCTCGGTCTTGAACGAATGCCCCACCACCTGGCTGATGCGGGTGGTGACCATGTACTCGGCGCTCGGGAAGAACACGGCCATGAAGCGGCGCACCACCAGGTCGTAGAGCTTCTGCTCGGCCTCGGAGAGGCCGCTGGGCGCCTGCGTGGTCGGGATGATGGCGAAGTGATCGCTCACCTTGGCGTTGTCGAAGATGCGCTTGCTCGGCCGCACGTAGTTCTCGTCGAGCGCCTGCCGGGCATAGGGCGCCAGGTGGCGCATGCCGCTGGTGGCGAGCATGCCGAAGGTGTCCTTCGCCACCGGCAGGTAGTCTTCCGGCAGGGCGCGGGAGTCGGTACGCGGGTAGGTCAGGGCCTTGTGGCGCTCGTACAGGCTCTGCGCCAGCGCCAGCGTGGTCTTGGCCGAGAAGCCGAACTTGCCGTTGGCCTCGCGCTGCAGGCTGGTCAGGTCGAACAGCAGGGGCGAGGCCTGGGTGGTGGGCTTGCTCTCTTCGGTGACGCTGGCGGCCTTGCCGCGCACCGCGTCGGCGATCTCGCGGGCGCGCTCGAAGTTCCAGACGCGGTCCGCGCGGGCCTCGGGATCGTCGGCGACCTTCTTCCACTGCGGATCGAACCACTTGCCGAGGTACTCGCCGGCCTCGGCATGGAAGCCGGCGTGGACTTCCCAGTAGTCGCGGCTGACGAACTGGCGGATCTTTTCCTCGCGCTCGACGACGAGCGAGAGTGTCGGCGTCTGCACGCGGCCGACGGTGGTGAGGAAGAAGCCGCCGTCGCGCGAGTTGAAGGCCGTCATGGCCCGCGTGCCGTTGATGCCGACGAGCCAGTCGGCCTCGGAGCGGCTGCGCGCGGCGCTGGCCAGGCCCTGCATCTGCTGGTCCGATCGCAGGTTGCCGAAGCCGTCGCGGATGGCCTGCGGCGTCATCGACTGCAGCCAGAGGCGCTGCACGGGCTTGTTCAGGCCGCCCTTGGCGCCGCCCGCGTACTGCTCGATGAGGCGGAAGATCAGCTCGCCCTCGCGCCCCGCGTCGCAGGCGTTGACGAGGTCGGTGACGTCCTTGCGGCGGGCGAGCTTGACGACCGCGTTGAGGCGGCTCTTGGTCTTGTCCACCGGCTTCAGGTCGAAATAGGGCGGGATCACGGGCAGGTGGGCGAAGCTCCACTTGCCGCGCTTGACGTCGAATTCCTCGGGCGCCTGGATCTCCACCAGGTGGCCCACGGCGCTGGTGACCACGTAGCGGTCGTTCTCGAAATGGTCTTCGTGCTTGTCGAACTTGCCCGCCACGGGGGTGAGCGCACGCACGATGTCCTGTGCCACCGAGGGTTTTTCTGCGATTACCAGGGTCTTGGTCATTTTCTGTGGGGTCGGCCCCGAAGGGCGCTTCTACAATTCCGGTCTCTCGCGCATACACGCGCACACGCACACGTGCCTGCGCAGGTGTGCCCATCCAAATTAACAGAGTTTCGACATGCCCCGCACCGCCCGCCCCGCCGCCGACCCTTCCGCCGACAGGGGCGGCCGCCGCATCCAGGTGCGGCGCTCGGGCGTGCACGGCAAGGGCGTGTTCGCGGTGCAGGATATCGCCGAGGGCGAGGTGCTGATCGAATACACGGGCGAGATCATCGGCTGGCAGGAAGCCCAGGACCGGCATCCGCACGATCCGCTGCAGCCGAACCATACCTTCTATTTCCACGTCGATGAAGACCGTGTCATTGATGCGAACCATGGCGGAAATGCATCGCGCTGGATCAACCACAGCTGCGCGCCCAACTGCTATGCCGACGAGCGCGGCGGCCGCGTCTTCATCACCGCGCTGCGCAACATCCACGCGGGCGAGGAACTCCACTACGACTACGGCCTGATCGTCGACGAGCGTTACACCCCGAAACTCAAGGCCGAGTACCCGTGCTGGTGCGGCAGCGCCCAATGCCGGGGCACGCTGCTGGCGCCCAAGCGCGGCTGGTCGCCGCCGGGGCCTTCGGCACCGCCGCCCTCCCCTGCCCCCCAGCGCAAGGCCGGTGCGAAAAAGGCCGCCACGCACCAGTCCGCCCCGGAAGCCGTGCCGGACAAGGCGCCTCGCCGTGCTTCGAAAGCGAAGACCGCCCAGGCAGGTGCCGAGCCCGCTGCAGCGCCCGCACGCAAACCCCGGAGCCCCCGCCGGTGAGCACGGTGCAGCCCCCTGCCCCCCAGCCCCTGCGCTGGCCCGCCGAGGCGGTCTGGGAGGCCGTGGTCCCCCTGCTGCCGGGCTTCACCGTGGAGGTGCTGCCGAGCATAGCTTCCACCAACACCGAACTCATGCAGCGCGCACGCGCTGGCAGCAGCGAGCCCACATTGCTGGTGGCCGAGGTGCAGACGGCCGGGCGCGGGCGCCTGGGCCGCGCCTGGAACAACGCCGCGGGCAATTCGCTCATGTTCTCGCTGGGCCTGCCGCTGGCGCCGGTCGAGTGGTCCGGCCTGTCGCTGGCCGTGGGCGTGTCCATCGCGGAGAACCTGCAGCCGGTCCCGCGGCCGGGCGCCGCGCGGATCGGCCTGAAGTGGCCCAACGACCTGTGGCTGGACGACGGCCGCAAGCTGGGCGGCATCCTGGTCGAGACGGCGAGCCTCGTCGGCGCGGCCTCCGCGCCGGCCCCGGGCACGGGCCGGGCCGCGCGCTACGTGGTCGTGGGCGTGGGCATCAACGTGCGGCTGCCGAGCGCGCAGGGCCTGACGACGCCGCCCGGCAGCCTGCAGGACGTGGATACCCGGCTGGACGCGCCGGCCGCGCTGCTGCGGCTGGTGCCGCCGCTGGTGGCGATGCTGCAGTCGTTCGAGGCGCAGGGTTTCGCGCCGCTGCGTGAACGCTTCCACCAGCGCGACGTGCTGCGGGGCCGGGAGGTGGTCCTGAGCGACGGCGGCGCCGGCACCGCGGACGGCGTGGAGGCCGACGGCGCGCTGCGGGTGCGCACCGCGCAGGGCGTGCAGGCCGTGACCGGTTCCGAGATCAGCGTGCGGCCCGCCGGGCAGCCGCTGCCGCCGGCCTGACCGCCAGGGCCGCACCCCGAGGAGCACACCCCCATGCTGCGCGCCGCCGTCCTGGTCCTTCTGCTCGCCAACGCGGGCTACTACGCCTGGGCGCACGGCCTGCTGCGCAGCTGGGGCCTGGCCCCGGCGGAGCAGGCCGAGCCGCGGCGGCTGGAGCAGCAGATCCAGCCGGACAGCCTGCGCATCGGCGGGCCCGCCGCCCGCAATCCCGTGCCCGCGGCATCGCCCGCCGCGCCGGCGGCGTCCGTGTCCGCGTCCGCACCTGCATCCGCAGCCCCTGCCGCATCGGCCCCGGCCGGCAATGGCCCCTCGGCCCCCGTCGCCGCGGCAGGAGGCACCTGCCTGCAGGCCGGCCCGCTCGATGCGCGCCAGGCCGACGCATTGCGCGCGGCAGCGGCCTCGGCCGGCCTGCCCGATGCGGCATGGCGGCTGGAGGCGGTCTCGGCCACGGCCCGCTGGATGGTCTACATGGGGCGCTTCGCAGACGAGGACGCGCTCGACAAGAAGCGGGCGGAGCTGCGCGCACGCAAGGTGGCCTACGACCGGCCGGGCGCGGCGCTGGAGCCGGGCCTGTCGCTCGGACGGTTCTCCACCGAAGAAGCGGCCGAGCGCGCGCTGGCGGCGCTCGGCACGCAGGGAGTGCGCACGGCGCGCGTGGTGCAGGAGCGCGGCGATGCCACCGGCTACCTGCTGCGCCTGCCCCAGGCCACCGACCCGCTGCGCCCGCCGCTCGATGCACTGCGGCCGGCGCTGGCCGGCAAGCCGCTGCGCGCCTGCGGCTGAGCCACTATCCACTGAGAGCGGCCCACGGAACCCAGCGAAGCGGTTCTGGCGAGGCGCCGCATCGCAGGCAGTACGCGCAAGTACGACAAGATGCGGCAGCGACGCCAGAAGGGTTCTGTGGGTCGCTCTGGATCTACCGCGGATCGGTCGCCAGCAGCATCTCCACCAGGGCCCGCAGATCGCCGTGCAGGCGCGCGAAGCCTGCGGGGTCGAGCGCCAGCGTCTGCTCGTCCATGTAGAGCTTGCGGTTGATCTCGACCTGGATGCTGTGCCGGTGCTGCGCGGGGTTGCCGTAGCGGCGCACCAGCTCCACGCCCTTGTAGGGGTGGTTGTAGTCCACGCTGTAGCCGCGCTCGCGCAGGAAGGCGCAGATCGCCTCCGACAGGGCGGGGCTGGCGGTGGTGCCGTCGCGGTCGCCCACCACGAAGTCCGCATGGTGCAGGCCGGGGTGCAGCGTCGCGTGGCTGGCGGCCACGGCGGGCATGGAGTGGCAGTTGATGTGGATGCTGTAGCCGTGCCGCGCATGGGCGGCATCGATCTCCCGCGCCACGGCCGCGTGGTAGGGGCGCCAGCAGCGCTCGATGCGCTGCTCGATCTCGGCCACCGTGAGCGGCCGGTCGTAGATGGGCGCGCCCTCGTCGGTGAACTTCCAGACCAGGCCCTTGCCCAGGCGCACCTTCTGCAGCACCACCGGGTCGGCCGTCACTTCGTGCGGCCAGCGGCCGCCCTCGAACATGGAGGCATCCACTTCGGTCACGTCGCGGTTGGCGTCCAGGTAGATGCGCGGGAAATGCGCCTCGACCCAGCCCACGCCCAGCGCGGGGGCGAAGTCGTAGAGCTTCTCCACGTGCGTGTCTTCGGCGCGGCGCAGCACCGGCAGGGCCAGCGCGGCGCGGAAATCCTCGGGGTAGACGGTGCCGCTGTGCGGCGAATCGAGCACCACGGGCGTGCGGCCCGGCACGGTGGACACCATGCGCGCCTGCGGCGGCGCGCAGGGCGCGCCCGCGGCGCCGGGCTCCGCGTGCAGGTACCGGCTGTGGATCAGTTTCAGCACGGCTTGCATAGGCGCACTCCTCGGAAATTATTCGATTTTGATCTTGGCATAGGCAGCAACCTTCTTCATCTTGTCGATCTCGCGCACGATCTGGCGCGAGAAATCCGCCGGCGTCGTGCCGGAGGCATAGAGGCCCTGGCCGGCGAGGCGGTCGCGCACGGCGGGCTCCTTCAGGGCCGTGGCCACGGCCTGCTGCACGCGCAGCACCTGGCTGGCCGGCGTGGAGGCCGGGGCCACCAGGCCGAACCACGAGGGTTCGTTGGCCTGCGGATAGCCCAGTTCGCCATAGGTGGGGATCTCCGGCAGGACATCCAGGCGCTCGGGCCACGACACGGCGAGGGCCTTCAGCTTGCCGGCCTTCACGTGCGGCAGCGACGACGCGACCTGGTCGAAGTACACCGGCACCTGGCCGCCGAGCACGTCGTTGACGGCCGGGCCCGCACCGCGGTAGGGAATGTGCACCATGGCCGTGCCCGTGACGCTCTTGAAGAGTTCGCCCCACATGTGGCCGATGGTGCCGTTGCCGGGCGTGGCGTAGGAAATCTTGCCGGGATTGGCCTTGAGGTACTTCACCAGGTCGGCGAAGTCCTTCACCGGCAGCACCTGCGGATTGACCACGATGATGCCGGGCGCCTTGACGATCTCGGTCACGCCCGCGAAATCCTTGACCGGGTCATACGGCAGCTTGGCGTACACGGCCGGGTTCACGCCGTGCGTGGACAGCGTGGCCACCCCGAAGGTCAGGCCGTCGCCCGCGGACCGGGCGATTTCCGCCATGCCGATGGATCCGCCCGCGCCCGCGCGGTTTTCGATCACGACGGGCTGGCCCAGCAGCCGCTGCAGCGGCTCCTGCAGCGAGCGCCCGGCGATGTCGGTGGCGCCGCCCGGCGGGAAGGGCACGACGATGCGCAGGGGCTTGTCCTGCGCGAAAGACATTCCAGGAACGACAGTTGCGACAGCCACTGCACCGAGAAGATGACGACGTTGCATGGGGGTTGATCCTTATAGAGAAAGTAAGACTAACGTAAGCTCCGTGTTTCAAAAAGCAATTCGTATGCCTGTTAATATTCCCATCCGGAATATTGTCATCGCCATCCTGGGACCATGTCGCTGCGCCGCCTCAACCCTCCCCTGCACCTTCTGCGGGCTTTCTGCACCGTGGCACGGTTCGGCGGCGTCTCGCGCGCGGCCGAGGCGCTGCACCTCACGCAGAGCGCGGTCAGCAAACAGATACAGGAGCTGGAGCGCTGGGTGGGCATCGACCTGTTCGAGCGCAGCCGCAAACGCCTCTCGCTCACCCCTGCCGGGGAACGCTACGAAAAGGCGGTGAGCGTCCTGCTTGCGCGGCTGGAGGCGGCCACGCTGGAGCTGATCACCAGCGGCGACGGCGGCGGCGCCCTGCACCTGTCGGTGCTGCCCACGTTCGCGGCCAAGTGGCTCATCCCGCTGCTGCCGCAACTGCGCGAGCAGCA
Source organism: Acidovorax sp. PRC11 (assembly GCF_031844105.1). NCBI lineage: Bacteria > Pseudomonadati > Pseudomonadota > Betaproteobacteria > Burkholderiales > Comamonadaceae > Acidovorax > Acidovorax sp. PRC11. The sequence continues at coordinate 349,936 of NZ_JAUZUQ010000002.1, read as the reverse complement.
TCCGCAGATCACGCTGCACTTCGTGCCGTTCGTGCACGGCTACGACTTTTCCGATCCGGAACTGGACTGCTCCATCCTCTTCGGCGACGGCCACTGGCCCGGCGCGCGCTCGCACTACCTGGCCGGCAACGACGTCGCGCTGATCGCGCCCCGGCCGGGCACGCCGGGCTTCGATCTGCGCAGCCCGCAGGACGTGGCGCGCTGCACGCTGCTGCGCCACGTGACGGTGCCCGAGGCCTGGCAGCACTGGAGCGAGGCGCACGGCATCGCCGGGCTCGACGCCCTGGCCGGGCCCCAGTTCGACCAGTTCCAGACCATGATCCGGGCCGTATCCGTGGGCATGGGCGTGGCGCTGGTGCCGCGCTGCCTGGTGCAGGACGAGATCACCGCCGGCACGGTGGCGGAACCGCTGCCCGGCGGCGGCTACACGAGCGACCTCGGCTACTGGCTGTGCTACCCGGAAGCGCGGGCGCAGCTCTCGACGCTGGTGCGGTTCCGCGACTGGCTGCTCGCCGCGCGCCGGCCTGCGCCGCTGCAGGACGCACCTGCCGTTGCCGCCGGCCCGGGCTAGTCGCCGCGCACCTCGGCCACCAGCGCCTGCAGTTCGCGCACGTCGGCCACCACCAGCACCCGCGCGCCTTCCTTGCGCAGGATGCCGCGCCGCGTCAGAGCGCCGAGCTCGCGCGTGACCTGCTCGCGGTTGGTGCTGATCTTGCCCGCCAGCACCGCATGGGCCGGCGCCGGGTCGAGGCGGGCCGTGTTGTCCTGCACGCCCGCGGCATGCGCCAGCCGCAGCAGCTCCGCATGCAGGCGCGTCTGCACCCCGAGCGTGCTGAGTTCGATCACCCGCTCGGTGAGCCGCCGCACCAGCAAGGTGAGATTGGCCACGGTGCGCAGGGCCACCACCGGCTCGTTGCGCAGCAGCTCCAGGAAGGCGGGGCCCGGCAGGCACGCCAGCAGTGTGGGCTCCAGCGTCACCACGTCGGCCGAGCGCGGCTGCCCGTCGATGGCGGACAGGTCGCCGAAATGCTCGCCCGCCTCGTAATCGCGGAACGTGACCTCGCGGCCGTGGGCCGAGTAGGTGGTGATGCGCACCCGCCCCGACACGAGGAAGAACACCTCGCCCGCCGCCGAGGCCCGCGTGAAGACGGGCTTGCGCGCGTCGATGTTGCGCCAGTCGCACTCGGCGGCGAGCCGGCCGAGGCAGGCGTCGCCGAGCCCCTCGAACAGGGCGATGCGGCGCAGGGCCAGGCTGGATCGGGCGACGGGGGCAGAGGCCATGGAAAGACGGGGCTCGGAAGGGGGCACGGAAGCGTCGCGCATTATGCTCAGCCGCCCCGTTCCGCTTCGCCCCGCCCTCCCATGCCCCTTCCCGGTCCCCGGCTTGCCCTGCCTACCCTGCGCAACCTGCGCTGGGCCAGCGGCCTGGTGCTCTGGACATACGTGGCCCTGCACCTGATCAACCATGCCGCCGGGCTGGTGTCGCTCGAAGCGGCCGAGGGACTGCGCCGGGCCCTGCACGCCCTGTGGCGCACGCTGCCGGGCACGGTGGTGCTCTACGGCGCGCTGGCCGTGCACGGGGCGATGGCGCTCGCCGCCGTCTGGCAGCGGCGCACCCTGCGCATGCCCGCGCTGGAGGCCGTGCGGCTGGCGTTCGGGCTGTGCCTGCCGCTGCTGCTCGCGGCCCACGCCACCGGCACGCGCTGGGCGCAGGAAGCCTGGGGCGTGGCCCCCTCCTATGCGCGCATCGTGCAGGCGATCTGGACGCCGGAAGGCATCGCGCTGCAGCTGCTTTTGCTCACCGTGGCCTGGGTGCACGGCTGCCTCGGCCTGCACATGGCCCTGCGCGTGCGTGCGCCCTGGCGCCGCGCGCAACCGCTGCTGCTGACGGCCGCGGTGCTGCTGCCCGTGCTGGCCGCACTGGGGCTGTTGTCGATGGCCCGCGAGATGGCGGCCACCGGCATGCCCGCGCCGCCGGGTGCGGGGCCGGAAGCGGGCCGGGCGCTGCGCGGCCTGACCGACGGCCTGCGCACGGGATGGCTGCTGGCGCTGGCCGCCGTGCTGCTGCTGCGCCATGCCTGGGACCGGTGGCGCCCGTGGCGCGGCCAGGGCCGCATCACCCTGCGCTACCCCGGCCGTTCCGTGCAGGTGCCCCGCGGCTACAGCGTGCTGGAGGCGAGCCGCAGCCATGGCATCCCGCACCTGTCGCGCTGCGGCGGGCGGGCGCGCTGCTCGACCTGCCGCGTACGGGTCGAGGGGCCCTCCGGCCACCTGCCGCCGCCGCAGCGCGACGAGCGCCTGACGCTGCAGCGCGTGGGCGCGCCGGATGGCGTGCGCCTGGCCTGCCAGCTGCGGCCGACCGGGGACCTGCGCGTCACGCCGCTCTTCCACCCCGGCGGAGGTTCCGGGGCGGCCGGAACCGCCGCCGAGGAGCGCCAGGTGGCGGTGCTGTTCGTGGACCTGCGCCGCTGGTCGGGCCTCTCCGAGCGGCAGTGGCCGTTCGATCTGGCCTGGGTGCTGGACCAGTACTTCGAGCGTGTCGGCAGCGCGGTGCGCGACGCGGGCGGCCTGCCCAACCAGTTCATCGGCGACAGCGTGATGGCCCTCTTCGGACTGGACACCGACCTGCCCACCGCCTGCCGGCAGGCGCTGCAGGCCGCGGCCCTCATCGAGGAACGCATGGAGGCCTGGGCCACGCCGTTCGAGGCCCAGTTCGGCCACGCGCTGGACTTCGGCATGGGCCTGCACGCGGGCCGGGCCGCCGTAGGGAGGGTGGGTTTCGAGGAGACGACCACGTTCACCGCCGTCGGCGAGGTGGTGAACACGGCGAGCCGCCTGCAGGAGCACTCCAAGGTGGCCGGCGCGCGCCTCGTGCTGTCGCGGGACGCGGCGCGGCTCGCCGGCGTCCTGGACCAGCTCGGCACGCCGGTGGAGATCCCGGTGCGGGGGCGCACGGCCCCTTTGGCCGTGCTGCACGTCGCGCGTCCGGCTGCGCTCCAGGGTGCGCCCACGGTGTCGTCTTGACGGACGACATGTAAAAACCTGTGCGCTTTCGCACAGACGGCGAGGGGGTCGGCGGCGCACACTTGCCTCCATGCCGCAACGCACCAACGCAACGCGGTGACGACCTGACCGAAAGGAATCACACCATGAACACCCGCCAATCCCTCACCATCGCCCTGGCATTCGCCGCCTTCGCTTCCGCCGGTGCCGCCTCCGCCGCGCCCACCTCGCAGGAAGAATGGTTCGGCAGCGAACCCGCCGTGCAGGGTGCCCCGCTGTCGCGCGCCGAAGTGGCGGCAGACCTCGCGCTGTGGAACCGCGCCGGCCTCGGCCACAGCATGGAAGGCGAGCGCAACGCCATCGCCGACCCCGCCTACGCCACCCGCCTGGCCGAGTACCGCCGCCTGCGCAGCGGCCCCGAGTACGTCGCCGAAGTGCGCCGCCAGGGCGGCAACGCCTCGGCCGTCGCAGGCCAGCCGTCCGCTGCCGGCGGCAACTGATTCCCCGGCAGGCGGCCTCGGAAACTGCCTGTTCTCCCACGCGGCCGGGCCGCGGGGAGCACAGTCCAGTCGGCCGCAGACCTACACGAATCCGTGCGTTTTCGCACATGCGGGAAAACGAGGAGAGGCGCAAACTTCTCCCCATGCAGAACGCAATCCGGCGCGCTGCAAACCCCCTTCCCCCTTGTCGAAGAAAGGATCCCTCGCCATGAATCGCAAGCACCTGATCGCCATCGCCACCATCGCCTTCGCAGGCGCCACCGCCGCCACCGCGGGCCCCATGGCCAACGGCAACGTCTCCCAGGAAGTCTGGGCAGGCCCGGCCCCGGTGGTCGCCAACCAGCAGCCCCTGACGCGCGCCGAAGTGAACGCCGACATGGCCCTGTGGAAGCGCGCCGGCCTGGACCGCTTCCAGCTGGGCGAGCGCTCGCTGGCCAGCGACCCGATGTACCAGCAGCGCTTCGCTGAATACCAGCGCCTGCGCAGCGGCCCCGAATACGTGGCCGAAGTCCGCCGCCAGGGCGGTGACGTGAGCGACGTCGCCTACGTGTACGAACACGGCACGATCCCGATGACCCACTGATGCCGCCGCGCATCCCCGCAGCCTCCCCGCGCCGGAGGCTGCAGACACCGCCCGCCCGGCCCTGCCGCGCGGGCTTTTTCGCGCCTGGGGGCGCGCCGCAGGGTATGGCCTGCGGTGTGCGTCAGCCTGCGCCGTCGTCCGTCCCCGCCGCGGCCCGCGCGGCGAACCGCACCGAAAAACACGCTCCCGGCGGGTTCTGGCCCGGGTGCGCGTCGTCCAGCCGCACGTCGGCCCCGTGCTGGCGCGCGATCTCCAGCACGATCGGCAGGCCCAGGCCCGAGCCGTCGGCATCCGTGCCGAGCGCGCGGTAGAACGGGCGGAACACCAGTTCGCGCTCGGCCTCCGGCACCCCGGGGCCGGAGTCCTCCACCTGCAGCAGCACGACGTGGCCGAACGGGTCGGCCAGCACGCGCGCCGTCACCACGCCCGGCCGCTCGCTGCTGGAGGGCGTGTAGGCGATCGCGTTGTCCAGCAGGTTGCGCGCCAGTTCCTTGAGCAGCGTCGGATTGCCGTCCACCCAGACACCGGCGTCCGCCGGCTGCGCTCCCTCGTAGCCGAGGTCGATGGACTTCTCCAGCGCCCGCGGCACGCTGTCGCGCACCGCCTCGCGCACCAGCCGGGCCAGGTCCACCGGCTGCCGCGCCAGCACCGCTCCGCCCGCCTCGGCCCGCGCCAGCGCCAGCAGCTGGTTCACGGTGTGCGTGGCACGCACGCTCGCACGGCCGATCTGCTGCAGCGAGCGCTTCAGCTCTTCGGTGCTGGTGTTCTCGCGCTGCGCCAGATCGGCCTGCATCCGCAGCCCCGCGAGCGGCGTCTTGAGCTGGTGCGCGGCATCGGCGAGGAAGCGCTTCTGCGTGGCGAGGGAATCCTGCAGCCGGCGCAGCAGATCGTTCACCGAATCGACGAGCGGGGCCACCTCCAGCGGCACGGCGCGGTGGTCCAGCGGCGAAAGATCGTCGGGATCGCGCGCGCGGATGCGCTCCTCCAGCCGGTGCAGCGGCTGGATGCCGCGCGCCAGCGCCAGCCACACCAGCAGCACCGCCAGCGGCAGGATCACGAACTGCGGGAGCATCACGCCCTTGATGATTTCGGTGGCCAGCACGCTGCGCTTCTCGCGCGTCTCGGCCACCTGCACCAGCGCCGCGGGCGCCCCCGGCATCGGCAGCCGCACCCAGATCGCCGCCACGCGGATCTCGATCCCCCGCAGTTCGGCGTCGCGCAGGCGCACCAGCCCCGACAGCGGCCGATCGTCTTCCGGCGACTGCGGCCGCGGCAGATCGCGCTCGCCCGACAGGTACTCGCCCTGGGGCCCGAGCACCTGGTAGTAGACGATGTCGGACTCGTCCGCGCGCAGGATCTCGCCCGCGGGCTGGGGCAGGTTGAACTGTGCCCGGCCGTCCTGCACGGTCACCAGCTGCGCCAGCGCGTGGGCGTTGTACTCCAGCGCCCGGTCGAACGGCTTGTTGGCCAGCCCCTGGGCGACCAGCCAGGTGAGCGCCAGGCTCACGGGCCACAGCAGCAGCAGCGGCGTGAGCATCCAGTCGAGGATTTCCCCGAAGAGCGAGCGCTGCTCGCGCTGGAAGATCTTCACGGCCGCCCTCCGTGCATCACGCGCCCTGCGCCGCCACCTTCTCCAGGCAATACCCCAGGCCGCGCACGGTGGCGATGCGGATCGGGCCGCGCTCGATCTTCTTGCGCAGGCGGTGGATGTAGACCTCGATGGCGTTGTTGCTCACCTCTTCGCCCCACTCGCACAGGCGCTCGACCAGTTGCTCCTTGCTCACGAGGCGGCCGGCGCGCTGCAGCAGCACTTCCAGCAGCCCGAGTTCGCGCGCCGACAGCTCCACCAGCCTCCCGTCGATCGTGGCCATCCGGCCGGCCTGGTCGTAGACGAGCGGGCCGTGCCGGATGGTGCTGCTGGTGGCGCCCATGCCGCGGCGCGTGAGGGCGCGCACGCGCGCCTCCAGCTCCTGCAGCGAGAACGGCTTGGCCATGTAATCGTCCGCGCCGTAGTCCAGGCCCTTGACGCGCTCCTCGACGCTGTCGGCCGCCGTGAGGATCAGCACCGGCAGGGCCGAGCCCCGGCCCCGCAGGCGCTTGAGCACCTCCAGCCCGTGCATGCGCGGCAGCCCGAGGTCGAGGATCAGCAGATCGAACTCCTGCGTGGTGGCGAGCACCGTGTCCACCTCGCTGCCGCTCGCCACGTGGTCCACCACGGCGCCGGAGCCCCGCAGCGTGCGCAGCAGGCCGTCCGCCAGCACCTGATCGTCTTCGGCAATGAGGATGCGCATGGGGTGTCTCCTGGCGTTTTCAGTATTTCTGCAGAGCGAGGTACCGCAGGCGCTTTCCGCGGCACGGCATCGATTCTAGGACCGCAGGGCGCCGCCGTTGAGAGCGGCTCACGCGACCCAGCGAAGCGGTTCTGGCGAGGCGCCGCATCGCAGGCAGTACGAGCCGTACGACAAGATGCGGCAACGACGCCAGAAGGGTCGTTTGAGCCGCTCTCAGCCCCGCCCTCCGTCGCCGCCCGCATAGGCCTCCAGCCCCAGCGCGACGACCGCGGCCACCTCGTCGCCCACCTCGGCGCGGAATTCCGATTCGGCCTGTGCGACCGCATCGCGGAACGCCTGCAGCCAGGCCAGGCCGGTCTCCGTGAAACGCACGCGCCGGGAGCGGGCATCGTGCGGGTCCGGCTCGCGCACCACCAGCCCCCAGGCCTCGCACTGCTCGACCAGCGCGGCCATCGACTGCTTGGCCATGCCGGCGCGCGCGGCCAGGTCGGTCAGCCGGTCGCCCTGCAGGGAGAGGTGCCGCGTGATGTGGATGTGCGCCGCGCTCACCTGGTCGCGCGCGGCCAGGTGCGACAGCGCCAGCGGCACGTGCACGTCGTGCGCCATCAGCTCCAGCACGCGGGCATCGAAACGCCGCATCGCATGGCCGAGCAGCCGGCCCAGGTGGGTGAGGCGCCAGGCGTCGTCGCGGGTGGCGAGACTGGCCGACGGAGGCTGTGGAAAGGACGTGGAAGGCATCCGCCGGATTGTCAGGCAAACTGATCAAAAGAGGCATTGTTTGCAAAGTATGCCGCCCATACACTACTGATCAAGCATCCAGCCTGTGATTGAAAACAGCCACCGACGGCGGTTCCTCCATCCCGGCTTTCTTCCTTCGTTTTTCCTACTTCAGGAGTTCTCCATGGACGCACCCGTCAAGAACAACGCCGCCAACAGCGAAAAGGCCAAGGCCCTGCAGGCAGCCCTCGCCCAGATCGAAAAGCAGTTCGGCAAGGGCACCATCATGCGCCTGGGCGAAGGCGAAGCCATCGAGGACATCCAGGTGGTGTCCACCGGCTCGCTCGGCCTGGACGTCGCACTGGGCGTCGGCGGCCTGCCGCGCGGCCGCGTGATCGAGATCTACGGCCCGGAATCCTCCGGCAAGACCACGCTCACGCTGCAGGTCATCGCCGAGATGCAGAAGCAGAACGGCACCTGCGCCTTCGTCGATGCCGAGCATGCGCTCGACATCCAGTACGCCCAGAAACTCGGCGTGCACGTGCCCGACCTGCTCATCAGCCAGCCCGACACCGGCGAGCAGGCCCTGGAAATCGTGGACAGCCTCGTGCGGTCCGGCGCCGTCGACCTCATCGTCATCGACTCGGTCGCCGCCCTGACCCCGAAGGCCGAAATCGAGGGCGAAATGGGCGACGCGCTGCCCGGCCTGCAGGCCCGCCTCATGAGCCAGGCACTGCGCAAGCTCACCGCCACGATCAAGAAGACCAATTGCATGGTCATCTTCATCAACCAGATCCGCATGAAGATCGGCGTGATGTTCGGCAGCCCCGAAACCACCACCGGCGGCAACGCGCTGAAGTTCTACGCCTCCGTGCGCCTGGACATCCGCCGCACCGGCACCATCAAGAAGGGCGACGAGGCCATCGGCAACGAGACCAAGGTGAAGGTGGTGAAGAACAAGGTGAGCCCGCCCTTCAAGACGGCCGAGTTCGACATCCTCTTCGGCGAAGGCATCAGCCGCGAGGGCGAGATCATCGACATGGGCGTGAACGCGCGCATCATCGACAAGAGCGGCGCCTGGTACGCCTACAACGGCGAGAAGATCGGCCAGGGCCGCGACAACGCGCGCGAGTTCCTGCGCGAGAACGCCGAACTCGCCCGCGAGATCGAGAACCGCGTGCGCGAAGACCTGGGCGTCTCGCTGCTGCCGCCGAGCAGCGCTCCGGCCGCAGCCGCCGGGACGGGCGACGACGCCTGACGTCCGGCTGCACAAGCGCCGGCCGGCCGTGCATGCGGCCGTCCGGCGCTTGTGCTTTCGCTCCCGCCTGCACCCATCCATGCGAAACAACTCCACGCTCTCGCTCAAGGGCCGTGCGCTGCGCCTGCTGGCGCAGCGCGAGCATTCCCGCCCCGAGCTCGAAGCCAAGCTCGCACGCCATGTGCAGGAAGGCGACGACCTGCGCGCGGTGCTGGACGAGCTCCAGGCCAAGGACTTCATCAATGCCGGCCGCGTGGCCGAATCCGTGGTGCACCGCCGTGCGGCGCGGCTGGGCACGCAGCGCGTGGTGCAGGAGCTGCGCGCCAAGGGTCTGGACGACGCGCTGGTGCGCGAAACCGCAGAGCGCCTGCGCGGCAGCGAGGCGGCACGGGCCCTGGCCGTCTGGCGCCAGCGCTTCGGCAGCCCGCCGGCCACGCCGCAGGAGCGGGCGCGGCAGATGCGCTTCCTGGCAGCGCGCGGATTTCCGGGCGACGTGGTGCGGCGTGTCGTGAACGGACGTGTGGACACGGACGACGGCATGCCGGAAGACGGCTGACGAAAAGGCCGGCACCGAAAGCCCCCCCATGCGTGAAGCGCGCGGACCTGCCGGCCTGCAAGCACCGGCGGGTCCGCGCTCATCCCACCCCACCCTACCCCATTGCGCCCCACCGCGTCACGCCACCGCAGCCCCTGCAACGGCAGGCACTGCGGCCGCCGGGGTTTCGGGTACGGCCCGTGTTCCACCCGCCGCCTTCACCCGCCGGATGCCTTCCGCGATGACCCGCGCATACGTCCCGAACGCCTGCCCTTCCTGCAGCAGCAGCCGCGGGATGGCGAGTTCGCACTCCAGCAGCTGGATGCGGCCGTCTCCGGTATGGATGCCATCCACCCGCGCGAACCACAGCGGCCCGTAGCGCCGTTCGAGCGCGTCGTTCACGCGGACGGCCCAGGCCTCGTCCCGCGGGCTCGGCGTCCAGCGGAAATTGCACCCCCCGAGGCGTTCATGCGCCCACCAGCCGCCAGCGCCCACGGTCTTGCGCACGGTGTGGCTGAGCCTCCCGCCCAGGAAGACGAACGACAACTCGCCGAACTCCAGCACCGACGGCAGGAAGGGCTGCACGATCAGATCGTGCGTCTGCGCGAGGGCGGCAAGGTCGCCCTCCCGCGCGAACGCATCGCCCTCCAGCACGAAATGGTGCTCGTCCAGGGACGGGCCGCGGCGCGATACGCGGATCGTGTTCCACGAACCCGAGGAAATGGTCGGCTTCACGACCACGTCGGTCCAACCCTGCTCTTCCATGAGGTGGGACAGGTTGAAGGCAGTGCCCTTGTCGATCCAGCGGGTGGGAATGAGCTCGATGCCGTCCTGGCCGAGCTTGCGCAGGTAGCGGCCCTTGTCGAGTGCGTCGATCACCAGCGGCAGCGGATTGGCCATCGGCACCGGGCCGCGGCGCACCTGCTGCAGCCGGCGGTGGACGTTCTCCACCCGCTGCCGGAAGGCAGGATCCTTGTGGTACCAGCGGCACATGCGCAGGTTGACGAGGTCCACGTCTTCCAGGTCGAGCGCCTCGAATGCGTCGATGTGGACCATGCGGGCTTCCACGCCTTCGGCACGCAGGGCGGCCTCCACGCCCGGGTACTCGAGGTGCGGCGCACCGAGGCTGAGATAGATGGCCTTATGCATCGGGGCCGCTCCCGCTCTTGGCTGCGGCGCCGTGCGCCAGCACACCGGCGCCGCGGCGCACGGGCCGCAGCCGCATCGTCAGCTTGCGCCATCCCGTGTCCGCCGCATCGTAGAGGTAGCCGAAGAGGAAGCTCCCCAGCAGGCCCAGGGGCCGCAAACGGATCACCCAGTCGAGCTTCGTGTTGACGGAGATCGGCAGGGCGTCGAACCAGCTGGCGGTGCCCGGCGGCCGCTGCGAAGCCGGCTGCACCAGATCGCGTCCGCTGAGGTCCACGGGGCGGCCCTTCCGGGCGAACGGCAGCTTCCAGATCTGCGGCAGCGGGGCCGTGACGCTGAGCACGCTCGTGATCGGCGGGAGGGTGATGCCGTGGGCCAGCCGCCAGCGGGCCCGCTCGGCGATCTTCGACTGCAGATGGCGCTGGATCGATTCGATGCGCGCAGGCGCCAGGCCCAGCCAGTAAGGCGAGCGGGAATAGAAGAGCCGCTGCTCCACCCCGGCGCGCAATTGGGCGAGCTCGGGGGTTTGCCGGTCGGCGTACCCTTCCGTCTGCACCAGCCAGCGGGTCAGCTTGGCCCGGGTGCTGCCCATGCACCAGAAGATCGCCATGTCGAGGATGTGCGAGAGCAGGAAGAACCGCGGGTCTTCGATCGCCGGCGTGTATTTCTCCCGCACCATGTTGCGCAGCATGTGCCAGTCCTGCCGCGTGGCCTCGTTGACGCGGTCGATGTAGGCCTGGTCGATGCGGCGCGTCTTCACGTGCCGCTCGACGATGTTGGCGATGTGCCAGCTCGACACCAGCGCCAGCGCGATGCCCTGGCTGTAGTAGGCGTCGATGATGCTGCCCGCATCGCCGGCCATGGCGTAGCGGCGCCCGCTGACGAAGCGGTCCGTCCAGTGCTGCACGTTGCGGAAGGACTGGAACTCCAGCAGCGTCTCCTCGCCGATGAGGCCATCCAGCAGCGGATGGCGGTGGATCAGCGACCAGAACTGCTCGCGCGGCGTCCGCTCGGGGGGCGCCATGCGCTGGTCGAAGGTGACGCCGACGCTGATCCGGTTCTGCGACAGCCGGATGACCCAGATCCAGTAGCCCACGCCCCAGAGATGCACGGTATAGAGGTCGCGCGGCGTGCGCTGGCCCGAACGCAGCAGCGCGGTCCACTGCTCGCCGAACTTGGCATCGTCCACATGGGAGAACTGCCCCCAGGCGGCCGTCGTCTGGAAGCCGTCATCGAGTTCGCGGTGCTCGGCGCGGTGGTCCAGCCTGCGGGCCAGCACGCGGTTGCGGCCCGAGCAGTCCATGATCCAGGAAGCCCGCAGAGGCTCCGGATGATCGGGGCTGTCCAGATGCACCCGGTGCGGGCCGTCGTCTTCCGAGAGCTCGATCTCCCTGGCGCGCACGTCGTCGAGGAACCGGATGTTCTCATGCGCGCGCACCGCCTCGCGCATGGCGGCCTCGGCGTCCGGCCGCGCGATCTGCATGTCGAGAAACATGCAGCGGAACCACTTCTGGTCGGGCGCGAGGTCGAAAAGATAATGGGGTGGATGCGGATCGGCATTGACCGCCCATTCGGTGGTTCCGGAGAAGTCGGATTTTCTTTCGGCCCCCACCGTGAACCACACGCCGAGTTTGATGAACGATTCTTCCGAGATGAAGCGGTCCAGCTCACCCACGGTCCTCAGGAATGCGCTGGTGAAGACGAGAAAGGATTCACCCACCTTGAAGCTGTCTTTGCGGATGGAGATCCTGTCGATCAGCGTGACCTTCAGGCCGCGTTTGGCGAATTGCAGCGCATTGGTCAGTCCGACGATCCCGGCGCCGACGACGATGACGTCGGCACAGTCGGAAGAAGAGTATTCCGTATGCATGAAACCCCCGTGAGAAATTTATCGCGGTGTGCATCGTCGCCCCCGAATCAACGAGCGGATCAACGAATGGGCCGGCCCAATGGATGAGCAGCCACAGGATAAATTTCACGGATGACAAGCGCCATATATTTGAAGCCATGCATCTCAAAACAAACTGATGCAATGGATTTCCAAAATTAATGGCGTCGAACGGACGCGGCGTGGTCCGGAGCATCGCGGCCAGGCGCCGGTACGCTCCCCGCGCCAGCGAACCGGTCGGCGGCCCTACCCCAGCAGCCGTTCCGGATTGGCGTCGATCTTGGCGAGCGCTTCGCGCGTGGCCCGCATTGTGAGGGCTTCTTCTTCCTGGGGTACCAGCAGCCCGGCCCGCAGATAGGCGGCCATGCGCCGCAACTGCAGCAGGTAGCTGGTGCCGTCCGGCGCCGCGAAGAAGTGCAGCTGCCGGCGCTCGCTGTGCCATGCGTACTGCACCTGGGCCGATGCGCCGTTGTGGTCGAGCGTGAACCAGTCCCCCAGCTGCAGCTCCCCTGCCCATTCCAGCGCCGCGTCGTCCACGGCGGTGCCGTTGTCGGCCGCCACGTGGATGGAGGAGGCGTCGATGCCGAGCATCATCTCCAGGTAGTCGGCGTCGAGCGGCATCTCGCCCAGCGTGGCGTCGCTCATGTAATCCTCGAGGTGGTCCAGCCTGCGCGCCATCGCGTCGATGTGCGCCTGGGGAATCGAGGCCGTCCTGGAGAGAAAGGCATCCGCGAGCGTGTCGGTCAGGACCTTGATGTGCGCGTCCTGCGGCGCGCCCGTCACCCCCAGCAGGGCCAGGCCCTGGCGCAGCCGCTGCAGCAGGGCAGGCAGGCTCTGGATGACCTGGGCGCGCTCGGCGCGCTGGGGCTTGGCGCTCGCGGCCCACACCAGGTCCGTCGCCGCGCGCTTGAAGGCCGCCGTGTCGGCGTGCTGCGCACCGCTGCGCACGGCCGACAGGGCCAGCACCTCGGCCCAGGTCTTGAAGAGGAAATTGCGGATCTCCTCGCGCACCGGCATGTCCCTGAGCAGGTTGCGCAGCTCGATCGTGTACTGGATCGCCATCGTCTCCTTCTGCTCGACCTGCTGGGCCACGGTGACGATGCGCGACGTGGCCTGCGGCGCCGTGAGGAACCGGGAGAGAAAGCTCTCGAACTCGGCCAGCACCAGCTGGAACACGCGCTGCCCGGTCTCGGGGTACTGCTCGATCACCTGCACCACGCGGCGGACCTCGGCTTCCAGCGCACTGCCCTGGATGGCGGCCGTGTCGAACCCGAGCACCACCCCGCCCATGCGGTCGATGAGCTGGCGGGCCGGATGGGCCACGTCGCTGAAGAATTCCGGTTCGGCCAGCGCCACGCGCAGCACCGGCACCTGCAGCCGCGCGAACCACACGCGCATCGCAGGGGGAATGCGGTCCTCGCTCAGGATGCTCTGGAACATCAGGGCGACCACCTCGATGATGGCTTTTTCGCCCGGCGTCGAGGCCTTGGCCTTGAACTCCGCGGCGCGCTCGCGCACCGCGCCGACGACCTGCACGACGGCCGCGGGGCTGTGGTAGTCCATCACCAGCGTGGCGACTTCGCTGCTGCGGTAGAAGCTGTCGGCCTCCAGCCGCTGCGCGGCCAGGGCCTGCTGCAGCGCCGCGGAGGCCGGCGCCACCGCCGTGGCGGGCGCACCACCGGGCATCCGCCCGGCGCCGGACGCCGAGAAGGCGGCGACGGCGGGCTGCACGAGCATCCGGTGCAGCCGGCCCATCACCCCCTGCGCACGCTGCCGCGCGCGGGCCATCGGCGTGCCGTAGGCGGCGGCCTGCGTGCCGGCGAAACCCGCTGCCGCGCCGGGAGGGCCGCCCTGGCCCGCTGGCTGCGATCCGCCGCGCAATCCTTCGCGGGAGGAGCCCCCTGCCCCGGAAGAAATGCCCCGGGCGCCGTCCGCGCCGGGCGACGGGCCGCCCAGCGGGGCCTGCACGGTCGATCCGCCGGTGCGGCGCACGCGGGAGCGCAGGTCGCTGTCCGGCCGTACGCCGTGCTGTTCGAAAAATGCGACGAGATCCTGGTAGCGCGAGAGCACCAGGGCGCCGAGGCCGCGCTGCAGCGGCTCCAGCAGTGCCTGCAGGTCGGAGCGCAGCAGGCCGCTGGCGACCCACGGGTCCACCAGGCGCAGTGCGAGCACCTCGGGGCGCAGGATGTCGCGCTCGCCGGGTTCTTCGCCCTCCAGGTGCTGGATGTGCTGCCGTACCGCATCGAACGCGGCGCCCGCCTGCTCACCGACCGACAGGCCGATGCGCGAGGCGAGGATCCGGTTCTCCACCACGTCGTCGCTCAGCAATTCGAGGCCGCCGACGGACAGCCCCACGGACAGGGCCGCGCTGCGCGTGCTGGCGAGGGACGACAGCGCATCGCCCAGGGCGCGCGCGGCGCCCGCGACCCAGGCCGCATGGAACTGCTGGTAGCGCATCCACAGATCGCGCCGCTCCTGCATCACGCGCTGGGTGGCCGTGAGGCCCATGAGGTGCGCGGTGAATTCCTGGAGCTCGGCGTCCAGGCCGGGCAGGCCCGCGCTCAGTCCCTCCACGAAACGCTGGCGGCCCAGGCGCGCCAGGCGCCGCGCGTTCGATTGAGGGGGGGTGGATGTCTCCATACGCCGCGGATTATGCGTGCGCAACCCTGGGGCCCGCGTGTGGGAATCTGCTTATATCGGAAGGCCGATCCGCACCGCGGAACAGCGCATGGGCCCGGCCGCCTGCCGCTGCCCCTGCACCGAGCTCCGGTGCGGAGCCGGCCTTGCGGAAGGAGGGGCCTAGACCGCCGCTCCGGCGTTCGGATCGTTGGGGTCGCCTTCCTTGCGCGCAGGTGCCTTGATCAGGTCCTCCCGCTTGATGCCCAGCCACATCGCGATGGCGGCGGCGACGAACACGGAGGAATAGATGCCGAACAGGATGCCGATGGTCAGCGCGAGCGCGAAGTAGTGCAGGCTCGGGCCGCCGAAGAAGAACATCGACAGCACCATCGCCTCGGTGGAGGCGTGGGTGATGATCGTGCGGCTCATCGTGCTCGTGATGGCGTGGTCGATGACCTCGTGCGTGGTCATCTTGCGGTACTTGCGGAAGGCCTCGCGGATCCGGTCGAAGATCACCACGGATTCGTTCACCGAGTAGCCCAGCACCGCGAGCACGCCGGCCAGCACGGCGAGCGAGAACTCCCACTGGAAGAACGCGAAGAAGCCCAGGATGATGACCACGTCGTGCAGGTTGGCGATGATGGCCGCGACGCCGAACTTCCACTCGAAGCGGAACGCCAGGTACACCACGATGCCGACCACCACCATGGCCAGCGCCATGAGGCCGCCGTGCACCAGTTCCTCGCCCACCTGCGGGCCGACGAACTCGGTGCGGCGCAGCGTGACGCCCGGGTCCTGCGCCTTGAGGGCACCCATCACCTGCTCGCTCTGCTGCGCGGAGGTGGCGCCCTTCTGCACGGGCAGGCGGATCATCACGTCGCGCGAGGTGCCGAAGTTCTGCACGATCACGTCGGAGTAGCCCAGGCTCGAGACGGCCTCGCGCACCTTGCCGGTGTCGGCCGCCTGCGTGTAGGCCACCTCCATCACGGTGCCGCCCGTGAACTCCACCGACAGGTGCAGCCCGCGCGTGACCAGGAAGAACACGGCCAGCGCGAAGGTGATGAAGGAGATCGCGTTGAAGACCAACGCGTGCTTCATGAACGGGATGTCTTTTTTGATGCGGAAGAATTCCATGGCGTGTCTTCCTTCGGTCAGTTCGTCTTGGCGGGCGCGGAGGGCACCACCGGGGTGTCGGGACCGGGCTTCCACACCTGGCCGATGGACACGCTCTTGAGCTTCTTCTTGCGGCCATACCAGAGGTTCACCAGGCCGCGCGAGAAGAACACGGCCGAGAACATGCTGGTCAGGATGCCCAGGCAGTGCACCACGGCGAAGCCGCGCACGGGCCCCGAGCCGAAGGCCAGCAGCGCCAGGCCGGCGATGAGGGTGGTGACGTTGGAGTCGAGGATGGTCGCCCAGGCGCGCTCGTAGCCCGCATGGATGGCCGCCTGCGGCGCGACGCCCGCGCGCAGTTCCTCGCGGATGCGCTCGTTGATCAGCACGTTCGAGTCGATGGCGACGCCCAGCGCGAGCGCCATGGCGGCGATGCCGGGCAGCGTCAGCGTGGCCTGCAGCATGGACAGCACGGCGATCAGCATGAGCACGTTCACCGACAGCGCGATGGTGGAGAACACGCCGAAGAGCGCGTAGTACACGCACATGAACACGGCGATGGCCACCATGCCCCAGACCACGCTGTGGATGCCGCGGCTGATGTTGTCGGCGCCGAGGCTCGGGCCGATGGTGAATTCCTCGATGATCTCCATCGGCGCGGCCAGCGAGCCGGCGCGCAGCAGCAGCGACGTGTCGTTGGCCTCGGCCGTGGTCATGCGGCCGGAGATCTGCACGCGGCCCCCGCCGATCTCGGAGCGGATCACCGGCGCCGTGACGACCTCGCCCTTGCCCTTCTCGAAGAGCACGATGGCCATGCGCTTGCCGATGTTCTCGCGCGTGATGTCCTTGAAGATGCGCGCGCCCTTGGCGTCGAGCGTCAGGTTGACGGTGGGCTCCTGCGTCTGGCCGTCGAAGCCGGGCTGTGCGTCGGTGAGGTTCTCGCCCGTCAGGATGACCTGCTTCTTGACGATGATGGCCTGGCCGTTGCGGTCGGGGTAGCGCTCGCTGCCGAACGGCACGGGGCCGGAGCCGCGCTCGGCGCCGCGCGCCTCGGTGCTCTCGTCCACCATGCGGACTTCGAGCGTCGCGGTGCGGCCCAGGATGTCCTTGGCCTTGGCCGTGTCCTGCACGCCGGGCAGCTGCACCACGATGCGGTCGGTGCCCTGCTGCTGGATCACCGGCTCGGCCACGCCGAGTTCGTTGATCCGGTTGTGCAGCGTGGTCATGTTCTGCTTGAGCGCCTGGTCCTGCACCTTGCGCAGGGCCTCGGGCTTGATGGTCGCCCGCACGAGCACGCCGTTGCCGTCCGGGGTGGCGGTGGCCACGAGGTCGGGGAACTGGTCGGAGATCAGGTTGCGCGTGGCCGTGGCGGCCGCCTCGTCGCGCAGGCGCACGTCGATGGTCTGGCCGTCGCGGTTGATGCCGCCGTGGCGGATGTTGCGGTCGCGCATGAGGGTGCGCAGATCGCCCGCGAAGGACTCGGCCTTCTTGGTGATCGCGGCCTGCATGTCCACCTGCAGCATGAAGTGGACGCCGCCGCGCAGGTCCAGGCCCAGGTAGACGGGCTGGGCGTGCAGCGCCGTGAGCCAGGCGGGCGAGCGCGACACGAGGTTCAGCGCGACGATGTACTGCGGATCGGCCGGATCGGGCACCAGGGCCTTCTGGATCACGTCCTTGGCCTTGAGCTGGGTGTCGGGCGTATCGAAGCGCGCGCGCACCGAATTGCCGTCGAAGCCCACCGCGTCGGGCGTGATGCCGGCCGCCTTCAGGACCTCTTCCACGCGCCCCTGCAGCGACGGCTCGATCTTCAGCGACGCCTTGGCCGAGGACACCTGCACCGCGGGCGCCTCGCCGAACACATTGGGCAGGGAATAGAGGATGCCCACGAGCAGCACGACCACGAGGATCGCGTACTTCCAGACCGGGTAACGGTTCATGATCGCGCTCTTATCTCAATTAACTAGGCGCCGCGCGCCGATCCCCCAGAGGCAACGGCTGCCGAGGGGGATGCCAGTGATCACTTCACGGTTCCCTTGGGCAGCACCTGGGAGACGGCGCTGCGCTGGATCTGCACTTCGACGCCCGAGGCGATCTCGATGTGCAGGAAGCCTTCGGACAGGCGCGTGACCCGGCCCACGATGCCGCCGGCCGTGGCCACCTCGTCGCCCTTGGCGATCGCTTCGATCATGGCGCGGTGCTCCTTCTGGCGCTTCATCTGGGGGCGGATCATGATGAAGTACAGCACCACGAACATCAGCACCAGCGGCAGCATGCCCGTGAGCGAGGACATCATGCCGCCGGCAGGTGCGGCGGCCGGGGCGGTCTGGGCGAAAGCGGAAGAGATAAACACGGCAACAGGCTCCGTTGAAAGAAGGGTCGTCCGGCGCAGCCGCCGGGCCGATCGTGCACGCAGCGGCGCAGAGAGCGCCTGCCGCAGGGCAACAGGCGATTGTATGCGGCGCCTTTCCGGGACCTGGAGGCATAACCCGTGGGTCGTTGGGTTATGCAGGGGGAGTGTCCCATGGGCAGCGGTATTAAATATTGCGTCTTTTATGCATAATATTTCCACAGAAATCTCAAGGAGCACGCCATGGAACAAGCCATCGCCCGACCCGACCCTGGCCAGGTGCTTGCCAAGGCCACGGCCCGTGCGAGCCTATTTCTTGGAATGAACGGCGTCATGCTGGCCAGAACGCTGGGCCTGAGCGAGCCCACGGTGTCGCGGATCCTCAAAGCGGAAAAGCCGATCGATCCGGCAAGCAAGGAGGGCGAGCTGGCATTGCTGCTGGTGCGCGTCTACCGTTCGCTGGATGCCCTCGTGGGCACGGACGACGGCAAGCGGCAGGCGTGGATGACGGGATTCAACAAGGCCCTGGGCGGTGTGCCGTTGCAGATGGTCCAGCGTGTGGACGGTCTCGTGGCCACCCTGTCGTATCTCGACGCCATGCGTGCGCCCACATGAGCGCATGGGACCCGCGGTGGTTCGGCGAAAGCCTCCGTGTGCGCCAGCTGCTGGTATGGCGCGGGGTGGAGTCGCAATACGCAGCGGCCACGGTCAGGCTGGTCGACTCCCTGCAGGAACAGGATTTGCTGGAGCAGATGCTGGAGGCCAGCAAGCCCCCCATTGCGAAAGGACGGCATTACCTGCTGTTCACGCCCTTCCGGTACACGCCACCGCATCCTCACCGGTTTCGCCCGGCCCATGAGCACGGGCAGTGGTACGGCGCAAGGAATCAGGTGGCCGTCTGCGCCGAAATCGCCTACTGGCGCCACCGGTTCATCCTGGACAGCACGGGCCTGCTGGGCGAAGACCTGCTGACGGAACACACGCTGTTCCAGGCGCAGCTGCGGGGCCCTTCCATCGACCTCATGCAGGAGCCCTGGAACCGCCGCAGAGCGCAGTGGACCCATGGCAGCGACTACACCGCCACCCAGGCCTTGGCCGCAGAGGCCCGGCACAGGGGCGTGCTGTGGATCAAATACGAATCGGTGCGCGCCCCCCATGAAGCCTGCGCCGTGGCGTTGGTCCCGGACGCATTGTTCGAGCCCCCTCAGGGAATCGACGCAACGCGCCAGCGATGGATCTGCAAGGCGACCCGGAGCAAGGTGATGCTGATCGGCGATGCCGATCGCTTCGAGTGGGATTTCTGAACCGGCAACCCGGGCCCCTTCCTCAGGCGCTCTGCCGCAGCGCCGCCTCGGCCGGGCCCTGCCGCCAGCGCGCCATCAGGCCTTCCCACTGCGTGCGGGCCGCCTCCAGGTGCCGGGCCTTCACGTGGCCGTAGCCGCGGATCTGCTCGGGAATGCGCGCGATCTCCACGGCCAGCGGCAGGTTCTCCGCCGTGAGACCGGCCAGCAGCTCTTCGATGCAGGCGCGGTACTCGCGGATCAGCGCGCGCTCGGTGCGGCGCTCCTCGGTGCGGCCGAAGGGATCGAACGCCGTGCCGCGCAGGCCCTTCATCTTCGCGAGCACGCCGAAGGCCTTGTGCATCCAGGGGCCGTAGGCCTTCTTCACCAGCTCGCCGCGCTCGTTCTTCTTCGCCGTGAGCGGCGGCGCGAGGTGGTGCACCACGCGGTAATCGCCCTCGAACATGCCGGCGATCTTCCCGGCGAAGGCGCCGTCGGTGTGCAGGCGGGCCACCTCGTACTCGTCCTTGTACGCCATGAGCTTGAAGAGGTATCGCGCCACGGCCTCGGCGAGGCGCGTGGTGGTGCCCAGTCGCGCCTCGGCGTCCTGCACCTTCTGCACGAAGGCGCGGTATTCGGCGGCATAGGCGGCGTTCTGGTAGCCGGTCAGGAACTCCTCGCGGCGCGCGATGACCTCGGCCAGCGCCGGCTTCTTGGCGAACTGGATGACCTGCGCCGTCTGGAACAGCGCGCGCACGGCCGCCAGATCATGGGCGCAGCGGCGGCCCCACTCGAAGGCGGCCTTGTTGTTGTCCACCTGCACGCCGTTGAGCTCCATGGCCCGCATCAGCGCGGCATGCGAGAGCGGCACGCGGCCCTTCTGCCAGGCGTAGCCGAGCATGAGCGGGTTGGTGTAGATGCTGTCGCCCAGCAGCTGCAGCGCCACTTCTTCGGCATCGAAGCTGCCCAGCAGCTCGCCGCCCACGGCCGAGGCGATGGCCGTGTCGCAGTGCTGGCCGGGGAACTGCCAGTCGGGGTTGTTCACGAACGACGCGGTGGGCGAACCGTGGTTGTTCAGCGCCACGAAGGTGCGGCCCGGCTGCATCGCGGCCATGGTGGTCTTGAGCGAGGCGACGATCGAATCGCAGCCGATGATCAGGTCGGCCTTGGCCGTGTCCACCTTGGTGGTGTAGATGGCTTCGGGCCGGTTGGCGATCTGCACGTGGCTCCAGGTGGCGCCGCCCTTCTGCGCGAGGCCGGCCGCGTCCTGCGTGACCACGCCCTTGCCCTCCAGGTGCGCGGCCATGCCCAGCAGCGAGCCGATGGTGATCACGCCCGTGCCGCCCACGCCGGCCACGACGATGCCCCAGGCGGATTCGGCCAACGGCAGCACCGGCTCGGGAATGGGGGCCAGCGCCGACAGGTCGCCCTTCTTTTCCTTCTTCGGCTTCTTGAGCGTGCCGCCTTCGACGGTCACGAAGCTCGGGCAGAAGCCCTTCAGGCAGGAATAGTCCTTGTTGCAGGTGCTCTGGTTGATGCGGCGCTTGCGGCCGAATTCGGTCTCCAGCGGCTCCACCGACAGGCAGTTGGACTGCACGGAGCAATCGCCGCAGCCCTCGCAGACCAGCTCGTTGATGACCACGGTCTTGTCGGGCGTGGCGAGCGTGCCGCGCTTCCTGCGGCGGCGCTTCTCGGTGGCGCAGGTCTGGTCGTAGATGATGACCGTGCAGCCGGGGATCTCGCGGAATTCGCGTTGGATGCGGTCCAGCTCGTCGCGGTGGTGCACCGTCACGCCCTCGGCGAGCGGCACGCCGTCGTACTTGGCGGGCTCGTCGGTCACGATCACCAGTTTCGCCACGCCCTCGGACTTCAAACTGTTCATGATCTGCAGCACCGAGTGGCCCTCGGGCCGCTCGCCCACCTGCTGGCCGCCGGTCATCGCCACGGCGTCGTTGTAGAGCACCTTGTAGGTGATGTTGGTGCCGGCCGCGATGCTCTGGCGGATCGCGAGCAGGCCGCTGTGGAAGTACGTGCCGTCGCCCAGGTTGGCGAAGACGTGCTTGTCCAGCGAGAACGGCTGCTGCCCCACCCAGGTCACGCCCTCGCCGCCCATCTGCGTGAAGGTGGAGGTGTTGCGGCCCGGCATCCAGTTGACCATGTAGTGGCAGCCGATGCCGGCCACGGCGCGCGAGCCCTCGGGCACGCGGGTGCTGGTGTTGTGCGGGCAGCCGCTGCAGAACCAGGGCGTGCGGTCGCCCGTGTCGGCCGTGGTCTCGGCCAGCGACCGCTCGCGCGCGTCGATCACCGTGAGGCGCGCGTCCATGCGCGCCACCACGTCGTCCGGCATGCCGAGCTTCTTCAGCCGCTTGGCGATGGCGCGCGCGATGATCGCGGGCGTCAGGTCGGCCTTCGGGCGCAGCAGCCAGTTCTGGCTCGGGTTGGCCATGCTCCACTCGCCGCCGGAGTTGTCGCCCTCCCCTTCGTCGAACTTGCCCAGCACGTTCGGGCGCACGTCGGCGCGCCAGTTGTAGAGCTCTTCCTTGAGCTGGTATTCGATGACCTGGCGCTTCTCCTCCACCACCAGGATCTCCTGCAGGCCCTGGGCGAACTCGCGCGTGATCGTCGCCTCCAGCGGCCAGACCACGTTCACCTTGTGCAGGCGGATGCCGAGCCGGCGGCAGGTATCGTCGTCCAGGCCCAGGTCGATGAGCGCCTGGCGGGTGTCGTTGTAGGCCTTGCCGCTCGCGATGATGCCGAAGCGGTCATTCGGGCCTTCGATGACGTTGTAGTTGAGCCTGTTGGCGCGCACGTACGCGAGGGCGGCGTACCACTTGTAGTCCATGAGGCGCGCTTCCTGCTCCAGCGGCGCGTCGGGCCAGCGGATGTGCAGGCCGCCGGGCGGCATCGCGAAATCCTCGGGCAGCACGATCCGCACGCGGTCCGGGTCGATCGAGATGCTGCTGGACGACTCCACCACCTCCTGGATCGTCTTCATGCCCGACCAGACGCCCGAGAAGCGGCTCATGGCGAAGGCGTGCAGCCCCATGTCGAGGATGTCCTGCACGCTGCTGGGGAAGAACACCGGCAGGCCGCAGGCCTTGAAGATATGGTCGCTCTGGTGCGGCGCGGTGCTGCTCTTGCTGATGTGGTCGTCGCCCGCGATGGCGATCACGCCGCCGTGCTGCGCCGTGCCGGCCATGTTGGCGTGCTTGAACACGTCGGAGCAGCGGTCCACGCCCGGGCCCTTGCCGTACCAGATGCCGAAGACGCCGTCGAACTTCTTCTTGTCGGGATACAGGTCGAGCTGCTGCGTGCCCCATACGGCGGTGGCGCCCAGCTCTTCGTTCACGCCGGGCTGGAACACGATCTGGTTCTGCGCCAGGTGCTTGCGGGCGGCCCACAGGGCCTGGTCGTAGCCGCCGAGCGGCGAGCCCCGGTAGCCGCTGATGAAGCCCGCGGTGTTGAGCCCTGCACGCGCGTCGCGCTGGCGCTGCAGCATCGGCAGGCGCACGAGGGCCTGCACGCCGCTCATGAAGGCCCGTCCCTCGGGCAGGGTGTACTTGTCTTCAAGAGTAACGTTTTCGAGGGCGCGGCGGATGTGCTCCGGCAGCGGTGCGTTCATGGTTGTCTCTCCATCATCGTCGGGGGTGCCGCGGCCTCGTGGGCGCGGGCAGGGCTGCGCGCCCGGTGGGGCGGGCTGTGTCTGCATGCCAGTGTAGGCAGGACGGCCGGATATGTCCTTTCGTTTCCATGCCGTGTTTACCCTCGTTTCAGAAAGATCCTTTCTCGAAACAATCGATGAATGGAAGAACTCGACAAATTCGACATCGCCATCCTGGCGGAACTGCAGGCCGATGCACGCCTGACCAACGCCGAGCTGGCGCAGCGGGTGGGCCTCTCGGCGGCGCCGTGCTGGCGGCGCGTGCGGGCACTGGAGGGTGCAGGCTTCATCAAGGGCTACCACGCCGAGATCGACCGGCACCGCATTGGCCTGGGCGTGCTGGCGTTCGTGCGGCTGGACGCCGACCGCAGCACCGGCGGCCTCACGCGCGAGATGGAGGAAGCCATCGCGAAGATCCCGGAAGTGGTCGCCTGCCACTACATCAGCGGCACCGGCACCTTCGAGCTGCAGGTGGTGGCGCGCGACCTGGAGAGCTTCTCGCAGTTCGCGCGCGGCGTGCTGCTGAACCTGCCCAACGTGAAGGACATGCACACGAGCTTTTCGCTGGGGGAGGTGAAGGCGGGTGGGGCGCTGCCGCTGAGCCATCTAGGCCGGGGACGCTGACGCAAGAGGCCCCGCCGGGGCCCGAACGACGGCCGCGTATTGCGCCGTCCGGCAACGTCCGGGAAGAAAGTCGCTGCACGATCGCGCCGCACTGGGGACAATGGGATGCCTATGCCGCAGCAGCCCCCTCCTTCCCCGGACACGTCACCTTACCCTTCCTCAACAAACGCCCCCATACCGCCCGCGCACGGTGGCGCTGAACGCGCGCCCCCCGGCCGCCTGATCGAAGACCCGGCCGCCACGCCCGCCGCGCAGGCGGCTGCCTCCGCCGAGGCCGCGGCGGCCGCCCAGCTCGGCCAGGACGCCGCGCGGCGTGCCGAGCTCGCCCCCCTCGCCCCGCTCGGGGTACCGGTGTTCCGCATGCTGTGGCTCACCTGGCTCGCGGCCAATACCTGCATGTGGATGAACGACGTCGCGGCCGCGTGGCTGATGACGACGCTCACCACCTCGCCCGTGCTGGTGGCGCTGGTGCAGACGGCCTCCACGCTGCCGGTGTTCCTGCTGGGCCTGCCCAGCGGCGCGCTGGCGGACATCCTGGACCGGCGGCGCTATTTCATCGCCACGCAGTTCTGGGTGGCCGCGGTGGCGCTGGTGCTGTGCCTGGCCATCCTGGCCGGAGGGATGACGGCGCCGCTGCTGCTGGCGCTCACGTTCGCCAACGGCATCGGGCTGGCGATGCGCTGGCCGGTGTTCGCGGCCATCGTGCCGGAGCTGGTCAACCGCGCGCAATTGCCCGCGGCACTCGCGCTCAACGGCGTGGCGATGAACGCCTCGCGCATCGTCGGCCCGCTGCTGGCCGGGGCGATCATCGCCAGCGCGGGCAGCGCCTGGGTGTTCGTGCTCAATGCCGTGCTGTCGGTGATCGCGGGCTTCACGATCATGCGCTGGAAGCGCACGCACGTGCCCAATCCGCTGGGCCGCGAACGGCTCGGCAGCGCGATGCGCGTGGGCGTGCAGTTCGTGCGCGAGTCGCCGCGCATGCGTGCCGTGCTCTGGCGCATCTCGATCTTCTTCCTGCACGCCACCGCCCTGCTGGCGCTGCTGCCGCTGGTGGCGCGTGACCTGGAGGGCGGCGGCGCGGGCACCTTCACGCTGCTGCTGGCCTCGATGGGCGCCGGCGCCATCGCCGCGGCGATGTTCCTGCCGCGGCTGCGCCAGGCGATGCCGCGCGACACGCTGGTGGGCCGCGGGGCGCTGCTGCAGGCGCTGGCCACGTCGGTGGTCGCGATCGCGCCGAATGTGTATGTCGCCGTGCCGGCGATGGTGGTGGGCGGCATGGCCTGGATCACCACGGCGAATTCGCTGAGCGTGTCGGCGCAGCTCGCGCTGCCGAACTGGGTGCGCGCGCGCGGGATGTCGATCTACCAGATGGCGATCATGGGCGCCACGGCGGCGGGCGCGGCCTTCTGGGGGCAGGTGGCCTCGGTGACCAGCGTGCACATGAGCCTGGCGATCGCCGCGCTCACCGGCACCATCGCGATGGCACTGGTGCAGCGCTTCGTGGCCGACCGCACGATGGAAGAGGACCTGAGCCCCTCGCGCGCCTTCAAGGTGCCCACCGCGCCCACCACGCCCGAGCGCGGGCATGTGGTGGTGACCATCGAATACGTGATCGATCCCGAGCGCGCCACCGAATTCCGGGCGACGATGCAGGAGAGCCGCCGCAGCCGCCTGCGCCAGGGCGCGCTCGACTGGCAGCTGCAGCACGACATCGCCGACCCGAGCCGCTACGTGGAGCGCATCGTGGACGAATCCTGGACCGAGCACCTGCGGCGCTTCGACCGCGTCACCGCATCGGACGTGGCGCTGCGCGACCGCAAATTGGCGTTCCATGTGGGCGATGCGCCGCCCGCGGTGACGCGCTATCTGGTGGAGCTGGAGCGGTAGCGGCAGCGCAGGCGGCGATACCCGCGCGCACCGCTGCCGGCGGTCAGCGCCGCACCGGCCGCAACCCGAACCAGCCGCCTTCGGCGTCGTACAGCACGTCGAACTGCCGCAGCATGTGGCGGCCGGTGTTGACGAAGGCCGGGCGCCCGGGCGAGTTCACCAGCACCGCCTGGGGCGCCGCGGCATCGCCCACGCGGAAGTCGTATTGCGCGACGGGCGCCTGCGCGCCGGGGAACATCACCTGCACGGGCGTGTCCGGCTGCAGGCCGGTGACGGTCCGGCCGGGGCGACTGGGGTTGGGTATCTGGGCCGTCGGCAGCGCCGAAGGGTTGGAGACAGTGAGATACATCTGCGCGATGCCGGTGTCCACCAGCACGGGCCCGGCCTCGGGCGCGCTGCCGTTCACCGAGACGGCCATGGTGGCCTGCCGCCAGTCGCGCGGATCGGTGGAGGCGGGCGAGCCGTTCGCGAGCAGGCTGCCGGGCTGCAGCTTCACGGCACGGAAGCCCGTGGCGTTGGCCGGCGTGAGGCCGGCGTGCACGCCGTGCTGGGTGACGATGTAGCCGGCATGCACCTCGCCCGGCCGCACGGGCCGGCCGCCGATCATGGAGAGGTTGAGCAGCGGGTTCTTGTCGGGCGTGCCCTGCGGCTGGCCGTCGTGCTCGCGCCCGAAGCCGACGCCCATGTAGGCGATGCCGGCGGGGTTTTCGGTGGTGTCCGTGGGCTGGTCGCAGTCGGGCCGGTTGGCTTTTTCGCTCCAGCCCGGGCAGATCATTTCCTTCTCGACGGCCAATACCGGAACCCGCGCGATCACCTCCTCGCCCCCGGAGCGGAAGACGAGGTCGCGCACCACCCAGTGGCCGATCCACAGCCGCTTGCTGCTGGAGAGGAATTCCCAGCCGGGGTGGGTGTCGCGCGCTTCCCCGGCACGCGAATAGCCGGGCAGGTCGACGGCGGAAATCACCACGCCGGTGGAGCCCGTGTCCATGGTGACGGTGAAGGTCCGGGCGGGCGCGCTCACCGGGCCGTCGGCGGGCATGCGCACTTCGAAGGCCAGCCGGGGCGCGTTCGCCATGGGCAGGGACTGGTCGCCGGGCGGGGATGCGAACGGAATGAAGTGCGCGTTGGTGCCGGGGCGCAGGACGGGGCCCGCGGCAGTGGCGGAAGCGGTGGACGCCGTGGAATCGGTGGCGGCGCCTGGCGGCGTCTGGGCGCCCGCGGCGCCGCAGGCGAGCAGCGCGGTCAGGTGGACGATCGCCGTGCGGATCGGTGTCATGGTTCTCTCTCCCTGCTGTGGTTATGGAGAGGCCAGACTACACGATCCGCAGGGCGTGTGGGCGCGGCGCACGTCACATGTGCGCCGCGCTGCCCCGGGCGGAGCGGCGCTGGCGGCCCGGAGCGGCTTCAGCTCACCTCGGCCACAGCGCCCACAGCCGCAGGCCCTGCTTGAGCCGCCCGGCCAGCTCGCCCGCTTCCTGGCCCCAGCCTGCGAAGTAGTCCGCCCGCACGGCGCCCAGGATGGCGGAGCCGGTGTCCTGCGCCAGCACCAGCCGCTGCAGCTGCGCCGTCGGCCCGCTGGAGGCCAGCCAGACGGGCGTGCCGTAGGGAATGCTCTGCCGGTCGACCGCGATGGAACGGCCCGGGGTGAGCGGCACGCCCTGCGCGCCGCGCGGGCCGAAGGCCGCGTCCATGGGCGACATGGCCTCTTCGCGGAAGAACACGTAGCGCGGATTGGCCCAGAGCATCTCCTGCACCCGCTGCGGGTTCTGCAGCGTCCAGGCGCGGATGCCCGGCCAGGTGGCGTCGCGCACCAGGCCCTGGTCGAGCAGCCAGCGGCCGACGCTCTGGTAGGGCTGGTCGTTGGTGCCGGCGAAGGCCACGCGCACGAGGCGCACGGAGCCGTCCGGCTCCTGGATGCGCAGCCGCCCCGAGCCCTGGATGTGCACCACCAGCGCCTCGACCGGATCGCGCACCCAGGCGATGACCCGGCCCGCGAGCGCGGCCTGCGCCTCGGGCAGGGTGTCGATCTGCTGGCGCGTGTACCAGGGCTTGCGCTGGCCGAAACCGTTGGGCAGGGCGTAGAGCGGCACGGTGAAGCCGTTGCCCGGATTGCGGCTGGCGTCCAGATACGGCTCGTAGTAGCTGGTGAGCATGCCGTCGGCGTTGCCGTCGAGCGCCTCGATCCGGTAGGGCTGCAGGCGCGCCACCATCCATTCGCGCTGCTCCTCCGGCGTGGCGATGGAGAGGCGGCGGATCTCGGGGCACAGCGGCGCGAAGGCCGGCAGCGGGCGTTCGCAGCTGCGCAGCCAGGCGTTCCAGGCCTCGTACAGGGAGTCGGTGGAGAACCCGGGCAGTTCGTTCCAGTGCACGGGAATCCAGCGGCTCTTGGGCTGGGCCATGGGCGAAGGAAGCGGCCCGCCGGGTTCGGGGGGCAGCGGCACGCCGGGCCCCGGCGGCAGGGTGACGAGGGGACCGGTGGGCGACGGGGCGGGTACCGGGGAGGGTGCGGGCGCACGCGTGGAGCAGGCGGCCAGCGTTCCTACAATCAGCGCCATTGTCACCAGGCGCAGGAGACGGAGATTCATGGGGCTGATTTTGCTTGAAGCACTGCTGGCGCTGGTGGTGCTCGTCGCCATCGTGTGGTGGACCATGTTCTCGGGACGGCCCCGGGGCGAGCTGCCGCCCCGGGACGGCGAGCCGCCGGACGAGGGAAAGTAGGACGGGGCCTGCACGCGCTGGCGGCTTTCGCCGGTCACGCGCGGCTGCGGTGGCGCCAAGAATTCCCGTATGTGCCGGCTGGACGGGAACGTTGATTTTCGCGCTCCCCCGTGCCTGCATTCCGCGGGCCGGCCGCACTCCCATCACACGACAGCACACAAGGAGAATTCCATGCGCGTATCCCGCACCCTCATCGCCGCCACCGCCGCCGTCCTGCTCGCCAGCGGCTGCGCCAACATGACCGACACCCAGCGCCGCACGGCCACCGGGGCGGGCGTCGGTGCCGCCGGCGGCGCCGTGCTGGGCGCGGTGACGGGCGGCAACGCCGGCACCGGCGCGGTCATCGGCGCGGGCGTGGGCGCCCTGGGCTCGTACATCTGGTCGCAGCACATGGAGCGCCAGAAGCAGGAGATGCAGCAGGTGACGCGCGGCACGGGCGTGGTGGTCACGCAGACGGCCGACAACCAGCTCAAGCTCGACATCCCGAGCGACATTTCGTTCGCCACCAACCGTTCCGACATCCAGTCGAACTTCGCCCCGGTGCTGGACCGCTTCGCCGAAGGCCTGCGCAACAACCCCAACGCCGAAGTGCGCATCGTCGGCTACACCGACTCCACCGGCACGGACGCGATCAACAACCCGCTGTCGCTCGACCGCGCCACCAGCACGCGCAACTACCTCACCTCGCACGGCGTGAACGGCGGCCGCATCCAGGTGGAAGGCCGCGGCGCACGCGAGCCGATCGCCACCAACGACACGGCCGAGGGCCGCGCCCGCAACCGCCGCGTCGAGATCTACGTGGGCGAGCGCCAGCGCCAGGGCTGACGCAGCCCGCCGGTCCCGCGCAGCGCCGCGGGGCCGTTCAAACGCTCAATCGGCCGATCGGAGCAGGTTCGCCAGCTCGACGGCCGATTTCACCTGCATCTTGTCGAACACGCGTGCCCGGTGGACTTCCACCGTGCGCACGCTGATGTCCAGCTGGTCGGCGATCAGCTTGTTGGGCAATCCCTCCACCACGAGCCGCATGACGTCGCGCTCGCGTTCGGTCAGCTCGGAGAGCCGCTGCTGCAGGTCGTCGCGCTGGTGCACGGATTCGAGATGGCGGGCCGACTGCGCGATCGCCTGCTCGATGCGGTCCACCAGCAGGTTGTCGGAGAACGGCTTTTCGCAGAAATCGAAGGCGCCCCGCTTGACGGTGGCCACCGCCGTGGGCACGTCGGCATGGCCCGTGAGGAAGATCACCGGCATGGCCGCGATGAGACCGCGCTCGGCCAGCCGGTCGAAGACCGCCAGGCCGCTCATGCCGGGCATGCGCACGTCCAGCAGCAGGCAGCAGGGATGGCGCGGCATGGGGCGCTCGCCCAGCGCGGCCTCGAAGGCCTCCGCGCTGTCGAAGGATTCACTGGGAACGCGGCGCGAGCGCAGCAGCCAGGCGAGCGCTTCGCGCACGCCGGCGTCGTCGTCCACGATGTACACGGTGGCGTTGGAGACGGGTTCCATCAGGCAGAAGGGTGGGCAGGATCGGTGTCGGTTCCTGCGGCGGGGCAGGCCGGCAGGGTGAAGGTGAATACCGTACCACGCGGCGCGTGCGGCGCGTGGCCCAGGAAGCCGCCGTGCTGCTCGACCACGGTGCGGCACAGGCTCAGGCCCAGCCCCATGCCTTCGGCGCGGGTGGTGAAGAACGGCGTGAACAGCTTGGCACCGATCTCGGGCGCGATGCCCGGGCCGCCGTCGATCACCTGGAATTCGATCCACGCGTTCTGGGCATTGGAGGCCGCGCGGCGCACGCGCAGCTCCAGCAGCCGCTGCGGCGTGCCGGGCTCGTCCATCGCCTGCATGGAGTTGCGCGCCAGGTTGAGCAGCACCTGCTCCACCATCGTGCGGTCGCACAGCACGCGGGGCAGCTGCGGCTCCACGGCGATGCGGATCTGCACGCGCAGCTTGTGGGCCTGCAGGCGGATCAGCGGCAGCACCGCGTCCAGCAGGTCTTCGGGGGCGACGGGCTCGCGCGTCTGGTCGCGGCGGCGCACGAAGTCGTGCACGCTCTTGATGACGCGGCCCGCACGCTCGGCCTGCTGGGCGATCCGCTGCAGGGCCACGCGCACGTCCGGCAGGTAGGAGGCAGTGGCGGCCCCGCCGTCCTGCCCGGGCGGCGCGCTCTCGAGCAGGTTGATCGACCCGGAGGCATAGCTCGCGATCGCCGCGAGAGGCTGGTTCAGCTCGTGGCTCAGCAGCGAGGCCATCTCGCCCACGGTGGCGAGCCGCGCGGTGGCCTGCAGGCGCTCCTGCGAGGCCCGCGAGATCTCTTCGACGCGGCGCTGCTCGCTCACGTCCAGGAAGGCGCTCATCCAGCCCGTGTGCAGGCCCTGCGCATTGATCAGGGGCGCCTCGAAGATCATCACGGGAAAGCGCGTGCCGTCCTTGCGCATGAAGGTGGACTCGTAGCCCTCGCGCGGGGGCGGATGCTGGCCCGCGAGCCGGCTCTGCTGCCGCCGCCAGTATTCGTCGGCGAACTCGGGTGGCCAGTAGGGCGGCCGGTCGGCCTGGCCCAGCAGTTCCTGCGTGGGGAAGCCCACCATCTCGCAGAAGGCCGGGTTCACGTAGGTGATCCGGCCCTGCAGGTCGCGCGCGCGCAGCCCCGTCACCAGCGAATCCTCCATCGCCTTGCGGAAGGCGAGCGCGTCGCCCAGGTCGCGCTCGGCGCGCAGCCGGCGGCGGTTGTCGCGCACCAGCACCACGAGCACGGTGACCAGCGCGATCGACATCGCCGTCACCAGCGCGGTGAGCACGTTGGGGAAGACGCTGGGGGCGCTGTGCCAGCTGTCCATGCGCAGCACCAGGGCCGTGCCGGCCAGGTCGAACAGCTGCTGCGTGCTGAACATGCGCATGCCGCGCCGGTTGGCGCCCACCATCGCGAGGCGGGTGCCGTCGGCCTCGGTGAACGACACCTCCTGCCCGCGCTTGAGGCCCGGCACCACCATCTCCACCAGCACGTTCTGCAGCGAATAGGTGGCGACGAGGTAGCCGGTGCTCACGCCCTCGTGCGTGAGCGGGATGCACAGCTCCATCATCTCGGTGCCGCGGCCCTCGCCCAGGGGCTGGTAGTAGCTGCCGGAGTACGAGGGCCCGCCCACGCGCCGCGCGTTGCCGCAGGCCAGGGCGGTGTTGGAGTGGGCACTGCCGCGTGCGTCCGCGTCCCACTGCACGGGCCGGTAGGGCGTCTCGGCGTGGGCGCGCACGCGCAGCGACGGGTCCCGCCATTCGACGCGCACCAGCTCGCGGCGGATGCCGAGCAGCCGGGCGGAGCGTTCCTCCCAGGTGGCGATGTCCGGATCGCCCGCCTGCAGCGCCTGCAGGTTCTGCAGGTTGTGGGTGAAGCCGGTGCGCAGGTCGGCGACGGCATCGGCCGCGTCGCGTTCCAGGCGGTTCTGCACCTCGGTGGCCTCGTAGCGGCCCGCCAGCCACACCTGCGTGACCAGCATGCCCGCCACGAGCAGCACCAGCGCCGTCCAGAGCGACCAGCGCCGCCATGCGATGTGCCAGCGGCGCCAGGACCAGCGTCCCCGCGCGGCCGGCCCGGGGCCCGGCGGCGGCACCGGCGCGGCTGCGGACGCAGGCGCGGACGGCGCGGTATCGGCGGAGGAAGGCACGGCGCTCACGGCGGGTTCACAGCACGCGGTGGTCCAGCGCCGGCAGCTGCGCGCGCACCTGCCGCAGCCGCCCGGCGTCGAGCGTGCCGGCCACCACGGCGGGCCCTTCAGCGCACTGCGCCAGCACCTCGCCCCACGGGTCCACGACCATGCTGTGGCCCCAGGTGCGCCGGCCGTTCTCGTGCAGGCCGCCCTGGGCGGGCGCGACGACGTAGGCGAGGTTCTCCACCGCGCGGGCGCGCAGCAGCACCTCCCAGTGGGCCTGCCCCGTCGTGTGGGTGAAGGCGCTGGGCACGAGCAGCACGTCGGCGCCGGCGCGGGCGTGCGCGCGGTACAGCTCCGGGAAACGCAGGTCGTAGCAGACCGACAGGCCCACGCGCCAGGCCGAGCCGTCGCGCGCGGTCATGGGGAAGCGCGCCGGCGCGCCGCCGGCCTCGATCACGGCGGCCTCGTCGAAGCGCTCGCGGCCGTTGTCGAAGCGGAACAGGTGGATCTTGTCGTAGCGCGCCACGCAGTCGCCCGCAGGCGAGAAGACGAGCGTGGTGTTGCGCACGTGCCGGTCGCTGTCGCAGCGCAGCGGCAGGGTGCCGCCCACGATCCAGAGCCCGAGTTCGCGCGCGGCCTGCGCGAGGAAGCCCTGGATCTCGCCGTCGCCGAAGGTCTCGCGCAGCGCCAGCTTGTCGGTGTCGCGCGCGCCCATGGCGCAGAAGTACTCCGGCAGCGCAGCCAGTTCCACGCCTTCGGCGGCGGCCTCTTCCAGCAGGCGGCGGGCCTGCGCGAGGTTGTCCCGGACCTGCGTTCCGGAGACCATCTGCAGTGCGGCGGCTTTCATCATGGTGCGTCGTCCTCTGCGCCCCGGGCAGCGGGCGCCTGGCGGTTTGAAGCGGCCGGTGCGGGCCCCGGCGCGGGGGCCTCCTCGGCGGCGGCGGAATCCGGCGCAGCGGCGCCGGAGGGTTGCGCGCCCGCGCGGCGGCGCGGCACGCGCACGATGCGCGGATCGGCCCAGGTGCCGTCGATGCGGAACTCCTGGGTCGCGGCCTGGATGAGCGGACCCCGCAGGAAGACCTGCGCGAGGAAGCTGCCCAGGCCCACCACCGGATTGATCGCGGTGGCGACGAGCGAGGCGGTCATGGCGTTG
The DNA here is from genome assembly GCF_031844105.1 of Acidovorax sp. PRC11. NCBI lineage: Bacteria > Pseudomonadati > Pseudomonadota > Betaproteobacteria > Burkholderiales > Comamonadaceae > Acidovorax > Acidovorax sp. PRC11. Next base: position 316,978 of record NZ_JAUZUQ010000002.1, on the reverse strand, counting down.
ATCTCGGGCACCACCACGACGTGCAGGTTCTGCGTTTCGTGGTCGAGGTCGGCGCTGCCCTCCATCAGCACGGCGGCGTTCACCCCCTTCATCTGGAGGTTGTTGGTGGTGGCGATGCCCTGGTCGATGCGCACGTCGCCGCGCACGAAGTCGAAGGCGAAGCCCTCGCTGAACACGTCGCGGAAATCGAGCGTGAGGCGGCGCGGCAGCGACTGCAGGCTCAAGACGCTCAGGAGCTTGGCGAGGCCCGGATCGGCCTTCAGGAACTGGCCGGACTCCACGTTGAGGTTCACGTGCCCGGTCATCGAGCGGTAGTCCGGGCTGAGCGGCGCCCCCATCCAGGCCACCTGCCCTTCCATGCGGCCCTTGCCGCGGCGGATGACGCCTTCCATGCCGAAGCGCGCGAGCAGCTCGCCCGAATCGCGGATGTCGAGCCGGAAATCCATGGAGGTGCGGCGCCGTGCGCCCGCGGCGCCACCGCCCCCCAGCAGCACCCAGTTGCCGCTCGATGCGAACGTGGCCTCGGGCACCGACAGGTTGAGCTTGGACAGCCGCCATTCGCGCGGCGCGCCGCCGGTGCCGCCGCGGTTCTGCGCCTCGACCTCGATGCGCCCCAGGCGCCGGCCGCGCAGTTCGAAATCCTGCACGACGATGTCCAGCGCCGGCAGCGTGGTGCTGCCGGCCTCTTTGGTGTCGAGCAGCGACTCCTCCACCTGCTGCGCTTCCGACTGCGGCACCGACAGGCGCGACAGGCGGGCGAACACCCGGCCACCGGCTTCCTCGCCGCCCGGCGCACCGCCCGGCTGGTATTCGACGTAGCCGTTCAGCTCGCGCGCATCCAGGTTGGCGCGCCACGTGGCGCCGTCGCGCGATCCGCCGGCCACCACGTCGTGCAGCGTGCGGCCCTGCAGGGTCAGGGTCTTGGCGCGGGCCGCGAGCACCGTCGGCAGGAACTCCTGCGCGCCGCCGGCGGGCATCCGCGCCGCGCCCTTGCCCGCGCCCGCCCCGGAAGCGCCGGGCGCGCCTGCGGCCACCGCCTCCGCCGCCGGCGGGACCTCGGCGACCGGGGCAGCGGCCGGGGCCGGGGCGGGGGCCGAAGCCGGAGCCAGCGCCTGCTGCCATGCATCCAGGTCCAGGTGTTCGGTGCGCACGTTGGCGGACACGCCCTGCTCCGGCATGGCCGCCGTCTCGCCGGGCGGCAGGCCGATGGCGATGGCGCCCCGCAGCACCCGCGGCACGGGGCCGGAGTGGTCCAGCAGGTAGCTGGCCGACCCGATGCCGCCGATCTCGACGGCCATCTGCTCGCGCAGCGGCGGGGCCGTGGCGCCCGCGGCGGCGGGCACGGAGGATTCGCGCGCCAGCTGCGATTCGTAGCGCACGGGCACCACCGCATCGGCCGCCTTGCCGAGCGGCGCGGGCAGGTCCAGGGCCATGCCCTGCAGGTTGGTCGTCACCAGCACCTCGGGCAGGCCGCGCCGCACACCCAGCGTCAATGCGTAGGCGGCGCTGCCGGAAGCGCGGCGCGCCAGTTCGGGCACCCCGGGCCATTGCGTGGCCTGCCGCAGGCCTTCGGCCGTGGCGACGCCCTGGCCGCGCACCTGCACCGAGGATTCCTGCGCCGTGCTGCCCGGCGCCGCGGCCCGCATCCCGCCTTCGAGCCGCAGGTCTCCGCCCAGCGCCCGACCCTGCACGCCCGCCAGCGTGAAGCCGGTGTCGCTGAACTGCACGGCGCCGCGCGCACGCGAGATGACGGGCACGTCGGGAGTGATGCGGACGTCGTTGCCCGCGAGCGTGACGCTGCCCTGCACCTTCGATTGGTCGATGTGGCTGATCGGCAGGCTCAGGGTGAGCTGCAGGCCGGCCGCGCCCGTGCCGGTGGCGCCATCGAGCGCGCGAGAGGTGAGGCGCGAGAGCGGCGACGCGGCCATGAAGGCCAGCATGTCGGACAGCGGCCCCTGCGCCTGGGCCTGCACGCCCACCACGCTGTGCGCCAGATCGGGAATGCGCGCCTCCACCCGCTCCACGCGCAGGCGCGGCGTGCCGGCGAAGCTGCCGCTCGCGCCGCGCACCGCCATGCTGGAGCGGTCGAACACCAGCTCTCCAGCCAGTTGCGTGAGCGCCGGCCAGGCCGGGTCGCCCGCATGCTGCAGGCCCGGCGGCACGTAGGCGTAGGTCACGCCCTTGAGCTGGGCGGCGATGCGGAATTCGCCCGGCCCGCCGTGGCTGAAGGGCATGTCGTGCAGATCGCCCTTGACCCGGAACTGCACGCCCGACGCGGTGCCCGCCGTCACGGCGTCGCGCACGTAGTGCCGGGTTTCCGCGGGAATGGAGAGCGGCAGGTAGCGGTGCACGCGCGTGCCGTCGGCGCGGTGCAGCGCCCCGCTCAGGTCCAGCACGCCGGGGAACCGTGAGCGGCCGGCGGCGCGCGCCGCATCGGCGGTGGACCAGGCCACGCGCGCATCGCCCTGCGCGTCGGCGTTGGCGAACTGCAGGTCCGGCACCTGCACGGCGATGCGCTCGCCCTCCAGCTGCCAGCGCACGCTGGCCGTGAGGCGGTCCACCGGCACCGTGGGTTCCTCGAAGACACCGGGCAGCACGAGGGCGCCATCCTCGATCGCGAGCGACGCCTTGCCCCCGGCCTGGGTCAGCTCGAAATCCACCGCGGCCCCGCGCACCCCCGGCACGCCGGACGGACGCGCACCGGCGTCGGGCGTGCCGTCGGCCACCGCCAGGCCGGCCACGCGGCCGCGGGCCTGGTACTGGCGGGGTGCGTCCACGGGCCCGCGCCAGCCGGCCTGCACCTCCTGCACGATGCCGCGCGGCCCGTAGCGGCCCAGCGCCGCATGCAGCGGCGCGCCCAGCGGCAGGCGGCTGGCGATCTGCGACAGCGCCGCCAGATCGAGCCGGTCGGCGCGCAGTTCGCCCTGCTCGCGCTCCGGCGCGGCGGGGTCCCGGCCCGTGACGCGCACCGTGGCATTGCCGCCGGGCCAGCGCAGGCCGTCGCGGGTGCGGAACTGCAGCCCCTGGGTGGAGGCCTCGAAGCCGCCATCCAGCCACCGGCCACCCACGCGGCCGGCCACCGCCGCCAGCGCCAGCGGCTCCAGCCCCGCGCCGAGGGCGGCCTCGACGTCGGCGAGCGCGACGTCGGCCGTGCCGCCGGCCACCTCGCCGCGCCGCACGTCCAGCCAGGCGCGCAGCGCGCCGCGGCCCCCGACCACGTCGATGCCGTCGATGTCCGCGTGTTGGCGCAGCCGGGAGACGTCCACGCGCCCGAACTGCGCGAACAGCTGGCCGCTCCATTGCTTCCAGGCCCCGCCGTGGGTGGTCAGCAATGGCTGGCGGAACCGGCCCATGACGGTGAAGCGGTCGCCCCAGGCCGCGGGTGGCGTCGCGTCCAGCCGCATCGCGTGGCGCCAGCCGCGGTTGCGCAGCACGATGTCCACGTCGGAGAGCGCCAGCGGGGGGGCGCCCCGCATCGCGTCCGTCCAGCGCACGGTGCCCCCGCGCAATGCCACCTCGCCCTGCGAGAACAGCCAGTCGGCGCCGCCGCCGCCCTCGCCGGGGCCGGCCTGGCTGCGCACCGGGATGCCGCCCACCACCAGGCGCCCGTCGGCCTCGCGGCGCACGTCCAGTTCGGGGCGTTCGATATAGAGCTGCTCGAAGCCCAGGCGCAGCACCGAGCGCGGCGACAGCGAGGCGACCACCCGGGGCAGGCGCAGCGCCTCGCGCCCCTGCGCATCGAGCAGGGCGACGTCGAGAAGCTCCACGGTCGGCACCAGGCCCTCGGAGCGCGCCGACAGCGCGCCGATGCGCACGGGTACCCCCAGGGCCTGCGTGGCCTGGGCTTCCAGCTGCGGACGCCACTCGCCGATTCGCGGCACAATCCAGCCGTGGAGCACCCCCCAGGCCACGGTCACCAGCAACCAGAGGGCGATCAACAGTCCCAGTGACCACCGCGCAAGGCCCGCCATGCACTTCAGCAGGCGGGATGGGTGCGGTGTCGTCTCAATCATGGTGGGTTCGGATGTGGCAGGAATTATGACCCGCGCCCGCTGTGCGGGTTCAGCCCGAAAGGGTGTCGGTATGTACGCTTTTACAGCCTCTTCCTTGCCTTATGTCCACACCGTTCGCTGACACGGGCGCTCCCGCGGGGCCCGCCCCCGGCGCCGACCATTCCCGCTTCCACCAGCGCCTGCAGCGCCGCTATGCCGGCGAAATGCCCCTGCTGCCGGCCGGCGCCCCGACCCGCCCGTCCATGGCGGAGGCACTGCAGGCCCTGCGCGCGCGCGGCCACGACACCGGCGCGGCCCTGCGCGTGCTGCGGCAGCTGGTCATGGAGCGGCTGATCCGCCTCGACTGCGAAGAGGGCGCGCCGCTGTCCGACATCACCCGCGCCACCACCGAACTGGCGGAACTGGCGCTCGACGAAGCCCTGCGCCACGCCCGCCAGGAGCTCGACGCCCGCCACGGCGCCCCGGTGGGCCCGGACGGCGCGCCGGTGGCGCTCTGGATCGTGGGCATGGGCAAGCTGGGCGCGCGCGAACTCAACGTATCGAGCGACATCGACCTGATCTACGTCTACGAGCTCGATGGCGAGACCGCCGGCATCGACGGCGGGCGCGGGCGCATCTCGCACCAGGAATACTTCGGCCGGGTCGTGAAGTCCATCCATGCCCTGGTGGGCGAGACCACCGAGCACGGCTTCGTCTTCCGCGTGGACCTGGCCCTGCGCCCCAACGGCAACTCCGGCCCGCCGGCCGTCTCGCTCGCCGCGCTGGAGGAATACCTGCAGGTGCAGGGGCGCGAATGGGAGCGCTTCGCCTGGCTCAAGAGCCGCATCGTCGCGCCGCGCGACGGCCTGGGCCATCCGGCCGTGCAGGGGCTGCGCACCGTAGTGCTGCCCTTCGTCTTCCGCCGCTACCTCGACTACAGCGTGTTCGATTCGCTGCGCTCGCTGCACCGGCAGATCCGCGACCACGCCGCCAAGCGCAGCGCGGGCCACCCGGAGCGCGCCAACGACGTCAAGCTCTCGCGCGGCGGCATCCGCGAGATCGAATTCACCGTGCAGCTGCTGCAGGTGGTGCGCGGCGGGCAGTTCCCCGAGCTGCGCTGCCGCCCCACGCTCGAAGCCCTGCAGCGCCTCGCGCGCGCCGGGCTGATGCCGCAGGAGACGGCCGATGCGCTCGCCGAGGCCTACACCTTCCTGCGCCGCGTGGAGCACCGCATCCAGTACCTGGACGACCAGCAGACCCACGTGCTGCCCACCAACGACGACGACCTCGCCTGGATCGCCGGTACGCTGGGACTGGGCTGCTGCGCCTTCCTGCACCAGCTCGACGCGCACCGCGAACTGGTGGCCCAGGAATTCGACACCCTGCTCGGCGGCCCCGGCAAGCGCCAGTGCAGCAGCGGCGGCTGCGGCGGACCGCGCGCGCAATCGGCGCCCGTGCCCGAACTCGACACGCTGCTGGAGCAATTGCCCCCGAAGGTGCGCGAGCGGGTGGCCGAGTGGCGCGACCATCCGCGCGTGGCCGCGCTGCGCGACGAGGGCCGGGTGCGGCTGCTGCGGCTGGTGCAGCGCACGGCGCGCTGGGTGGCCGAGGGCCGCGTGAACGAGGACGCCGCCGTGCGGCTCGTGGCCTGGCTGGAGCCGCTGCTGCGCCGCGAGAGCTACCTTGCGCTGCTGCTGGAGCGCCCCTCGGTGCATGAGCACCTCATGCACCTGCTCGGCGCCGCCCAGTGGCCCGCGCGCTACATGCTGCAGCACCCCGGCGTGATCGACGAGCTGGCCGGCGACGCACTGCTCGCCGAACGCTTCGTGCCGGCGGATTTCGAGCACGAGCTGGAGCTGCGCATCGGCTCGCTGCGCTCCACCGGCGAGGACGACGACGAGGCCCTGCTCAATCTGCTGCGCCGCGCCCAGCATGCGGAAACCTTCCGCACCCTGGCGCGCGACGTGGAGCGGCGCATCACCGTCGAGCAGGTGGCCGACGACCTCTCGGCCCTGGCCGACTGCGTGCTGCGCGTGACCGCCGCCTGGTGCTGGGACCGGCTGCGCAACCGGCACCGCGACGTGCCGCAGTTCGGCATCATCGGCTACGGCAAGCTCGGCGGCAAGGAACTCGGCTACGGCAGCGACCTGGACATCGTCTTCGTGTTCGACGACGACGACGACCGCGCGCCCGAGGTGTATGCCGCCTTCGCGCGCAAGCTGATCAACTGGCTCACGGTGAAGACCGGCGAAGGCGACCTCTACGAGATCGACACCGCGCTGCGACCCAACGGCAGCTCGGGCCTGCTCGTCACGCGCTTCGAGGCGTATGCCAACTACCAGCAGCGCCGCGGCAGCAACACCGCCTGGACCTGGGAACACCAGGCCATGACGCGCGCGCGCTTCGTACTCGGCAGCGACGCGCTGCACCAGCGCTTCGACGAGGTGCGCACGGCCGTCATCACCGCGCCGCGCGATGCGGCCGGCCTGCATGCGGAGATCGTCGCCATGCGCGAGCGCGTGCGCGAAGCGCACCCGGTGCCCACGGGGCAGTTCGACGTGAAGCACGGCGTGGGCGGCATGGTGGATGCGGAATTCGCGGTGCAATACCTCGTGCTCGCGCATGCGGGCGCGCACCCGGAACTGTGCGACAACGTGGGCAACATCGCGCTGCTGCAGCGCGCCGAGGCGGCCGGGCTGCTGCCCGCGGGCGTGGGTGCGGCCGCGGCGTCGGCCTACCGGACGCTGCGCCAGGTGCAACACCGTGCGCGGCTGAACGAAGAACCGACACGCGTGGCGCCTTCCGCGCTGCAGGCGGAACGCGAAGCGGTGATGGCGCTGTGGCGCGCGGTGTTCGGCACCGACCGCCGCTGAGCACCCGCTGACCGGGAACACGCGCCCCGGACCGCGGCGGGGAAGAATTCAAACAAACGTTTGATTGATGTGGTGTAATCCGCCGCATGCCTTCCCGCCCCTCGCGCACTGCGCACCCCGCGCCCGCGCCTGCCCCGGCCTCAGCGCCCCGGCCAGCCTCGCCTGGCCGGGGCGAGGATGAGCCCGCCTCCGCACGGCAGCGCCTGTTGCTGGCAGCGCTGCGCCTGTTCTCCGAGCACGGCTACGCCAAGACCTCCATCCGCGCCATCGCCTCGGCCGCGCAGGCCAACGTGGCGGCCGTGAGCTACTACTTCGGCGACAAGGCATCGCTCTACAGTGCCGTCTTCACCGAGCCTACGTGGGACCACGCGTCCCTGCGCTCCGCCTTCGCCCAGCCGGGCATTGCGATGGAAGAGGCGCTGCGGTGCTACTTCCACGCGGCGCTCGCTCCCCTCGCCCATGGCGAGCTGGCCCGCCAGAGCGTGCGCCTGCACATCCGCGAAATGCTCGAGCCGACGGGGCAGTGGGAGCGCGCGCTCGACCAGGACGTACGCCAGCCCCACGATGCGCTCGTGCGCCTGCTCTGCCGCCACATGGGGATCGCCACCGCCGACCTCGCCGTCCACCGGCTGGCGCTGACCCTCTCCAGCATGGCGTTCCAGCTGTGGGGCCACCGGGACGACATCGACGCCCTCAAGCCTGAACTGCTGGCCACGGCCGAGGCCGTGGAACTCTGGGCCGACCGCATGGTGGACTATGCGCTGGCCATGATCGCGGCCGAGAAAGCCTGGCGGCATGCCGCCGCCCCTGCGGCCAGGCCTCCTGCCGCCCCCCGCCCGCCGGCCCGCCGAAAGGCGTCGAAACCATGATGCTGCCCCTCCCCCACGGGCCCCGCCGCCTTCCCGGCGCGGCCATCCTGTTCGCCCTGCTCGCCCTGGCCGGTTGCGCGGCCACCGCACCGCCGCCGCGCGTCGACCTTCCCACGCCCGCCGGCTGGCAGGCCCCGCTGCCGCACCAGGGCCGCGTGGAAGACATCGTGCGCTGGTGGGAGCGCCTGGGCGACCCGCTGCTCACCGACCTGGTCGCCGCCGCGCAGGACGTGTCCCCGGACGTGGCCCAGGCCCGCTCGCGCGTGGAACAGGCCCGCGCCACGCAAGTCGCCGCGCGCTCGGCGCTGCTGCCGGGCGTGGACGCCCAGGGCAACGCCAGCCGGGGCACCAGCCAGCAGGCCGCGGGACTGGCGACGACCGTACAGGGCGTCGTACAGGCCAGTTGGGAGGTGGATGTTTTCGGCGGCAACGCCGCCGCGGCCGAAGCCGCGCGGCAGCGGCTGGCCGGCGCTCAGGCCCGGTGGCACGAAGCCCGCGTGTCGGTGGCCGCCGAGGTGGCAACGCAGTACGACGCATGGCGGCAGTGCCTGCGGCTGGCGGACGTGGCGCAATCCGACGCCCGCTCCCGCTCCGAGAGCGCGCGCCTCACGGAAGCCAGCGAGCGCGCGGGCTTCACCGCGCCGGCCACGCTGGCGCTCGCACAGGCCAGCGGGGCCGAAGGCCGCGTGCGCGCCGAGCAGCAGCGCATGGCCTGCGACATCGACCTGAAGGGCCTGGTGGCGCTCACGGGCCTGCCGGAGCCGGAACTCCGCGCCCGCGCGGCGGCGGCGCCGGCCCCGCAATCCCTGCCGGATTCGCTGTTCGCCATCGATGCCCTGCCGGCCCGCGTGCTGGCCCAGCGGCCCGACGTGTATGCCGCCGAGCGCGAGGTCGCCGCGGCCAGCGCCGACGTGGGCAATGCGCGCGCGCAGCGCTTCCCGCGCCTGACGCTGGCCGGCTCCGTCGGCCGGGCCTGGGGCAGCACGGGCGGCACCAGCGTGGCGACGAACACCTGGTCGATCGGGCCCGTCGGGGTGAGCCTGCCGATCTTCGACGCGGGCCGCCGCGCGGCCCAGGTGGACGCCGCCGAGGCCCGCTACCAGGAAGCCGCGCAGCTCTACCGCGCCAACGCGCGCCGCGCGGTGAGCGAGGTCGAACAGGCCCTGGTGCGGCTCGCGAGCACCGCGGCGCGCAGCGCCGATGCCGAGCGCGCCGCCGCGGGCTACCGCGCCTCCTTCGTCGCGACCGAAGCGCGCTGGCGCGGCGGCCTGGCGAGCCTGCTGGAGCTGGAGGAAACGCGGCGCACCGCCCTCAACTCCGAAACCGCGCTCATCTCGCTGCGCCAGGAGCGCATGGCGGCCTGGATCGGCCTCTACCGCGCCGCGGGCGGCGGCTGGGAGGCACCGCCGCCGGCAGCGGCCACGGCATCCGTGCCCGCTCCTGCGCCTGCGCCCGCATCCACCGCGCCCTGACGGCCCGCCTGCGCCCGAATCCACGACCCACCGACCGCCATTCCCGGACTCCTTTCCATGCTGCGACTGCGTTCACGCCCCTCCCTGCTGGCCCTGTCGGCCGCCTGCCTCGCCGCGGTCACCGGCGGCGCCCTCGTGCTGGCCACGCCCGGCGCCTCCCATGCCGAAGGCGCCAAGGGCAAGGATGCCGCGGCGGCGGCGCCCCGGCCGGCGCTCACCGTGACCACCACCACGCCCCGGCGCGAATCGCTCGCCGCGCGGCTGCCGGCCAACGGCAACGTCGCCGCGTGGCAGGAAGCGAGCATCGGCACCGAGAGCAACGGCCTGCGGCTGACCGAGGTGCGCGTGAACGTCGGCGACACGGTGCGTGCGGGCCAGGTGCTCGCCGTCTTCTCCGCCGACACCGTGCAGGCCGAGCTGGCACAGGGCCGCGCCAGCCTGCTGGAGGCGCGCGCGAGCGCCGCCGAGGCCGCGGCCAATGCCGAGCGCGCCCGCACGCTGCAGGCCTCCGGCGCCTTGAGCCAGCAGCAGATCCAGCAATACTCCACCGCCAGCGAGACCGCCGCCGCGCGCGTGGAGGCGGCGCAGGCCGCCCTCTCCGCGCAGCAGCTGCGCCTGAAGCACACCCAGGTGCTGGCGCCCGACAGTGGCGTCATCTCCTCGCGCACCGCCACCGTGGGCGCGGTGGTAGGCGCCGGCACCGAGCTGTTCCGCATGGTGCGCAAGGGCCGGCTCGAATGGCGCGCGGAAATCACCTCCAGCGAGCTGCCGCGCGTGCGGCCCGGCATGCGCGCGCGCGTCACCGCGGCGAGCGGGGCCGAGGTGGAAGGCACCGTGCGCGTGGTCGCCCCCACGGTGGATGCGCAGACGCGCAACGCCCTCATTTACGTGGACCTGCCCGCGCACCCGGACATCCGCGCCGGCATGTTCGCGCGCGGCGAATTCCTGCTCGCGCAGCGCGACACGCTCACCGTGCCGCAGTCGGCCGTGGTGGTGCGCGACGGCTTCACCGCCGTGTTCGAGGTCGGCGAGGGCGGCCGCGTGGCGATGCGCCAGGTGAAGACCGGCCAGCGCACGGGCGAGCGGGTCGAGATCGTCTCGGGGCTGCCCGAGCGCGCCACGGTCGTCGAGCGCGGCGGCGCCTTCCTGAACGACGGCGACACCGTGCGCGTGGAAGCCGCCCCTTCCCGGCCCGCCGCCGCCACCGCCCCGGCCGCCCCCAGCGCCAGCGCCGCCCGGTAACGGGGCACCCCGCCTGCCGACCTCCGTCCCCCCGCCAGCGTCCTGCACCCCGCCGCCATGAACCTTTCCGCCTGGTCCATCCGCAATCCCATCCCGGCCGCGATGCTGTTCGTGCTGCTCACCTTCGCGGGCCTGCTGTCGTTCCGCGCGATGAAGGTGCAGAACTTCCCCGACATGGACCTGCCGGTCGTGATGGTCACCGCCGCGCTGCCCGGCGCGGCGCCCGGGCAGCTCGAGACCGACGTGGCGCGCAAGATCGAAAACGCGATCGCCACCACGCAGGGCCTCAAGCACATCACCACGACCATCGTGGACGGCACGGCCACCATCGCGGCCGAATACCGCCTGGAAAAGCCCGTGCAGGAGGCCGTGGACGACGTGCGCTCGGCCGTCTCGCGCGTGCGGGCCGACATGCCGGCCGACCTGCGCGACCCGATCGTCACCAAGCTCGAACTCTCCTCGCAGCCGATCCTCGCGTTCGCCATCGCGTCCGATCGCATGGACGACCAGGCGCTGTCCTGGTTCGTCGACGACACGCTCACCCGCCGCCTGCTGGCCGTGCCGGGCGTGGGCGCGGTGGGCCGCGTGGGCGGCGTGCAGCGCGAAGTGCGCGTGGCCATCGACCCGCTGCGCCTGCAGGCGCTGGGCGCGACCGCGGCCGACGTCTCCCGCCAGCTGCGCCTGGTGCAGACCGAGAGCGCGGGCGGCCGCGCCGAACTCGGCGGCGCCGAGCAGCCCGTGCGCACCATCGCCACGGTGCGCACCGCGCAGGAAGTCGCCGCGCTGGAGATCCCGCTGTCGGGCGGCGGGCGCGTGCGCCTGGACCGCATCGCCACCGTCACCGACACCGTCGCCGAGCCGCGCACCGGCGCCCTGCTGGACGGCAAGCCGGTGATCGGCTTCGAGGTCTCGCGCAGCCGCGGCGCCAGCGAGGTGGAAGTGGGCGCGGGCGTGCAGCGGGCGCTCGACCAGCTGGTGGCCGAGCACCCCGACGTGCACCTCACCCGCACCGTCGACTTCGTGGAGATCGCGAGCGACGAGTACGACAGCTCCATGCACCTGCTGTACGAGGGCGCCATCCTCGCCGTGGTGGTGGTGTGGCTCTTCCTGCGCAACTGGCGCGCCACCATCGTCTCGGCCGTGGCGCTGCCGCTGTCCGTGCTGCCCGCCTTCATCGGCATGCACTTCCTCGGCTTCTCCATCAACATCATCACGCTGCTGGCGCTCTCGCTCGTCGTCGGCATCCTGGTGGACGACGCGATCGTCGAGGTCGAGAACATCGTGCGCCACCTGCGCATGGGCAAGTCGCCCTACCAGGCGGCGATGGAGGCGGCCGACGAGATCGGCCTGGCGGTGATCGCCACCACCTTCACCCTGATCGCCGTGTTCCTGCCCACGGCCTTCATGAGCGGTATCCCCGGGCGCTTCTTCAAGCAGTTCGGCTGGACGGCCGCGCTCGCCGTGTTCGCCTCGCTCGTGGTGGCGCGGCTGCTCACGCCGATGATGGCGGCCTACATCCTCAAGCCCCTCTCCGGCGAAGAGAAGGAGCCGCGCTGGCTCTCCGGCTACATGCGCGCCTCGGCCTGGGCGCTGCGCCACCGCGTGCTCACGGTGATCGGCGCGCTGCTGTTCTTCGTGGCCTCGATCGCGCTCATCCCGCTGCTGCCCTCGGGCTTCATCCCGCCGGACGACAACGCCCAGACCCAGGTCAACCTGGAGCTTCCGCCCGGCACCCGTCTCGCCGAAACCCGCGCCGCCGTGGCCCTGGCCACGGAGCGCGTGCAGAAGGTGGGCCACGTGCGCAGCATCTACACCGCCATCGGCGGCGGTTCGGCGGGCGCCGACCCGATGGCCGGCGGATCGAGCGTGGGCGATCCGCGCAAGGCCACCCTGACATTGCGCTTCGTGGCGCGCGGCGAGCGGCCGCTCAAGCAGGAGATCGAGCAGCAGCTGCGCCTGGCGATGGAAGACCTGCCCGGCGTGCGCGTGAAGATCGGCCTGGGCGGCTCCAACGACAAGTACGTGCTGGCCCTGGCCAGCGAAGACCCGCAGGCCCTGGCCGACACGGCGCGCGCCGTGGAGCGCGACCTGCGCACCATTCCCGGCGTCGGCAACATCGGCTCCAGCGCCAGCCTGGTACGCCCCGAGATCGTGGTGCGGCCCGACTTCGCGCGCGCCGCCGACCTGGGCGTCACCAGCAGCGCCATCGCCGAAACCCTGCGCGTGGCCACCGTGGGCGACTACGACCAGAACCTGCCCAAGCTCAACCTGCCGCAGCGCCAGGTGCCGATCGTGGTGCGGCTGGACGACGCCGCCCGCGAGGACCTCTCGGTGCTGGAACGCCTCGCCGTGCCCGGCGCGCGCGGCCCCGTGCGGCTCGGCGAGGTGGCGCGCCTGGAGGTGGGCAGCGGCCCCGCCGTCATCAACCGCTACGACCGCGCGCGCAACGTCAACTTCGAGGTCGAGCTGGGCACGCGCGGCCTGGGCGAGGTCACCGAGGCCGTGCGGCAACTGCCCTCGGTGCGCCAGATGCCGGCCAGCGTGCGCCTGATCGACGTGGGCGACGCCGAGATGATGGGCGAGCTGTTCGCGAGCTTCGGCCTCGCCATGCTCACGGGCGTGGTCTGCATCTACCTCGTGCTGGTGCTGCTGTTCAAGGATTTCCTGCAGCCGGTCACCATCCTGATGGCGCTGCCGCTGTCGCTGGGCGGCGCCTTCGTCGGGCTGCTGATCGCGGGCAAGAGCTTTTCCATGCCCTCGCTCATCGGTCTCATCATGCTCATGGGCATCGCCACGAAGAACTCCATCCTGCTGGTGGAATACGCCATCGTCGCGCGGCGCGACCAGGGCATGAGCCGCTGGGACGCCCTGCTGGACGCCTGCCACAAGCGGGCCCGGCCCATCATCATGACCACGCTCGCCATGGGCGCGGGCATGCTGCCCATCGCCATGGCCTGGGGCGGCGCGGACATGAGCTTCCGCTCGCCGATGGCGGTGGCCGTGATCGGCGGCCTGCTCACCTCCACCGTGCTGAGCCTGCTGGTGGTGCCGGCCGTCTTCACCTACGTGGACGACTTCGCGCAGTGGTTCCGGCGGCGGGTGCTGCGGCAGCGGCCGGCGGACGGCACCCCGCTGCCCCGGTAAGGCGGGGCGCCCGGAACCGGCCAACAGCCGGGGATTCCCGGGGTTGCCGCGGCTTTCACGCCCCGCCCGTGCCCCGATAATGGGCGACCCGCCATGAACCTTGTTGCGCTGAACATCGACACGATCCCGCTGGGGCAGCCGCTGCCCTTCGTGCTGCGCGGCGCCAGCGGCGTGCTGCTCGCGCAGCGGGGGTACGTGATCCGCAACCGCGACGAACTCAATCTCATGGTGGCGCGCGGCCTCAGCCTCTGCGTGGACACCGCCGAATCCGGCGACAGCCACCGCGCCTACCTGGCCCAGCTGCAGAAGATGCTCCTCACGGACACCTCGCTGGGCCAGATCGCCGCCATGAAGATCTCCGCCGGCGGCGCTTCCGGCCGCGAGCGCGTGGCGGCGAACGGCCCGCCCGACTGGCCCGAGCTGCAATTGCGCGCCACCCAGCTGCTGCGCTCGCCGCCGCCGGCCGCCGAATTCGGCGAGCGCTTCGACGCGCTGCACGGCGAACTGGCACGCCACTGCAGCGCCACGCCGGACGCCACGCTGCTCGCGCTCATCTACCTCTCCGGCCAGGAGACCCAGCAGTACAGCGGCACGCACGCCATGCTCGTGGCCTGCGCCTGCATGATCGTGACCGCCGAACACCTGCGCTGGCCGCAATCCCGCGTCCTGCGGATCGGCCGTGCCGCGCTGTCGATGAACATCGCCATGACCACGCTGCAGGACCAACTGGCCGTGCAGACCCAGCCGCTCACCGCCCAGCAACTGGCCGAGATCGAAAGCCATTCCGCGCGCTCCGAAGCCCTGCTGCGGCAGCTGGGCGTGGGCGATCCGGTCTGGCTGGAGGCGGTGCGCTGCCACCACCAGCGGGCCCCCGGCCCGATGTCCGCCAAGTCCGAAGCGCAGCAGATGGCCCGCCTGATCCAGCGCGCCGACATCTTCGCCGCGCGCCTCGCACCGCGCGCTTCGCGGGCGCCCATGCCCGTGACCGCAGCCATGCAGGCCACCTACTACGACGAAGCCCACCAGGTGGACGAGGCCGGCTCTGCCCTGGTCAAGGCGCTGGGCGTCTATCCCCCCGGCGCCTTCGTGCGGCTCGCCACCCAGGAGGTGGCCGTGGTACTGCGCCGCGGCGCCAGCGCCACCACCCCGCGCGTGGCCGTGGTGCTCAACCGCAGCGGCATGCCGACGGGCGAGCCGATCCCACGCGACACCGCCCAGCCGGCCTGGAAGATCACCGGCGCGGTCGCCCTGCGCGACGTGCGCGTGCAGCTGCCGCTCTCGCGCATGCTCGCCCTGGTCTGAGCCGGTGCCCGCCGACGGGCCCTGCGGGCGGTGGCCCTTGTCTCCGCGCGCCGCCTCCGCTACCGTGGCGGCCATGCACTGCCGCTCCGGAGACCTCGCATGACCCGCCTTCCCCTGCCGCTGATCCTGGCGATGGCCCTGGCCGCTTCCGGCGTCCTGCCGGCCCTGGCACAGACCGCCCCGCCCGCCCCGCCGCGCGCGTCTGCCTCCGCCGCTGCGCCCGGCACCTGCCCCGCCGTGCTGCGCCACACCATGGAGCGGCTGCAGGACGAAGCCCCCCAGCCGCTCTGCCAATACGCAGGGCAGGTGCTGCTGGTCGTCAACACCGCGAGTTACTGCGGGTTCACGAACCAGTACCAGGCACTGGAGGCGCTCCACGCCCGCTACCAGGCACGGGGCTTCTCGGTGCTGGGCTTTCCCTCCAACGACTTCTCGCAGGAAACCGGCAGCAATGCGCAAATCGCCGATTTCTGCAGCAACACCTTCGGCGTGCGGTTTCCCATGTTCGCCAAGAGCAGCGTGAAGGGGGCGGAGGCGTCGGCGTTCTATCGGGAACTGGCCGCCCAGGCAGGGGATGTGCCCCGGTGGAACTTCCACAAGTACCTTCTGGACCGGCAGGGGAAGGTGGTGGGCAGTTTCGCCAGTTCCGTCGCGCCGGACGATCCTCGAATCACGCAGGCGATCGAAAAACAGCTCGCCATTTTTCGCTAATTTGCAACGTTTTCACGTTTCATATTCCTCTCTGCGGAAAGCGTTACATTTTTTGGGTTTTTTGGGCCCCGAAAGGGTGGAACTTCGCCGGATTGGCACTACTCTATGCCCCGTGGGCACGTTAAAGTTGACTTTGCTTGCTCTTCATAGTTGAGTTCCAGTTTCTCGTTGCGAAGCCTTTCGGACCCGTCCGACTGAAATCCTGAAGCGCTTCTCCTCCCTCCCTCTCTAATTCGTTTCGGGACGCTTCGCAACTTTTTTTATTCCGCCCCGGCCGGGCAAAAGAAAAGCGCGCAACCGCAAGGCTGCGCGCTTTCGGCTTATCTGGGGCGCCTCGCGCCCCCACATCGGGCGTCAGCGGGGCTGCGTCTCCGCGAAGCTCGGGCGCTGCATCAGCTTGTCCAGCAGCCGGCCCAGATGCGGATGCTCCGCACGCCACGCGATCTCCGGAAAGCGGAACTCGATCCAGCCGAGTGCGCAGCCCACCGCCACGTCGGAGAGGCTCAGGTGGATGCCGCTGCAATACGGCTTCTCCCCCAGGCCCTGCGCCATCGCCTTCAGGCCGGCCTCCACTTTCCCGAGCTGGCGGTCGATCCAGGCCTGGCTGCGCTCCCCTTCCTGCCGGCCCTTCCACGTGGCCTCCAGGCGGGCCAGCACGCCGGCGTCCATCACGCCGTCGGCCAGCGCCTCCCAGGTCTTCACCTCGGCGCGCTCGCGGCCCTGCGTGGGAATGAGCCGGCCCACGGGCGACAGCGTATCCAGGTATTCGACGATGACGCGCGAATCGAACACCGCCTCGCCGCCTTCCATGACGAGGCACGGCACCTTGCCGAGCGGGTTGGACGTGGCGATCGTGGTGTCGTCGGCCCAGACGTTTTCCTCGATGAAGCGGTAGTCCAGCTTCTTCTCGGCCATCACGATGCGCACCTTGCGCACATAGGGGCTGGCAGAGGATCCGATGAGTTTCATGGTGTGGTTCCGTGCAGGCACGGGCAGGAGAAGAGAGAACGGGCGGCCGCCGATTCTAGGGGCCCTGCCGCCGTCGCGCAGTCTCGACCGCAGCGAGGTGCTGCGCCCGCGCCACGGTCGGCACCTACAATCCCGGCCCATGAGCCTGCCCACCATCACCGCCCTCTCCCCGCTCGACGGCCGCTACGCCGCCAAACTCTCCGCCCTGCGCCCGATCATGAGCGAGCACGGCTACATGCACCGGCGCGTGCAGGTCGAGGTGGCCTGGTTCATCGCGCTCTCCGACGCAGGGTTCGACGAGTTCAAGCCGCTC
Organism: Acidovorax sp. PRC11; assembly: GCF_031844105.1. NCBI lineage: Bacteria > Pseudomonadati > Pseudomonadota > Betaproteobacteria > Burkholderiales > Comamonadaceae > Acidovorax > Acidovorax sp. PRC11. The sequence goes on along the minus strand of NZ_JAUZUQ010000002.1, from coordinate 300,091 downwards.
ACCACCGGCGCCCGCGCCTACCTGCTGGGACTGGTGAAGAACTTCTCCGAAACCGACTCCGCCGCCATCAAGGAGATCGAGAAGACCACCAACCACGACGTGAAGGCGGTCGAATACTGGATCAAGTCCAAATTCGAGGCCCGCCCCGAGCTGCAGAAGGCCGCCGAATTCGTGCACTTCGCCTGCACCAGCGAGGACATCAACAACACCAGCCATGCCCTGCAGCTGCGCTCCGGCCGCGACCAGGTGATCCTGCCCGGCCTGGACCGCATCGTCCTCAAGCTGCGCGAGATGGCCCATACCTACGCCGACGTGCCCATGCTGAGCCGCACGCACGGCCAGACCGCCAGCCCCACCACCGTGGGCAAGGAACTGGCCAACGTGGTCGTGCGCCTGCAGGGCGCGGTCGATCGCATCGCCACCGTGAAGATGCTGGGCAAGATGAACGGCGCCGTGGGCAACTACAACGCCCACCTGTCCGCATGGCCCGATTTCGACTGGGAGGCCTTCAGCCGCAAGGTCGTGGAAACGCCCGAGCCGCTGGGCCTGGGCCTCACCTTCCAGCCCTATTCGATCCAGATCGAGCCGCACGACTACATGGCCGAACTGTTCGACGCCATCGCCCGCGCCAACACCATCCTGGTCGATCTGTCGCGCGACATCTGGGGCTATGTGTCGCTGGGCTACTTCAAGCAGCGCCTGAAGGCCGGCGAGATCGGCTCGTCCACCATGCCGCACAAGGTCAACCCGATCGACTTCGAGAACGCCGAAGGCAACCTGGGCCTGGCCAACGCGCTGCTGCGCCACCTCTCCGAGAAGCTGCCCGTCAGCCGCTGGCAGCGCGACCTCACCGACAGCACCGTGCTGCGCAACATCGGCGTGGCGATGGGCTATGCCGCCCTGGCCTACACCTCGCTCATGACCGGCCTGAACAAGCTGGAACTGAACGAAGAGGCCCTGGCCGCCGACCTGGACGCCAGCTGGGAAGTGCTGGCCGAGCCCATCCAGACCGTCATGCGCCGCTACGGCGTGCAGGGCGCCTACGAGAAGCTCAAGGAAGTCACGCGCGGCAAGACCGTGACGGCCGAGGCGCTGCACGCGCTGATCGACGGCCTGGAGATTCCCCAGGCCGACAAGGACCGCCTGCGGGCCATGACGCCGGGCAGCTACATCGGCAAGGCCGCCGAGCTGGCGCGCCGGGTCTGACCATGGCCATCAAGTCCACCATCTTCAAGGCGCATCTCTCCATCGCCGACATCGACCACGGCTACTACGCCGACCATGCGCTCACCCTGGCCCGCCACCCCAGCGAGACCGACGAGCGCATGATGGTGCGCCTCGCCGCGCTGGCGCTCAACGCCTGGCAGCTGCAGGCCATGTGCCAGGGCGACGGCACGCTGGCCTTCGGCGCGGGCCTCTCCGACCCGGACGATCCGGACGTCTCCATCACCGACTTCACCGGCCGCAAGCGCCTGTGGATCGAAGTGGGCCAGCCGGAGGACAAGCCGCTGGCCAAGGCCTCGTCCAAGGCCGACGCGGTGCGGGTGTACTGCTTCCACCACGCCGCCGAGGTCTGGTGGAAGGGCATCGAGAACAAGCTCACCCGCCAGGACAAGCTGGAGGTCTGGCGCCTGCCCGCCGAGGCGTCGCAGCAGCTCGCCGCCCTGGCCGAGCGCAGCATGCAGCTGCAGGCCACCGTGCAGGAAGGCGCGCTCACGCTCAGCAGCAACCTGGGCAGCGTCCACCTGGAGCCGATCCGCTGGAAGTGAGGCCGCGGGCCGTCAGGCCTTCGCGCGCCGGGTGCCGCGCAGCTCCCGGCCGCCTCATGCCGCGGGCATGAACGCCCCGCAGTTCCAGCACTGTTCGAAGCCGCCCTCGACCGCCTCCCCGCAACCCGGGCACTGCCAGCGGCGCTGGGGAAGATCCGCCAGCGCCTGCAAAAGGCGCCGCGCCTGGGGCGCATGCTCCGGGTGCTCCAGCCAGATTTCCGGCAGGCACTGGTCCGGCGGCAGCTGCCCGGCCGCGGCCAGCAGGTGCTGGCGCTGCACCGAGGCGGGCATGCCGCCCTCGCTCAGCAGATCGGCCCAGAGCGTGGCGATCGCGATGTTGGGGGCCTGGGTCAGACGGAGCATGGGCCCAGCTTAGGCGCTTCCGGTGCGCCTGTCACCCGGTGTACCGGGTGGCGCATCCGGCCGCCCTCCCTCCGCGGCCCGCTCGGCATAGCGGTTGAACCGCCACGCGCTGTTCTCCATCGTGATGCGGCGCCACACCGCGCGCTTCTCGGCCGGCCCCATCGCCAGCCAGTGCTGCACCTCCGCGAAGCTGCGGCCGCAGCCCTTGCACTGCTCGTCGCCCTGGCTGGTGGAGCAGATGGCGATGCAGGGGGTATCGGGCGTCGTCTCGTACCAGGCCAGCCAGGCGGCCAGGGCCTCGGGCGACAGGCGGGCCTCGTCCACTTCGTCTTCGCGCGCGTAGGCCATGCGCGCATACACCTCGGCCAGCGCCTGCAGCTCGGGCGCCAGCGCCAGCCCCTCGCGCGCCGGCGCACGGGCGCGCCAGTGGTTGATCGCGGCTTCGATATCGGTGATGTGCAGGACGGCCATGGACGCGCAGGAAAAAGGCGGCCGATCTTACCCGCGCACCCGGCCCGGCCGCGCGCCGGCGCGGCATGGCCCGCCCGCCATCCGGGTTAGCACCAACGCTTCCATAAACATAGCAACAGATCCAGTGTGCAAGAGGATTCCGTGCGCATTGCATTCATGGCCGCCACGTTGCCACGCAGCAGTCCGCCTTGCCGCGGCGTCCATGCCTGTGTTCCAATGCGGGCTTCGAGGGGGAGTAGCTCCCGGTCCCGGCGCAACGGTTTTTTCCGAGCCGCCGGCACCTTCGGTCATGTCGTCAATACGAAGCCGCAACGCTTCCGGCATTTCCGGGTCTTGGCGGAGCCGTGCGGCCCGCCGGCCGAGCAAGACCTTTGAAAGGCCCGTCCGCGGGCCGTTCAAGGCCATGCACTCCCCGCATGGGCGCCGTCCTGCGCGCACATGCCTCCGCACATTCCTTGACGGCCGCTGGCGGGCTTCATGCCCGTGAATCGCCGGACCCGTTCGCCACGGGGCCGGCATGCCAAAGCCAATACAACGAGGAAGTTATGGAATTCTTGACATCGCCCGAGTTCTGGGTCGCCCTGGGGCAGATCATCATCATCGACATCCTGCTGGGTGGCGACAACGCGGTGGTGATCGCCCTGGCCTGCCGCAAGCTGCCGCCCGCGCAGCGCACCAAGGGCATCATCTGGGGCACCGCCGGTGCCATCATCCTGCGCGTCATCCTCATCGCCTTCGCGATGACGCTGCTGAACCTGCCGTTCCTCAAGTTCGTCGGCGCCATCCTGCTGGTCTGGATCGGCATCAAGCTGCTGGCCCCCGACGAGGAAGGCCACGGCGACGTGGCCGGCAGCGACAAGCTGTTCGCCGCCATCAAGACCATCATCGTCGCCGACCTGGTGATGAGCGTGGACAACGTGATCGCCATCGCCGGCGCCGCGCAGAACGCGGGCGACCACTCGCTGCTGCTCGTGGTGCTCGGCCTGCTGATCTCGATCCCGATCATCGTCTGGGGCAGCCAGCTGGTCATCAAGCTGATGGAGCGCTTCCCGTTCATCATCGTGGCCGGCGGCATGCTGCTGGGCTGGATCGCCGGCGGCATGCTGGTCACCGACCCGGCCTTCGCCAACCCCGACCGCTGGCAGTGGATGTTCAAGCTGCCGCAGACCGATGTCGTGAAGTACGGCGCCAGCGTGGCCGGCGCGCTCCTCGTGCTGATCGTCGGCAAGGCCCTGGCTTCGCGCCGCCCTGCCCCCGCGCACCACGGTTGATGGACGTATCCGCCGGGCGGTGCGGACCACGATCCGCACCGCCCGGTTGAACTCCACGCCCCGCAGCGAATCGACTTCGTTACAGCCACCGTTTCCCCCACCCACCCGCCAGGAGAGCCTTCATGGACAAAGTCATCGTCTACGTGGACGACGCCGCCTACGCGCAGCAGATCCTCGCCCCCTTGGCCGCACGCGCAGAGGCGCCCGGCACCCACTGGGTGGTGGTGGCCTGCGCCCCCCGCATGACCCACCGCATCAGCAAGTGGGTGAGCCACAGCGCGCGCGAGAACTGGCGCGCCAAGTGGGCCGACAAGCTGTTCGCGCAGGTCCTGCCCTGGCTGCGCGCCGGCGGCAGCCCCGTGACGACCGTGCTGGCCAAGGGGCCGCTGCCGGATCTCGCCACCGAACTGCAGGCCGAGCACGGCACCGCGCAGATCGTCGATGCCCGCCGGCCCAAGCAGGATGCCGCCGCGCCCCAGTCGGTCGCAGCCCCGGCGGCGGCAGCGCCCCTGGTCATCCGCAAGCCGGCGCCCCGCCGCTGGTCCCTGCCCGGCACGCTCGCCAGCCTCGCCGCGCTCTTCCTGGTCGTGGCAGAGCAGGCCTGAGCCCGGCCTGGCATCCGCCCGCCCCCGCCCCTGCCGCTGCCGGCGCCGCCCTCACTCCACCGGGGGCGGCGACAACGGCAGCCGCGGCGGCCACGGGCGGCCACGGAGCACACGTCCGCCTTCGGCGCAGCCGGCACCCGGTGCTATCCTCCTGCGCCATGAAGCTCCTCCTCAAATGGCTGCTCAGCGCCGCCGCGCTGCTGTGCGTCACCTACCTGTACAGCGGTGTCGAAGTGCGCAGCTTCGGCTCGGCCATGATCGCGGCCTTCGTGATCGGGCTCTTCAACGTGGTGCTGCGGCCCATCCTGGTCGTGCTCACGCTGCCCGTCACGATCCTCACGCTGGGCCTGTTCCTCTTCGTCATCAACGCGCTGATGTTCTGGGCCGCCGCCTCGGTGCTGGGCAGCAGCTTCCAGGTGCACGGCTTCGCCGCGGCACTGATCGGCTCGCTCATCTACACCGTGCTGGGCATGCTGATCGAATCAGCGCTCGGCGGCCTGTTCCTTAAGAAGTGATTCGGTCGCGCGCAGGCGCGTCTCGATGATCGACGCCTCGATGTACTCGGCAGGGTCGCCCCCGCGGCTGCCGGTCTTGCGGGCCATGTCCTGCCCGGCCTTGAAACGGTCCACCGCCGCGGCATAGTCGTACCGGGCCACGTGCGCCTCGGCCTCCGCGCGCACGGCCCGCAGCGGCTGCCCCTGCTGCTGCCATGCCGCCGCCAGCAGATACCACACCGACGCATCGCGCGGATGGTTCGTGACCCAGGTCTGCAGCGTGCCGGTCATCGGCGCCACCCGGTTCTCGCGCAGCAGCGCCTGGGTGCGCAGGATCATCTCCGGGCGCCCCGCACCCGGGCCCGCCGCGGAAGCGGCGGGGCGGGCCACCTGGGTGGACTCCAGCGTCAGCGCCCCACCGCTGCCGGCGCCTGCGCCTCCGGCACCCTGGGGCGCCGTGGAGCCTGGTGCCGCGGATGCCGCCACCGCCAGAGCTGCGCCCGGGCTGGCGCCGCCGCCACCAACGCCACCGCCCGGCAACGCGGCCAGCTGGTCCAGCGCCGCCCCCGCCTGCCCCGCCGCCAGCTCGATCTCCGCCCCCAGCAGGTGCGCCTGCCGCGTGCCCGCGGCATCGCCCCGCACGGCCTCCTGGAGCGTGCGCTGCGCCGTGCGCGCCGCCGCCGTGTCCTGCAGCTGCAGAGCGCTCAGCGACGCGGCATACAGCGTGCCCACCCGCCGGGCCAGCGGCTGCGCCGCGAACCCGCTGGTCTGCGGCTCGTTCACCCACTGCCGCCACACGTCCACGCCCGGCCGGGCCAGCACGCGAGCGCGCGCCGACATCATCGCGTGCTCCAGCGTTGGCGCCGGCGCGGGCGCATTCGCCACGCTGGGCGGCAGGCGCGCATGCATGTCGGCGATCCGCTGCGTGGTGAGCGGGTGGCTGCGCAGATACGGCCAGCTGCCGTTGTCGTTCAGCCGGTTGGCCTGCTGCAGCTTGTCGAACATCGCCACGAACCCCTGCGGCGCGAAACCCGCGGGCGCCATCAGCCCGTAGCCCACGCGGTCGGCCTCGCGCTCCATGTCGCGCGAGAAATTGAGCTGGTTCTGCACCGCCAGCGCCTGCCCCCCGACCATCATCGCCTGCCCGGCATTCGGGTTCTTGGCGGCCGCCAGCATGCCCAGCACCATCGCCCCCAGCATCAGCGGCCCCTGGCGGTTCTGCTGCGTGATCAGCCGCGAAATGTGCCGCTGCGTGACGTGGCTCAGCTCGTGCGCCATGACGGACGCCAGCTCGTCCCGCGTCGCCACCACCCCGATCAGGCCCAGATGCACGCCGAAATAGCCGCCCGGCAGCGCGAACGCGTTCACCGTCCGGTCCCGGCCCAGCAGGATCTCCCAGGCGAAGCGCTCGTCCAGCTCGGGCGGCAATTCGCCCCGCTCCCGCGCCGCCTTCACCAGGGGCAGGAAGATGCCCAGGATGTATTCGTTCAGCACCGCATCGTCGATGTAGTCCGGGTCGCGGTACAGCTCGCGGATGATCCGGTCGCCCAGGCGGCGCTCGTCGCTGGTGGTCATGTCGGAGCCATCGCCGAGGGTGGGGAGGGCGCCCTGGGCGCGGGCGGGCGTTGCCAGGAGGCATTGCGACGCCGCGACGAGGGCCAAGGCACAGGCGATGGCTGAGCGACGGAAGGCGCTACGGGCCGCAGTCAGACAGCAGAGTGCAGACGATGTAAGTGGCGTGGCTTTCCCCGTGGGAATGCCTGCGTGTACGGAGCGATGGAGTGCGCGCATGGACCGTATGATGCCCCGGGGCACCAAAGATGCCATCCCTCTTGACCTCCACTTTCTCAAAGGTTTTCCCCATGGCCACCCGTTCGTCCCAACTCACTCACTTCGATGCCGGCGGTCAGGCGCACATGGTGAACGTGGGCGACAAGCCCAATACGCGGCGTGTCGCCGTAGCCGGCGGGCGCATCGATATGCAGCCGGAGACGCTGGCGCTGATCGCCTCCGGTACGGCTGGCAAGGGGGACGTGTTGGGAATCGCACGCATCGCTGGCATCCAGGCGGCGAAGAAGACGAGTGATCTTATTCCTTTGTGTCACCCGTTGGCGTTGACGCGTGTGGCAGTGGATTTTGAATTGGACTCAGAGGCATCGTCCGTGCACTGTACTGTGACGGTAGAAACAATGGGGCCGACCGGAGTGGAGATGGAGGCGTTAACTGCGGTTCAGGTCTCGCTTTTAACAATTTACGACATGTGCAAGGCAGCCGATAAATCTATGACAATCAATCGAGTCAGACTCCAGAGCAAAACTGGCGGGAAATCTGACTTCACCTTCGATAAGGCAATTTGACGTTAGCAAGCTCGGGATATTTTTTCTCCATGCTACTCCAATTCACCCTAGCTTCCTCGCACATCGTCTCGCTTTGGGTCTGGCAAATTCGCTGCAAAGCACTTTCCGCGCTTTTATAGCCATTATTCAACCCAGCCGCCAAGGCATAACGAAACAGCACGGGCGGGTATCCATACCTCTCCGACACCTTCCTCATCCATTTTATATCTGATGCACTCATTTCAGGCGTGGCCTGGACTTGTGAAAACCGTAAAAAATTCTCCAACTGAGAGAGAAGCACAAGAGGTCTATCAGAATCTAATTTTGGCGGCGGTCCAATTTTTGCACTATCCAGCCGCAAATCTCTAAATCTATCTTCAGCATAGTAATAGTCCCTAAGAACAATACAAAAAAGAGCAACCCCTAGTGCGTAAACGAAAAATATCAATCGAGAAGATATCAGCGCACCCCAAAAATCACTACTCCGAGAAACCAATCCCAATAAGAAACCCATTGGAATCAAGACATAAGCGTACTCCAACGGAAATTCCAGCATCGAATGCAGGCCCACCATCAGAAACGAGGCCAATATTAAAAAATCACTTATTGAATCGGCCTGACGCCAAGAACTGAAGACCCAAATCCCAAGCGAAAAAATTATCACCAAACCTAGAGGAATTCCATTCCACAAAAATATATCGAGCAAAATATTATGACTATGCTCGATCAACTCGCCAGTAGCAGATCCCATATTAACGGTTTGAGCCAACGCCACAGCGGTCTGGTTCCATCCAAAGCCGACCAATGGGCTTAAAGAGATAGCTCTGACCGCATTTTCCCAGTGTATCCAGCGAACACCGGGTGATATATAGTCACGGGCAGCCCCATCACTCAGGAGCAAAAGCTTGTGGATCAAAGGTGCCGCATACAAGAACAAAATCAACGCCATCAAAGGGGCAAGAACCAAAGCCCACGATGCAGTTAATTTTTTGCAGGACTTCAATCCTGCAAGCAAAACCACCATTAGAGCAATCTGCAGCATTCCTGCTCTAGACTCACTCAACGCTAAGCAAAAAATCGAGAATAACAAAAATAGCAGAAAAGCAAATTCCCCTATAATCCCCTTCTCCCGCAATCCAAAAGAAATCACGAGGGCCACTCCCATCATTGTGGCAAACTGATTGGGTTGTGCAAAATTACCATATATTCTACCAGCCTTCACTGGCATTATAGATATATATTCACTCCCTATGCTTAACCACTGCCCCAATGCCACGCCGCCGGAAATCAACGCCATCACCACCAAAGAAACACTGATCGCAACAAAAGCTGAATTTTTGTCCGTCACGCGCGAACCAGCGTGAAAAGCCAATGCAAGTCCGGCCAAGTATCCAAAGGCAATAAATGCATCACCCTTAAAGTAAATTATTCCGAGGCAATATTGCGCCAAAGGCACGGCTGCAATCATCAGCAGAAAAATCACCTCCAACCTAATTCCAGGAGCAACACCTGCAACGCATATATAAATTATTATCGCTGCAAAAGCGATAGCATCGGAATGAAATGCCGTCCATGGCGGATAATGATCGGACGACGTCCAAGCCAATATTAGAAAAATACCAAATAGTATTAATCCAATTTTTTCTCTAGAAATGGTCATAAAAAAAGCGACCCGCAGGTCGCTCCTTTTGAAGTAGAGCTATCAGCCGCCGCGGCACGATCCGGGGCGATACTTAGCGTCGATGGAGCCGGCACAAACCCAGCGACCAATGGTGGTACCAGCGGTAGGAACAGTCGTCCCAGTGGCCCCAGCATAAGGAGTCAGAGTAATAGTATTGTTCGATCCCAATTGAGAAATATTCTGCATCGTTACAGTAACGACACCGTTACCATCAGTAGCCACGCTCGCCACATAACGGGAAGGCGCACTGCCAGAGGCAGACTCACAACCCCAAGCGTTGCCCGCCGGCAGAGACCCAGTGGACGATTGAACGACTTCCGTAATGGTGGTGCGGCAAGCGGATGCAGCGAGAATACCTTCCGACACCTTGGCGCGGACCGTGTAGTCCTGATAAGCCGGCAGGGCCACGGCAGCCAGAATACCGATGATCGCCACGACGATCATCAGTTCGATCAAGGTGAAACCTTGTTGAACAGCACGCTTCATAAATCTCTCCCGAAGGAACAAGTTGGAATGTCCACCTGCAAAAGGATTTCGCAGGCTCACCCCTTGTTAGCAGGTTGCGTGCCACGAAGCGCACGGCCAAAGTTCCGGCCTCGGGCGCTCATCCATAGGGTATAAGTGACATTCTTGTCACCCAAGCCTGTCAGCAAGCGTTGCAGTGACTACCCAACGTAACTGGACCCTGCCAGTCACTGCTGCCGGAACTCCATTTCCGTCCCCGCCAGTTCCAGGCGATCGCCGTCCTGCAGCAGCATCGGCTCGGCGCCGATGGGCTGGCCGTTGAGGCGGGGGCGGTCTGCGCCTTCCACATGGGAGAGGACGAAACCGTGGTGGCGCTTGGTGATCGAGGCGACCGCGACGCCGGGCTTGCCGATGGTGGTGACGACTTTGACCAGGGCCACTTCGCGGCCGGCGGCGGCGCCGGAAGCGACACGGATGGTCGCGTTCAGCGGCACGGCGGCAGGGGCGGAGCCGATGCCCGGCAGGGTGCCGAGGGGCGCAGGGCGGGACAGCGGCGCCGGGCGCGGGGGCTGCATGCCCGGGGTGAAGACCATGGTCTTCTCGTAGTTCTCGCCGGCTGCTTCGTGGATGAAGCGGATCTTGTACTTGCCCACCTCGACCAGATCGCCGTTGCGCAGGGCCTGGCGCTTGACGGGCTGGCCGTTCACATAGGTGCCGTTGGTGCTGCCGATGTCCTCGACCTCCACGGCATCACCCGCCATGTGCAATACCGCGTGCTCGCCGCTGACGGCGAGATTGTCGATGACGATGTCGTTGTAGGGCCGGCGCCCCAGCGTCGTGCGCTCCTTGGTGAGCGCCACTTCCTTGATGACCACTCCGTCGATCGACACGATCATTTTGGGCATGAGCCGTTCCTCGTCTGTCTGTCTATGCGTCTAAGCGTCTGTGCGTCTGTCTGCCGTCTGCACGCCCAGGGCGGCAAAGGCCGGCATGCCCGGGCTTTCAGGCGGAACCTAGCAACAATCGTGACACCAGCCCGCGCTTCTTCTCGGTGTCGCCCGCGCGCACCAGCAGCACGCTGATGTTGTCGCGCCCGCCATGCTGGTTGGCCGCGGCCACCATGCGCGTGGCCCGCTCCGCGAGCGGCTCGTGCAAAGCGGCCAGGGACTGCAGTTCGACGTCGTCCACCATGTCCGTCAGCCCGTCGGAGCACAGGATGAACAGGTCGTCGGGCTGCACCTGGAATTCGTTGACCTCCAGCGCGGCGGTGGGCTCCACGCCCATGGCCCGGGTGACGAGGTTGCGAAAGCCGGAGACGGCGGCCTCCTCGGGCGTGAGAAGGCCGGCATCGATCTGCTCCTGCAGCCAGGAGTGGTCGCGGGTGATCTGCTGGAGGGCGCCATCCCGCAGGCGGTAGCAGCGGGAATCGCCGATGTGGCCGAGCACGAGGCGGTCCTGCCGGAAGGCGGCGACCACGAGGGTCGTGCCCATGCCGGCGTACTGCGCGTTTGCGTGGGATGCTTCGTAGATGGCGCGGTTGGCGGAATCCACGCAGACTTCCATCGCGTGCCGCAGCTCGCCCGTGGGCGCGTCGCGCCCGTCGCCGTTCAGCCACTGCACGAGGCACTCGCGGATGCGTTCGGTGGCCATGCGGCTGGCGACTTCGCCGGCGTTGTAGCCGCCCATGCCGTCCGCGAGCACGGCGACCTGGGCCTGCACGTCGACGGCCACCGCATCTTCGTTGTTGGAGCGCACGCGCCCCTGGTCGGTGAGGGCGCAGAATTCGTACGCCAGGGACTCGGGCGCGCTCATGCCGTACCGGCCCCAGGCATGCGCGGCAGGCAGCCCCGGTCGCGCCGGCTGGCGGCGCGGTCGAGCGCCAGGGTCATGCGTGTCATTGCTGCGGCCATGTGAAATTCCCCATACCTTTTCCCTGTGCGTCTCGGAGGGCATCATAGACGAGGCATGGCGGTCGGAGCGTGACTCGCAGTACTTCCGCCGCCGGTCCGGTCCCCCGGCGCGGCAGCGGATGGGAGTCGGGCAGGCCGGCCCAGGCCCCGACCGGCCCCCAGGGGCCCGCCACTGCGGGCGCCAGGGGAAGGCGTCAGGCGGCAGCCCGGCGCTGCGACCGCATCTGCATCCACTTGCCTCCGCCCACCACGAGCAGCGCCCCCAGGGCGGCCGCCACGTAATGCAGCCACGGATGGGCGATCACGTAGCCGTGCAGTGCGACGTCGCTGACGATGGTCTCGCCGCCCACCCAGCCGATCAGGCCGGCGCCCAGCAGGACGATGACGGGAAAACGCTCCATCAGCTTGATCATGAGCGTGCTGCCGAAGATGACCAGCGGGATGCTGATGGCCAGGCCCAGGATGAGCAGCACCATGTTGCCATGGGCCGCGGCGGCGACGGCGATCACGTTGTCCAGGCTCATCACCAGGTCGGCGATGAGGATGGTGCGCACGGCGGCCATCAGGCCGCCGTTGGCCTTGGATTCGCCCTCTTCCTCGTCGCCTTCCGTCAGCAGCTGGAAGCCGATCCAGAGCAGCAGGCAGCCGCCGATGATCTGCAGGAAGGAGAGTTCGAGCAGCTTGGCGGCCACCACGGTGAGCACGATGCGCAGGAACACGGCGGCGCCGGAACCCCAGGCGATGGCCTTCTTCTGCTGGTGCGGGGGCAGCGAACGGGCTGCCAGGGCGATGACGACGGCGTTGTCGCCCGAGAGGATGATGTTGATCCAGACGATCTTCACCAGGCCGATCCAGAAGTCGGCGGTCTGCAGGAATTCCATGGCGGTTGCTCCACTGTTATGAATGCAAGAGGCGCCCGAAACCTGCGTTTCGGGCGCCTCTCTTTTTGGGAGCGCACAGTGTAGCGGGCAGGCCACGCACCGGAGTGCGTAGTTCTGCTTAGTGGCGCATGCCGTCCGCCGCCCTTCCGGGCAGCGGAACCGCGGCGGTCACTTCAGCTGGGCCTTGAGCAGCTTGCCGAGTTCGGACGGGTTGCGCGTGATGACGAAGCCGGACTCTTCCATGATGGCGAGCTTGGCATCGGCCGTGTCGGCGCCGCCGGAGATCAGCGCGCCGGCGTGGCCCATGCGCTTGCCGGGAGGGGCGGTGACGCCGGCGATGAAGCCGACGATCGGCTTCTTCATGTTGGCCTTGCACCACTGGGCGGCTTCGGCTTCGTCCGGGCCGCCGATTTCGCCGATCATGATGACGGCGTCGGTATCGGGATCGTCGTTGAAGGCCTTCATCACGTCGATGTGCTTGAGGCCGTTGATCGGGTCGCCGCCGATGCCCACGGCGCTCGACTGGCCCAGGCCGACTTCGGTCAGCATGGCCACGGCTTCATAGGTCAGCGTGCCGGAGCGCGAGACCACGCCGATGCGGCCCTTGCGGTGGATGTGGCCGGGCATGATGCCGATCTTGATCTCGTCGGGCGTGATCAGGCCGGGGCAGTTGGGGCCCAGCAGCAGGGTCTTCTTGCCGCCGGCGGCTTCCTTGGCCTTCATCTTGTTGCGCACTTCGAGCATGTCGCGCACGGGGATGCCTTCGGTGATGCAGATCGCCATGTCGAGGTCGGCCTCGACGGCTTCCCAGATCGCGGCGGCGGCGCCTGCGGGCGGCACGTAGATCACCGACACGGTGGCGCCGGTCTGCTGCGCGGCTTCCTTGACGCTGCCGTAGATCGGGATGTTGAAGATCGACTCGCCGGCCTTCTTCGGGTTCACGCCGGCCACGAAGCAGTTCTTGCCGTTCGCGTATTCCTGGCACTTCTCGGTGTGGAACTGGCCCGTCTTGCCCGTGATGCCTTGGGTGATGACCTTGGTGTCTTTGTTGATGTAGATCGACATGAGTGTTCTCCGGGCTTACTTGACGGCGGCAACGATCTTCGTCGCGGCTTCGGCCATGGTGTCTGCGGCGATGATGGGCAGGCCGGATTCGGCCAGCATCTTCTTGCCCAGCTCTTCGTTGGTGCCCTTCATGCGCACGACCAGCGGCACGTTCAGGTTCACGGCCTTGCAGGCGGTGATCACGCCGGTGGCGATGGTGTCGCACTTCATGATGCCGCCGAAGATGTTCACCAGGATGCCTTCGACCTTGGGGTTCTTCAGCATGATCTTGAAGGCTTCGGTGACCTTCTCGGGGGTGGCGCCGCCGCCCACGTCCAGGAAGTTGGCCGGCTCGCCGCCGAACAGCTTGATGGTGTCCATGGTGGCCATGGCCAGGCCCGCGCCGTTCACCAGGCAGCCGATGTTGCCGTCCAGGCTGATGTAGGCCAGGTCGAACTTGGAGGCTTCCACTTCGGCCGGGTCTTCTTCGTCCAGGTCGCGGTAGGCCACGATCTCGGGATGGCGGAACAGGGCGTTGGCGTCGAAGTTGAACTTCGCGTCCAGGGCCATCAGGTCACCCTTGGAGTCGCAGTTCAGCGGGTTGATCTCGACCAGCGACGCGTCGGTCTCCATGTAGCACTTGTAGATCTTCGCGAAGATGTCCACGGCCTGGTCGACGGAGGCGCCGGTCAGGCCGATGGCCGCAGCGACCTTCTTGCTCTGCTCGGGCGTGATGCCGGTCTGGGGGTCGATCATCTCGGTGATGATCTTCTCGGGCGTGGAGTGGGCCACTTCCTCGATGTCCATGCCGCCTTCGCTGGAAGCGATCAGGGCGACCTTCTGCGTGGCGCGGTCGGTGACCAGCGAGACGTAGAGTTCGTTCTTGATGTCGGCGCCGTCTTCGATGTAGAGGCGGCGGACCTTCTGGCCTTCGGGACCGGTCTGGTGCGTCTTGAGCTGCATGCCCAGGATGTCGCCGGCGAGCTTCTTCACGTCGTCGATGCTCTTGGCGACCTTCACGCCGCCGCCCTTGCCACGGCCACCGGCGTGGATCTGGGCCTTGACCACCCACACGGGACCGCCGAGCTTCTGGGCGGCTTCCACGGCTTCCTGCACCGTGAACGCGGGAATGCCGCGGGGAACGGGCACACCAAAATTGCGCAAGATTTCCTTGCCTTGGTATTCGTGAATCTTCATGAGGTCTCTCTCAGGGGAAGGATGGTGGTTACCCGTTTGCCATGACCGGATGTCTGGCCGCGGGTGGGTGACATGGCAGCCGGCGACTGTATCATGCTGCGACGCACCATCCCCTGCGGGAGTCACGTAGCCCTGCGCCGGCTTTCCGCGCCCCTCCCTCTTTCAGGAGTCTCCATGTCCATGGCCAAGATCTTCATCGACGGCGAAGCCGGCACCACGGGTCTGCAGATCCGCGAACGCCTGCAGGCGATGCCGCAGGTGGAACTCGTGAGCATCGCGCCGGAACTGCGCAAGGACGCTTCGGCCAAGCGCGACCTGATCGCCGGCGTGGACATGGTGGTGCTCTGCCTGCACGACGACGCGGCGCGCGAGACGGTGGCGCTGGTCGACGGCATCGAGGCGGCCACGGGCCGCACGATCAAGGTGATCGACGCCAGCACGGCGCACCGCACGGCGCCGGGCTGGGTGTTCGGCTTTCCCGAACTGGCCCCGGGCCAGCGCGCCGACGTGGCGGGCGCCACGCGCGTGGCGAACCCCGGCTGCTACGCCACCGGCGCCATCGCGCTGCTGCGCCCGCTGGTGGATGCCGGCCTGGTGCCCGCCGACCACCCCATCGCGCTGCCTTCGGTGAGCGGGTACACGGGCGGCGGCCGCACGATGATCGAAGCCTACGAGAAGGGCGAGGCCGCGCCGTTCGAGATGTACGGGCTGGGCCTGTCGCACAAGCACCTGCCCGAGATCATGAAGTACACGGGCCTCACGCGCCGGCCGATCTTCGTGCCGTCGGTGGGCAACTTCGCGCAGGGCATGCTGGTGCAGATGCCCCTGCACCTCGACCTGCTGCCGGGCGCGCCCAAGGGGGCCGACCTGCACGATGCCCTGGCCGCGCACTACGCGCGCAGCAACACGCCGGAGCAGTGGGTGCGCGTGCTGCCGCCCACCGAGGACGGCAAGCTCGATCCGCTGGCGCTCAACGACACCAACATGCTGGAGATCCGCGTGTTCGCGAACGAGACCCACCGCCATGCCGTGCTCGTCGCCCGCCTGGACAACCTCGGCAAGGGCGCGAGCGGCGCGGCCGTGCAGAACCTGCGGCTGATGCTGGACGTGTGAGCAGGCCGCCTCGGCAGCGCGCTCATCCCCGCGCCATGCGCTGGAAGAGCCCGCCGGGCAGCCGGGCCACGTGCCCGTCCAGCTCCAGCTCCAGCAGGGCCACCTGCAGCCGGGAGGCATCCAGGCCGGTGCGGGCCACCAGGGCGTCCAGGCCCACGGGGTCGAAACCCAGGGCCGACAGCAGCGCGGCGTGCCGGCCGGTATCGACGGCATCCAGCCCGGCATCGCCCTCGCTTGCGTCCTGCGCATCCTCTTCGCCGTGCATGGCCTGGCCACCCGTGGCAGGCACCGCCGCGGGCGCGGGCAAGCGCAATTCCTCCAGCACGTCCTGCGCGGACTCCACGAGCTTGGCCCCCTGCCGGATGAGCGCATGGCAGCCGCGCGACTGTGGCGCGTGGATGGAGCCGGGAATGGCGAACACCTCGCGCCCCTGCTCCGAGGCCATCCGGGCCGTGACGAGCGAGCCGGAGGCGAGCGCCGCCTCGACCACGAGCGTGCCCTGCGACAGCGCGGCGATGAGGCGGTTGCGCCGGGGGAAGTTGCCGGCCAGCGGCGGCGTGCCCAACGGGTATTCGCTGACGACCACGCCCTGCCGCGCGATACGGTGCGCCAGCGTGCGGTGCCGGGCCGGATAGACCCGGTCCAGCCCCGTGCCGACGACGGCGATCGTGCACGGAAGGGTTGCGGCACCGCTACCCGGCCCGGGGCCGGCCTCCAGCGCGCCCTCGTGGGCCGCGGCGTCGATGCCGAGCGCCAGCCCGGAGACGATGCACAGGCCGGCGCCGCGCAGCGCGCGCCCGAACTGCCGGGCGTTCTCCGCGCCCTGGGCCGTGGGATTGCGGCTGCCGACGATCGCCACGCAGCGCTCCATCGGCCAGTGCGACGGGCCGTCGCCATCCAGCCACCGCGCCGCGCCCGTCAGGTACAGCAGGAGCGGCGGGTCTTCGATCGTCAGCAGCGCGGGCGGGTAGGCCGCGTCGCCCAGCGTCACGATGCGCCGCACGGGCGGTTCGTTCTCCGGGGTGCCCTCCTCGGGCGCTGCGGCATGGAGCCATTGCCACGTGGCCTCTTCCAGCGCGGCGAGGCCGCCCGGAACGGCGCACAGCGCCTTCACCTGCGATGGCGTGGCGTGCGCGGCCAGGGCATCTTCCGGCTGCCGGAAGATCTGCTGCGGCAGGCCGAAGGCGGCCAGCAGCCGCCGCGCCGTGCCCGGGCCCACGCCAGGGGTGAGCGTGAGGCGCAGCCATGCGGAGAGTTCGTCGCGTTGCATGCGGCGAGCATAGCGGCGCGGCGCCACGGCCGCGTTACTTTGGCCGCGCCTACTGCGGGTTCACGAGGCGGTCGCCCACGCGCACGCCCTGCCGCACCTGCAGCAGCAGCACGTACGAGACGCGGTCGAACGTGCGGAACACCATGCCCGTGCCGTTGGCCTCGCTCGGGAGCTTGATGGTGCCGCGGTCCGGATCGGTCTTGTCGACGATGCGCTCGCCCTTGGTGAGCACGGTGAGCACGAGGCCGGGCTGCATGCCGTCGCGCGTGCCGCGGTTGATCGCCACCACCTGGTTCTGCGCCGCGTTCGCCACGGCCGCGCTGCCGTAGATGGAGACCACGCGCGCATCCACGGCGAACTGCGGCGCCTGGGGCGTATAGCTGGCGTAGCCGCGCTCGGGCGCGGGCAGCAGGCGGTCGCCGAAGCGGATCTCCTCCTTGGCGCGGGAGAGCTCGATGGTGGCGGGCACCACGTCCGTCGTCACGCCGTCGGGCGTGCGGGTCTCCGCTGTGGCCTCGCCGCGCAGCAGCTCGGCACGGCCGACGTACTGGGCCTCGTAGCCCAGGATCTCGCCGGATTCCGGATCCTTCATGGGAACGGCATTGCGGAAGACGCGGTAGAGCCGGGGCGTCGAGGGTTCCAGGAGCAGCGGCTGGCCGGCCGGACCGCGGGCATAGGCGCGATCGCCGTTCGCCATGAGCACGCGCTCGTCCACCGTGGCCACGATGCGCGGCGCCTGCGAGAAGGTCAGTTCGTCCACGACCAGCGGCTCGACCAGGAACGGCTCGATGAGGTGCGGCGGCAGCGTGGGCAGCGCGGTGCCGGCCAGGCTGTCGGTGCGCGTGCGCGGGGAAACGCGCACCGTCTCGGGATCGCCTCCGGTGCCGCCGCGCGCGGTGCGCAGCCGGGCGTAGCCGTCGATCTTCTCGAGATAGAGCGTCTGGCCGGGGAAGATGAGGTGCGGGTTGGGGATGGACTGCAGGTTCATGCCCCAGAGCTCGGGCCAGCGCCAGGGCCGCAGCAGGTACATGCCGGAGATGGCCCAGAGCGTGTCGCCGCGCTTGACGACGTAGGTGTCGGGCGCGCTGGGCGCCAGCTCGGCCAGCGGCACGCCGCGGGAGGCCACCTGCTGGGCCGTGGCGCGCTGGTCTGCCGTGATGGGATAGTTCTGCGCCTGCACCGCCATGGGGGCCAGCAGCGCCGCGGCGGCCAGCGCCAGGGCGCCCGGCAGGGCAGTGCCCGGGCGGGCAGATGGCTTCATGGTCTCGATCCCGTCGTTGCTCTTGTCAGCACACATCGCAAAGCGCCCCTCACTGGCAGCGGGCCGTCTTGCTGGTGACAAAACTTGCCGGCCGATACGTTACAAATCTCTGCGGATTCTGGCCCCAAGCCCTGGATCGGGCAATGATTATTGCCCCGGCCCGCGACGCCGCCGCACGAAAGTGGCGAAAATAGCGACATCTCCGCCCGTCTCTCCCATGGCCCTCCTTCCCATCCTCTGCTATCCCGATCCCCGCCTGCACAAGGTGGCCCAGCCCGTCGCGGCGGTGGACGACCGCGTGCGCGCGCTGCTGGACGACATGTTCGAGACCATGTATGACGCGCAGGGCATCGGCCTGGCGGCCACGCAGGTGGACGTGCACGAGCGGATCATCACCATGGACGTGTCCGAAGACCGCGACACCCCGGTGGTGCTCATCAATCCCGAGATCCTCTGGGCGAGCGAGGACAAGCAGGTCGGCGAGGAAGGCTGCCTGTCGGTGCCCGGCATCTACGACGGCGTCGAGCGCTCCACCGCCGTGCGCGTGCGCGCCCTGGACGCCCAGGGCCAGTCGCGGGAGATCGAGGCCGAGGGCCTGATGGCGATCTGCATCCAGCACGAGATGGACCATCTGCTGGGCAAGGTGTTCGTCGAATACCTCTCGCCCCTGAAGCGCAACCGCATCAAGACGAAGCTGGTCAAGCAGCAGCAGAGGGCGCGGGCATGACCGGACGCGCGGCCACGCTCTGGCGCCGCGTCGCGGTGGCGTGCCTGGCCGTGCTGCTGGTGGCCTGCGCGTCGCCCGATTTCCTGCGGCCGGGTGCGCCGCGGGACGCGGTGCTGCGCGAGCTGGGCCCACCCTACTTCTCCTCGGCGCTGCCCGGCGGCGGCGAGCGCATGGTCTACACGACCCAGCCCATGGGGCGGCAGGTCTACCACCTCGATTTCGATGCGCAGGGCCGCCTCGTGCGGCGCGACCAGGTCCTCAACTTCCAGAACCTCGCGGGCATTCCGGCCGGCACGCCGGTAGAGGACGTCCGGCGCTTCTTCGGCCCGCCGATGCGCGTGGAGCAGGTGGCGCGCTTCGATGGCGACATCTGGACCTACCGGTTCCTCGACGACATGAACACGCGCCGCTTCGGGCACGTGCACATCGACCGCCACGGCGTGGTCCGCAAGGTGATGTTCACCGACGAGCCCGATCCGCGCGACCCGTTCCATTTCTGACCGTTCGGCGCCCCTGCGGGAGCGCCCCCTTCCGCCGCCATGAAGATCATTTTCGCGGGCACGCCCGACTTCGCGCGGGTGGCCCTGGAGCGCCTGCTCGCCGCAGGCATCCGCGTCCCCCTCGTCCTCACTCAGCCCGACCGCCCCGCCGGCCGGGGCATGAAGCTGCAGGCGTCCCCCGTCAAGCAGTGCGCCCTCGCGCACGGCATCGCGGTGGCGCAGCCGCGCGGCCTGCGGCTGGACGGCAAATACGCCGAGGATGCCGCGGCCGCGCGCGCCGCGCTGGAAGCGGCCGGAGCCGATGCGATGGTGGTCGCGGCCTACGGGCTCATCCTGCCGCAGTGGGTGCTGGACCTGCCGCGCCTGGGCTGCCTGAACATCCACGCGAGCCTGCTGCCGCGCTGGCGCGGCGCCGCGCCCATCCACCGCGCCATCGAGGCCGGCGATGCCGAGACCGGCGTGACCATCATGCAGATGGACGCGGGCCTGGACACGGGCGCGATGCTGCTCACGGAGAAAACGCCCATCGCTCCCGCGGACACCACGGCCACGCTGCACGACCGGCTGGCCGACCTGGGCGGCCGGATGATCGTCGAGGCGCTGGAACTGGCGGCCTGCGGCGGCCTCGCCGCCACGCCCCAGCCCGCCGAAGGCGTGACCTACGCGCACAAGATCGACAAGGCCGAGAGCGCGATCGACTGGCGGCTGCCGGCCGAGGCCATCGGACGGCGCGTGCGCGCCTTCGATCCGTTCCCGGGCGCCTCGACTTCGTGCGGGGCCGAAACCATCAAGGTCTGGGCCTGCGAGCCCCTGCCGCAGCGGCCTGCTGCGGCCGCGAAGCCCGGCGAGATCCTGCAGGTCGATGGCGGCGGCGTGGACGTGGCCTGCGGTGACGCGGACGGAGCGGCCGAAGCGGCCGGCGTGCTGCGCCTCACGGTGCTGCAGCGCGCGGGCGGCAAGCGCCTGCCGGTGGGCGACTTCCTGCGCGGCCATCCGCTCGCGCCGGGCATGGTGCTCGGCGGCGGAGCGGGCGCATGAGCGTGCCCGGCGACCTGTCCGCCCAGGCGCCGGAGGGGCCCGTACCGCAGTCGGTGGGCGAGATGGTGCGGCATCCGTACTTCCGCACCGGCATGACCGACATGATCGGCACCAGCGTGGGCATCGGCGCCTGGGGGCTCGTGACCGGCGTGGCGATGGTCAAGAGCGGCATGCCCGCGGGCCTGGCGATCTTCATGTCGCTCATGGTGTATGCGGGCAGCGCGCAGCTCACCGTGCTGCCGCTGCTCGCGGCCGGCGCGCCGCTCTGGGTGATGTGGCTCGCCGCGTGCTGCGTGAACCTGCGCTTCGTGATCTTCAGCAGCATGTGGCGCAGCTATTTCGCGTGGCTGCCGCGCCGCCAGCGGCTCGCGGTGGGGTACTTCAGCGGCGACGTGATCTTCGTCGCGTTCATGAAGCGCTTCCCCCGGCCCGCGCCGCAGGCCGAGCAGGTGCCGTACTTCTGGGGGGCGGCGGTGCTCAACTGGTGCTCCTGGCAGATTCCGTCGATCGCCGGCATCCTGCTCGCGAACGTGGTGCCGCTGTCGTGGGGCCTGGGCTTCGCGGGCGTGCTCGCGCTGCTGGGCGTGCTGCTGTCGATGCTGTTCGACCGCGCCACCTGGATCGCCACGGGCGTGGCGATGACCGCGGCGATCGCGGCGTTCTCGCTGCCGCTCAAGCTCAACATCCTGGTGGCGATCGCCGCCGCCGTGGCCGCGGGTCTGCTGATCGAGGCGGTGGACCGCCACCTGCGCCGCCGGCCCGAGGTGCGCTTGGTGCCCGCGCACGGCAAGCTGAGGCCCGACGAGAAAAAGCATGTGGAGGACGGCGACGTGGTGCCGCTGCGCGAGGAGGAACATCCATGACGGACAGCAGTTGCAGGGGCGGGGAGGCGGCATGGGCGCATCGGTGACCGAAACCGTGATCGCGATCGTCGGGCTGGGGGTGATCACGCTGGTCACGCGCGCGTTCTTCATGATTCCCGAGAACGAAGTGCCGATGCCCTCGTGGCTCAAGCGCGGCCTGAAATACGCCCCGCTCGCGGCCCTGGCGGCCGTGCTCGCGCCGGAGCTCTTCATGGCGGGCGGCGAATTCATCGATACGCTGAAGGATGCGCGCCTGCCGGCGCTGGTCTGCGCCGCGAGCTACTACTTCTGGCGCCGGGGCATCCTGGGCACGATCTGCGTGGGCATGGCGGTCTACCTGCCGCTGCACATCGGGCTGGGCTGGTAGCGCGGCGCACAGCGAGCGCGCACCGGCCGCCTGTAGCCCGCCGCCTACGGCAGTGCCGGCGGTGCGGCGCCTACAATCGCCCGCAGTTTTTTTCCGCGACCGTCCGGGTGCGCCGCCTTCCGCGGCCGCCGGGCTTTTCCACATCCTCCTGTCTCCCCCATGCAAATCCTCCGCTTCTCCGACCTCTGCGCCCAGGGCCAGGCCCGTGGCCAGCGCGTGTTCATCCGCGCCGATCTGAACGTGCCCCAGGACGACGACGGCCGCATCACCGAAGACACGCGCATCCGCGCCTCGGTGCCGTGCATCCGGATGGCGCTGGACGCGGGCGCCGCGGTGATGGTGACGAGCCACCTGGGCCGCCCCACGGAAGGCACGCTCACGCCCGCCGACTCGCTCGCGCCCGTGGCTGCGCGTCTGGCCGAACTGCTCGGCTGCGACGTGCCGCTGGTGGCCGACTGGGTGGACGGCGTGCAGGTGCAGCCCGGCCAGGTCGTGCTGCTGGAGAACTGCCGCGTGAACGTGGGCGAGAAGAAGAACCAGCCGGAACTGGCGCAGAAGATGGCCAAGCTCTGCGACATCTACGTGAACGACGCCTTCGGCACCGCGCACCGCGCCGAGGGCACGACCTACGGCATCGCCGAATACGCGAAGGTGGCCTGCGCCGGCCCGCTGCTGTCGGCCGAGATCGACGCCATCAGCAAGGCGCTGGCCCAGCCGGCCCGCCCGCTGGCCGCGATCGTGGCGGGCAGCAAGGTGTCCACCAAGCTGACCATCCTCAAGAGCCTGGCCGACAAGGTGGACCAGCTCATCGTGGGCGGCGGCATCGCCAACACCTTCATGCTGGCCGCCGGCCTGCCGATCGGCAAGAGCCTGGCCGAAGCCGACCTCGTGGGCGAGGCGAAGGCCGTGATCGAGGCCATGAAGGCGCGCGGCGCCGAAGTGCCGATCCCCACCGACGTGGTGGTGGCCAAGACCTTCGCGGCGGACGCCCCCGCCACGGTGAAGGCCGCGGCCGACGTGGCCGAGGACGACCTGATCCTGGACATCGGTCCCGAGACGGCGAAGCGCCTGGCCGCGCAACTGCAGTCCGCCGGCACCATCGTCTGGAACGGCCCGGTGGGCGTGTTCGAATTCGACGCGTTCTCGCACGGCACGGAAACCATCGCGCGCGCGATCGCGCAGAGCGCTGCGTTCAGCATCGCGGGCGGCGGCGACACGCTGGCCGCCATCGCCAAGTACGGCATCGAGAAGGACGTGGGCTACATCTCCACCGGCGGCGGTGCCTTCCTGGAAGTGCTGGAAGGCAAGGAACTGCCGGCCTTCGAGATCCTGCAGAAGCGCGCCCGCGCCGCGTGAGCGGCCCGATCCCTCCGACCCGACGATTGCCGGCCATGACCTTCCTCGAACAATTGCGGGACGCGACCGCGCGCAACGACTCCCTGCTCTGCGTGGGCCTGGACCCCGAACCCGCGCGCTTTCCCGCCGGCCTGCGCGGCGACGCCGGCCGGATCTACGACTTCTGCGCGGCGATCGTCGATGCCACGGCCGACCTCGCCTGTGCCTTCAAGCCGCAGATCGCGTACTTCGCCGCGCACCGCGCGGAAGAGCAGCTCGAACGCCTGGTGCGGCACATGCGCGCCACGGCGCCGCACGTGCCGGTGATCCTGGACGCCAAGCGCGGCGACATCGGCTCCACCGCCCAGCAGTACGCGATCGAGGCCTTCGAGCGCTACGGCGCCGACGCGGTGACGCTCTCGCCCTTCATGGGCTTCGACTCGATCGAGCCCTATCTGGCCTACCACGGCAAGGGTGCCTTCCTGCTGTGCCGCACCTCCAACCCGGGCGGCGACGACCTGCAGAGCCAGCGCCTGGCGAGCGTGGACGGACAGCCGCTGCTGTTCGAGCACGTCGCGCGCCAGGCCCAGGGCCCCTGGAACCGCAACGGCCAGCTCGGCCTCGTGGTGGGCGCCACCTACCCGGCCGAGATCGAACGCGTGCGCGCCCTCGCCCCCACGCTGCCTCTGCTCATTCCGGGCGTGGGCGCCCAGGGCGGCGATGCCGCCGCCACGGTGCGCGCCGGCCTGCGGCCGGACGGCCCGATCGTGGTGAACTCCTCGCGCGCCATCCTGTACGCGAGCGCGGACGACGGCTTCGCCGCAGCGGCCCGGCAGGCGGCGCTGGCCACGCGCGCTGCGCTGAACGCGGCGCGGGGCTGATACCCGGCAGCGCGCACACTGCAGGCCGCAACGGCCGGACGATCCACCGCTGCCGCCCACACGCACCAGACCGCGCCATGCAGCTCAAATGGGTGGAAGACTTCATCGCCTTGGCACGCGAGCGCAGCTTCACGCGCGCGGCCGAGTCGCGGCACGTCACGCATCCGGCATTCGGCCGGCGCATCCGGGCGCTCGAAGCCTGGGCGGGCACGGCGCTGGTGGAGCGCGGCGGCGCGGAAGGCGAGCCGGCGCCCGGTGCCGATGGCAGTGCCCGCGGCGCTGCCGGCGGCCCGGTGCGGCTGACCGCGGCAGGCACGGCGTTTCTCGCGACGGCGGAGCAACTGGCGCGGGAGCTGGCGCAGTCGCAGGACGAGCTGCGCGCCATCGCCGGGCGGCAGGCGCGGTCGGTGACCCTCGCCACGGGCCGCACGCTGGCGCGCACGGTGCTGGCGGATGCGCTGCCGCGCATGCGCGCGACGCTGCGGACCGCGGAGCTGCACGTAGTCACCAACGGGCTGGCGCAGACCGTGGCGATGCTGGAGCGCGGCGAGGCCGACCTCTGGCTCGGCTACCACCATGCGGCGCTGGAGGTGCGGCTGGATGGCCGGGCCTATGCCCACGCCACCCTCGCTTCGGACCGGCTGGTGCCGGTGTCGCGGGCGAACGCGCAGGGCGCCCCGCAACACGCGCTGTCGCCCACCGGCCCGGCCGTTCCCTACCTCGCGTACGCGGACACGCTGGCGCTGGGGCGGCTGGTGGAAGACCTGCTCGCGCGGCATCCGCTGGCGCCGCGGCTGCGCCGCATCATCGAATGCGATTCGGCCGATGCGCAGTACGAGTACGTGCACCGCGGCCTGGGCGTGGCGTGGCTGCCGTGGTCGATGGTGCGCCCGGATTGCCAGAGCGGCCGGCTGGCCCCCGCGGGCGACCGGCGGCTGGAGCTGCGGTTCGACGTGCGCCTGGTGCGCCCCAAGCGCCGGCTCACGGAGGCCGCCGAGGCCGTGTGGCAGGCGCTGTCGCGCAGCTGAGCACCCGCAATCTCCGCGTGCCAAAACAGCACCACTGCGTGCCGTTTTGGCACGGCCTGCCGGCAGGGGCATCCCACAATCGGGCCCACCCCATTCCACCGCCCACGGAGACCTTTCATGCCATTGTTCCGCCACCACCGTGCGCCCGAGCGCGCCGGTTCGTCCCGTCGCGGCGCGCTCGCCCTGCTTGCGCCGCTCGCCCTGGCCGCTGCCTTCGCCGGTCCCCAGGCCGCATTCGCGCAGGATGCCTGGCCCTCCAAGCCGATCACGCTGGTCGTGGGCTATCCGCCCGGCGGCAGCACCGACCTGACGGCCCGCACCCTGGCACCGGAGCTCTCCACGCGCCTGGGCGTGCCGGTGGTGATCGAGAACCTGGGCGGCGCTGGCGGCGCGATCGGCGCACAGAAGGTGGCCAGCAGCGCAGCGGACGGCTACACGCTGCTGCTGGGCGCGAGCAACGAGATCGCGATCAACCGGCTCGTCACGAAGAAGGTCAAGTACGACGTGAAGGATTTCACGGCGCTGTCGCTCATCGCGTCGCAGCCGCTGGTGCTGGTGGCCTCCACCGGCTCGGGCGTGAAGACCGCCGCCGAGTTCGTGCAGCGCGTGCGATCGCAGCCGGGCAAGACCAGCTACGGCAGCTCGGGCGTGGGCACGTCGCTCCACCTGGCCGGCGAGATGGTCAAGGAGCAGGGCCAGCTCTTCATGACGCACATCCCCTACCGCGGCGTGGCGCCGCTCACCAACGACCTGCTGGGCAACAACATCGAGTTCGGCGTGTTCGTGCTATCCAGCGGCCTGCCGCACATCCGCAGCGGCAAGGTGGTGGCTCTGGGCACGACCGAGGCCCGCCGCTCGGCGATCACGCCCGACATTCCGGCCCTGGCCGAGCTGCCGCAGTTCAAGAACGTGGACATCAACGTGTGGTTCGCGCTGATGGGCCCCGCCAACCTGCCGCGCCCGGTGGCCGACAAGCTGCGCAAGGTGACGCGCGAAGCCCTGCAGGCGCCGGAGTTCCGCAAGAAGCTGGAAGCCAGCGGATCGGTCGTGGCCTCGCCCTCCGTGGATCTCGACGCCTACCTGGCCTCCGAAGTGGCCAAGTACCGCAAGATCGTCCAGTTCGCCAAGATCGAGGAGTGATGCCCATGGCTTCCGATACCACTGATTCCTCCCTGCGCTTCGAGCTGCCGAAACCCGACCTCGGCGCATGGCGCGCCGGCAACACCGGCACCGAAGGCGTCTGGCGCTTCGACTCGGGCCGGCCCGGCCGCCACGTACTGATCACCGCCCTGGTGCACGGCAACGAGCTGTGCGGCGCCTGGGCGCTGTGCGATCTGCTGGACGCCGGCCTCCGGCCGCAGGCGGGCAGCCTGACCCTGGCCTTCTGCAACCTGGCCGCCTTCGACCGCTTCGATCCGCAGGACCACGACGCCTCGCGCTTCGTGGACCAGGACATGAACCGCCAATGGAGCGACGACCGGCTGGATGCCGCGGACACGCAGGAACGCCGCCGCGCGGCCGCGCTGCGCCCCTTCGTGCGCGAAGCCGACTGGCTGCTCGACCTGCACTCGATGCACGAGCCCGGCGCGCCGCTGCTGCTCACCGGCACGCATGCGCGCAACCAGGCCCTGGCACGGCGCATGGGCGCGCCCGAATACGTGGTGGCCGACGCCGGCCACCAGGACGGCGTGCGCATGCGCGACTACGGCCGCTTCGGCCACGCGGATGCCGGCGAGGCGGGCGAGAACGGCACGCGATCGCTGCTGATCGAATGCGGCTTCCACGGCGATCCGGCGAGCCGCACCGTGGCCCGCGACCAGTGCGCGCGCTTTCTTGAAGCCGCGGGCACGCTGGATGCCGCCGCGCTGGCGCAGGCCCTGCCCGGCTGGCGCCAGCCCGATGCGCCGCGGCAATGGGTGCTGGAGGTGACGGGCCCGGTCGTCGCGCGCAGCAGCGGCTTCCGCTTCGTGCGCCCGGTGACGGCACTGGAAGTGATTCCCCAGGCGGGCACGGTGATCGGCGACAACGACGGCGAACCCGTCGCCACGCCCTACGACGATTGCGTGCTGGTGATGCCCTCCACGCGCCAGGCGCGCACGGGCGTCACGGTCGTGCGGTTCGCGCGGCGGCGCCCGCTGTAGCGGCAGGGGCGGGCCTCAGTGGCCCGCCGTCTTCGAGAACAGGTTGATCACGAGCACGCCCGCCAGGATCAACCCCATGCCCGCCAGTGCCGGGCCGTCGAGCCGCTGGCCATAGACGAGCCAGCCGATGGTCGACACCAGCACGATGCCGATGCCGGACCAGATCGCATAGGCGATGCCGGTGGGAATCGCCTGCAGGGTGAGCGAGAGGAAATAGAACGACACGCCGTAGCCGGCCAGGGTGACCAGGCTCGGCACGGGCCGGGTGAAGCCTTCGGAGGCTTTGAGGAACGATGTGGCGAGGACTTCGGCGCCGATCGCGACCGCGAGGTAGAGGTGGTGGATGCCCATGGCCCGATTGGACCACCGGGCGCACCGTTCAGCGCCGGTGCGCCGCGGCCCAGCGCGGCCCCAGCACCACGCAGGCCAGCGCCGCCACCACCGCGGCGATGCCTGCCCACTGCCAGGCCGATACGCGCTCGCCGAGCACCAGCATGCCGGCCGACAGGCCCACCACCGGCACGGCCAGGCTGAAGGGCGCCACGCGGTTGGCCGGATAGCGCGTGAGCAGCCCCGTCCAGAGCCCGTAGCCGAGGATGGTGGCCGCCCAGCCGAGGTACGCCACCGATCCCCAGGCCAGCCCGGGCAATGCCGTCCACGCGTCGGCCCGCAGCCAGCGCGCGGCATCGTCGTCGAAGGCCATGGAGAGCGCGACGAAGGGCAGCACCGGCACCAGGCTGCTCCAGGCCACGAAGGACAGCGGCCGGTAGCCGGGCGACTCCTGCTGGGCCATGCGCGCGACGATGTTGGACGCGGCCCAGGACGCCGCGCCGCAGAGCGCGAGCCCCACGCCGGCGAGCGTCACCTCATCCGATGCGCTGCCGGGCGCGACGAAATGCAGGCCGAAGCAGACCAGGCCCAGGGCCGCCAGCCCCAGGCCGACCACCAGCGGTCGGCCCGGACGCTCGTGCAGCAGCAGATAGGCCCAGAACGCGGTGAAGAACACCTGCGTCTGCAGCAGCACGCTCGCCAGGGCCGCGGTGAGCCCCACGCGCAGCGCGAGGAACACCATGCCGAACTGCCCTACGCCCTGGAAGAGCCCGTAGAGCACCACCCAGCGCCAGCGCACGGCAGGCGGCCGCAGGAAGAAGACGAGCGGCAGCGCGGCGAAGACATACCGCATCGCGCCGAGCTGGAAGGGCGTGAAAAAGCGCAGCCCCCATTTCATCGCCACGAAATTCACGCCCCACAGCACGACCACGGCGAGCGCGGCCAGGAGGTCGCGCGGGGCCAGCGGCACGGCGGCCTGCCCCTGCGCTGCGGCGCTCATCGCACGCTCCCGCGCAGGGCGATGCCACCCGCCTGGCTTGCGCAGGAGCAGGCGGGGCCTGGCGGGACGGGGTGGGGCGTGGAGAGCAAGGGCATGGAACGGGGGCGCAGTGCGGCGCTGCAACGCGGCCGTGGTGCCGCCGGGGGCGGCAGGCATCCATTACGGCACGCGCTGCCGGCGGGTTGAGGGGGATTCGTGCGGCAAGCCGCATGCCCATTATGAAGATGGATCGCACTTGATGTTGGTCAAGTCTTCCGCGTGTCGGCACACCTCTTGCGTCCCTGCTGACCCACAATCGTTTGCGCAGGGCCCGCGCACGCCCTTTTCCCCATCCCAACCGGCCCCCACCATGTCTCCGCTGCACCGCCTGAGCCTGCTCCACAAATTCCTCATCCTGGGGGTGATCGCTCTGCTCATGGGCGCCCTGCCCACGGTCCTGTATGTGCGCGGGTCGCTGCAGGACATCGGGGCCGCCCAGCGCGAGAGCCGGGGCGCAGCGCCGCTCATCGCGGTGAACCGGGTGGTGCAGCAGCTGCAGGTGCACCGCGGCCTGTCGGCGGCCATGCTGGGCGGTGACGAGGCGCTGGCCGCGCGGCGCCCTGCCGCGCGCGACGCGCTCAACCAGGCATTCGCGGAGGCGGGCAAGGCGTTCGCGGAAGCCGGCGTGCCGGAGACCCAGGTGCGCGCCTGGGCGCAGGCCGAGCAGACCTGGCGCGCGCTGGAGCAGGCCGTGGGCACGCGCGCGCTGCAGCCGCCGCAGAGCCTCGCGCAGCATACGCAGCTCGTGGCGGTGCTGATGCAGATCGGCGAAGAGCTGCTGCACCACTATGGATTCCAGACCGATCCGGACACCGCCACACAGGACCTGATCCAGGCCGCCGCCGTGAACGCTCCCATGCTCGGCGAGAAGCTCGGCCTGCTGCGCGGGCAGGGCGCGGGCTACCTCGCGCGCCAGGCCCTGCCGCCGGAGGGCAAAGGCGCACTGCAGGCCCTGCAGCAGCGGGTGGGCGAGCTGGAAGCCGACACGTTCCGCAATTTCGAGCGCGCACTGGCCGACGGATCACTGCGCCAGGCCCTGGCCGGCCCGGTGCAGGACGTGCGCCAGCGCGTGGCGGCATCGCGCCAACTGGTGGACCGCAGCCTGCTGTCGGCCACGGACATCACCACGCCCGCCAAGGATTACTTCGACCAGCTGACCGGCACGCTGGAGGCGCTGAACCGGCTCAACACCACGGCCATGGCCAGCCTGGACGCGGCACTGCGCGAGCGCGTGGCGGCCGACCAGCGCACGCTGGCGATCGCCCTGGTCGCGCTGCTGCTGGCACTGGCCGTGGGCGCGGGCCTGGGCGTGGTGTTCATGCGCTCGATCACGCAGCCGCTCGCGCAGGCCGTGCAGCTGGCGAGCGCCGTGGCGGACGGCGACCTGGGCGGCAGCGACGTGCCGCACGGCACGAACGAGGTGGGGCGCCTCATCGCGGCCCAGCAGCAGATGCGCGCCCGCCTCAAGCCCATGGTGGCGCAAGTGCGCGGCGGCGCCGAGGGCGTGGCCACGGCCAGCGCGCAGATCGCACAGGGCAACATGGACCTGTCGGCGCGCACCGAGAGCCAGGCCAGCGCGCTGGAGCAGACCGCCGCGTCCATGGAAGAGATGACGGCCACGGTGCGGCAGAACGCCGACAACGCGCGCCAGGCCAACCAGCTCGCCATGAACGCCAGCCTCGTGGCCGCGCAGGGCGGCGAGGTGGTGACGCAGGTGGTGCAGACGATGCAGGGCATCCGTACCTCGTCCGGACGGATCGCCGACATCACCGGCGTGATCGACTCCATCGCCTTCCAGACCAACATCCTGGCGCTGAACGCGGCCGTGGAAGCGGCGCGCGCGGGCGAGCAGGGTCGGGGCTTCGCCGTGGTGGCCGGTGAGGTGCGCGCGCTGGCGGGCCGCAGCGCCGAAGCCGCCCGCGAGATCAAGGCGCTCATCACCGACAGCGTGCAGCGCGTGCAGCAGGGCGGCGAACTCGCAGACCAGGCGGGCTCGACCATGGCCGAGGTGGTGCAGGCGATCCAGCGCGTGACGGGCATCATGGCCGAGATCAGCGAGGCGAGCCAGGAGCAGAGCCAGGGCGTGGCGCAGGTGGGCGAGGCCGTGACGCAGATGGACCAGGCCACGCAGCAGAACGCGGCCCTCGTCGAGGAAATGGCCGCGGCGGCGAACAGCCTGCGCGCGCAGGCCGACGAACTGGTACAGGCGGCGGGGGCCTTCCGGCTCGGCGGCGGCGAGGGCCCGGCATCCAGCCCGGCGCGAAGCTGACCGGCACCTGACTTTTCACGGGAGATGCCGCTGTCCGGGGAGGTTTTCAGTGCCGTTGATTCCGCCATGCAACATAGGGCGACATGGTAACAATTAGTCACCATTTTTCCGCGTATCCGCCTGCATGCTGACAACCTGCAGCACTTTTCTGCGTTAGGCACGTTTCCCGGCGCAGGTGCGTTGCCACCCGTGTCCGAGTCTCCCGCCCCTACGGAAGCTGATCCATGCACCCCACTCCCACGGCACCCGCCGAGGTGGCCGAGCGCCCGCCTGAAACGGTCCTTCCCCCCGCCATGGCGGCCACGCCGGTGCCGTCTCCGGCCGTGCCGGCCCTGGCCAGCCTGGCGGCAGCGGGCATCCTCGCGGCCTGCGGCGGCGGCAGCGGCGGCGATCCGGCCGGCGCACCGGGCGGCGGAGCCACCGAGGCCGGAGGCAGCGGTCCAGCGGCGGCGTCCGCCCCCACCGCCGAAGAGGCCGCGCGCTTCCTGCTGCAGGCGCAATTCTCCGCCTCCGACGAAGAGATCGCCGCAGTGCGCACCCAGGGCTATGCCGCCTGGCTGGCCCGGCAGTTCGCCCAGCCCGTCGACACCACGGGCACCGAGTGGCTCATGCAGCGCGGCTACGGCGTGGCGAACGCGGACACTCGCTACCACAACGCCTCGTACCCGGCCGACTACATGCTGTGGGCGCAGCTCTTCACCGAGCGCGACGCCGTGCGCAAGCGCGTGGCGCTGGCGCTCTCGGAGATCATGGTCGTCTCCACCACCGGGCTGAACCAGACCTGGCCCGCGTTCCTCGCCGCCGGCTACTGGGACGTGCTGAACCAGCATGCGCTCGGCAATTTCCGTGCGCTGCTGGAAGCGGTGACGCTCAACCCCGGCATGGGCGTGTACCTCAACGTCCTGGGCAGCCAGAAGGAAGATGCGCGCACCGGCCGGCAGCCCGACGAGAACTATGCGCGCGAGGTGATGCAGCTCTTCACCCTGGGCCTGTACCGGCTGAACGCCGACGGCACCGAGCAGCGCGACGCGAACGGCAACCGCATCGAGACCTACGGCCCCTCCGACGTGAGCAACCTCGCGCGGGTGTTCACCGGCTACGACTACGACCGCAGCCAGAACCAGTCCTTCACCGTGGGCACCAGCACCGTGCCGGGCCCGCAGCAGGCCCGGCTGCCGATGGTGCTCACGGCCAGCCGGCATTCCACGCTGGCCGCGACCTTCCTGGGTACTACCGTCGCGGCCGGTGCCGCCGGCGACGCCGCCCTGAAGACCGCGCTCGATACGCTCTTCCGCCACCCCAACGTGGCGCCCTTCATCAGCCGCCAGCTCATCCAGCGCCTGGTGACGAGCAACCCCAGCCCCGCCTACGTGGCGCGGGTGGCCGCCGCCTTCGCGGACAACGGAAGCGGCGTGCGCGGCGACCTGCGCGCCGTGGTCGCGGCCATCCTGCTGGATACGGAAGCGCGCAGCGCCGCGGGCCTCTCCAGCCCCGCGTTCGGCCGGCTGCGCGAGCCCATGGTGCGCTTCGTGCAGTGGGGCCGCACTTTCGGCCTGCGCTCGGCCCGGGGCAGCTGGAAGCTCGGCGACCTGAGCGATCCCGCCACGCGGCTGGGGCAGAGCCCGCTGCGATCGCCCTCGGTGTTCAATTTCTTCCGCCCCGGCTACGTGCCGCCCTCCACGGCCCTCGCATCCGCCGGACAGGTGGCGCCGGAGTTCCAGATCGTCACCGAATCCAGCGTGGGCGGCTACCTGAACTTCATGCAGAACGCGATCCGCAACGGGCTGTACGTGAACGCGCCGGACGTGCCGCAGAACAGCGCCAGCAACGCCGCCAATGGCTTCGACATCACCTGCGACTACGCCGCCCTGCTGCCGCTGGTGACCGACCCCGCGGCGCTGGTGCGCAAGGCGGCGCTGCTGCTGTCGGCCGGCCAGGTGCCGGACGCCACGCAGGCGCGCATCGCCCAGGCGCTGGCGGCCACGCCGGTCACGGCCACGAGCAGCGCCGCGGCGCAGCTCAACCGCGTCGCGGCCGCCGTGCTCCTGGTCATGGCCTGCCCGGCCTACCTCGTGCAGAAATGAAATGAACGGCCCGCGCCGTCCCCCTTCCGGAGCCCATCCCATGCCGTTCATCGATCCCGCACGCCACTCGCGCCGCGCCTTCCTGCGCCGCTCGGCCCAGCTCGCCGCCACGGGCGCCGCACTGCCCATGGCCCTGAACCTCGCCGCGATGGGCGAGGCAGCCGCCTTCGAAGCGCAGGACTACAAGGCACTGGTCTGCGTCTTCCTGTTCGGCGGCTGCGACTACGCCAACACCGTCGTGCCCTACGACGGCGCCCGCTACGCGCAGTATTCCGCCATCCGCGGCGGCCACAGCGACGGCACGGCCGGCGGCATCGCGCTCGGGCGCGCGGCGCTGGACGCCACGGTGCTGCGGCCCGCGTCGCCGCTGGCCGGCGGCCTGCAGTACGCGCTGCACCCGGCGATGACCGGCATGGCCGGCCTCTTCAACGCCGGCCGCGCGGCCGTGCAGCTCAACGTCGGGCCGCTGCTGGTGCCGCTCACGCGCGCGCAGTACGCGAGCGGCGACCGGCGCAACTACCCGCTGCCGCCCAAGCTGTTCTCGCACAACGACCAGCAATCGGTCTGGCAGTCGCAGGGCGCCGAAGGCTCCACCGTCGGCTGGGGCGGCAACCTGGGCGACCTCGCGCTGTCGTCCAACGCCACCTCGCTCTTCACCTGCATCTCGGCGAGCGGCAATGCCGTGTTCCTGTCGGGCGACCAGGCGCTGCAATACCAGATCAGCCCGAGCGGCGCCGTGCCCATCAACGGCGTGAAGGGCAACATCTATGGCTCCGCCGCGGTGCGCGGCGTCTTCAGCGAACTGGTGCAGGCCGCCGGCAGCCATGTGCTGGAGGCGGAATACGCACGCGTCACGCAGCGCTCCATCGGCGCGGAAGGCCAGATCTCCGCCGCGCTGGCCAGCGCCAACCTCTCCACCGCCTTCCCCGCGAACAATGCGCTGGCCGACCAGCTCAAGGTGGTGGCGCGGCTGATCGCGGCGCGCGGCGCGCTCGGCACGAAGCGCCAGGTGTTCTTCGTCTCGCTGGGCGGGTTCGATCTGCACGACAACCTCATCGCCACCCAGCCCGCGCTGCTGGACAAGGTGAGCAGCGCCATGACCGCCTTCTACAACGCCACGGCGGAGCTGGGCGTGGCCGACAAGGTCACCGCCTTCACGGCCTCGGACTTCGGCCGCACCCTCACCTCGAACGGCGACGGCTCCGACCACGGCTGGGGCAGCCACCATTTCGTGGTCGGCGGCGCGGTGCGCGGCGCGGCCTTCTACGGCGCGCCGCCACCGGTAAGCGTGGGCAACGGCAGCGGCAGCGAAGACCAGTGGCACGTGGGCCAGGGGCGCCTGCTGCCCAGCACGGCCGTGGACCAGTACGCTGCCACCCTGGCGCGCTGGTTCGGCGTGGCGAACACCGAACTGGCGGGCGTGCTGCCGCGCATCGGGAATTTCGGGGGGTCGGCGTATCCGGTGAATCTGGGGTTCATGGGGTAGCGCCGCACTGCAAGACGGTGGCAGCGCGCGATCACTGCGCTGTCACCGTGCTTCCCGGTCTTGCCGGGCGCCCCGTGCCCAGCGGCGGGTCTCCGCATTCGGGAGGAATGCCTTCGAAAGCACCACGCTGCCTATCATCACTTTGTTGATGGCGACCGGCGCATCGAGAAGCCAATCGAACTGTCCGCCGGACTGCAGGTCCACGACCCGCTCACGCAACAGCTTCTTGAGGGGACACGCGATACAGGCGCACGACATAAGGCATTTCAGGTGGTGGATAAGGCGCGCGAGGATCGATGCCTTGTGAAACTCCAGGCGGTAGACCCCATGGGGACTGTTGTAGCTGTAAGAGAACGACGGGGAAGCCCCATACCAAACGACGGCAACGAAAGCACTCAGTGCCAGACACCAAATGACGCATGGGGCCGCCTTCAAAAAAGGCCATCTGCTGGCCTGCGCAGGGCTCATTGCTTCATGCAAACCAGAAGAGGAGACGGAGGCTCGCATTCGGATCGTAGTTGGTCGAATCGCACGTCTTTGCCGAATTGCACGTCATTGGCACTTCCTGGTGAATCCAGGTTCCAGACAATGGCATCG
This sequence comes from Acidovorax sp. PRC11, assembly GCF_031844105.1. NCBI lineage: Bacteria > Pseudomonadati > Pseudomonadota > Betaproteobacteria > Burkholderiales > Comamonadaceae > Acidovorax > Acidovorax sp. PRC11. Next base: position 265,275 of record NZ_JAUZUQ010000002.1, on the reverse strand, counting down.
TTGCGCCAACGGTCCACCACGGGGCTGGTACCCAACAACTTTTGACCGTTCGACTGGTACAACCTGACTACTGAAGGCTCGGCGAAATCTCGGTACATCATCTTTTGGAACCAGGATGCATCGTAGACCTCCAGCCGGTATATATGCAATGGACTGTTGTAACGGTTGTGCAGCGTAGGGGATGAAAGATACCATGCCAGAAAAATTGCCGCGACCAATATCAAGCAGCAGGCAATGCATTGAATTTTTTTTATATCGATCCGATTTGCCATCTTATTTTTCATCTTTCGGACAACCTGGCAATGACTTCTGATTTTTGCATTCAGAAGGTATGTTGTTGAATATCGCATCGCGGCCTACATAAACCATATTAAAATCCAGCGGTGGAGCCGTATGCCAACTGACTTGGGCGGTTCCTCCGCTCATATCCACAACGGGACTCTTACCGAGCAAGCCCCTCGGCTCAATGCGGTAAAGACGCACGACCACAGGCTCGTCCAGTTCGTAATGGATCAGCCGCTGGAGAATGGATGCATGATGGACATCCACCCGATAAGTCATGTGGGGACTATTGTCGCTGAACATAAATTCCTGGAATGACAACCTCCATCCCACCCAAATGATTGCACTGCCTCCCAGCAACCAGAAAAAGCAATGGGTTTTTTTGAAGAATTTAGGCTGCATCACCATTCCAGTTGAACAGAAAAAGGGAGCCGTACACGGTGTACATCCGACAAGACAATGAAGTCCCCACCCCTGCCATGCAAGGCGCGCCAACGGCGGAAATCATGATTTTGCACGAGATAGTTGTGACTCATGATCTGCTCTTCTTTTTCCCGGGCCCATTGCTCCGAAATAGAAATCCGGCGTCCCCAATGAACCCTTTCCACACCTCCGAAGCCCCAGAAACCTAACGGCTGTGAAAGAAAGGAATTTTCCCCGTCGTTGAAATCGTAACTATCTCTTAAATAGAACCCCAACTCATCAATCGCGATTTTTGCTTTCCCTGAACCCTTCGGTGTCACCAATCCTGACACTGCCACTTTGAGCGTTGCCTCTCCCATGGCGCCATAGAAATCGTCCAGGGGATCGCTGAGTTGTCCCAAACCCAGATAGTTCACTTGGCAAGTTGTATCCAGCATCTTTGCAGGCTGCGCTAGGTCTCCGAATCGCCATGTCTGCGTAGCGATGTGGGCCATGCTCTGCTCCCTGACGAGCTTTTTCAATTGCGAAATACCGGCAGGAGTCGCCCACTGGGACTGCAGTTTTGCGATGCCGGCATTCACTCTCGAAAATCCCAGAGCCCAATTCATGGAGACAGTATTTTCGTCCAAATGGGCAGCCTGGAGCACAACGGGGCGGTAGGCCGCCTCTCCTGCTTTCATCTCGCCGGGCATCTCGAACGCCGCCCCCCGAAACCACCGGTCCATCAACGCCGCCGCCACCGGCCATCCCAGGCGCGAGCGCATCACCCCTGGAATGTCATCCAGCTGAAAAAGCCGCACTTTGGGCGGCAGTTTCTTCTCCAGTTGCGCGCGCAGCTGCGCCTGGTCGACACGGACCACTCCACCCATGGAATCCCTCCCTCCGCCATTGCTGGCTGTTTTAGCGGAGCGATTCTATGGAAGAGCTGAACTGCTCAACAGTAGCGGTTCGCCTCGTTACACTGGTAACGACTGCAAAGGCCCGCTATGGGAAACGGCGTTACAAATACCGGGCCAGATACCGCCCCGTGTGGCTTTCCGGGTTCGCCGCCACGTCCTCGGGCGTGCCCTCGGCCACCACGGTGCCGCCGCCCGCTCCGCCCTCGGGCCCCATGTCGATGATCCAGTCGGCGGTCTTGATGACGTCCAGGTTGTGCTCGATCACGACGATGGTGTTGCCCGCGTCGCGCAGCTGGTGCAGCACCTTCAGCAGCAGGTCGATGTCGGCGAAGTGCAGGCCGGTGGTGGGCTCGTCGAGGATGTAGAGCGTGCGGCCGGTGTCGCGCTTCGACAGCTCCTGCGCGAGCTTGACGCGCTGCGCCTCGCCGCCCGAGAGCGTGGTGGCGGCCTGCCCCATGCGGATGTACGACAGGCCCACGTCGAGCAGCGTCTGCAGCTTGCGGGCGATCGCCGGCACGTCCTTGAAGAAGGCGTGCGCGTCTTCCACGGTGAGTTCCAGCACCTGCGCGATGTTCAGGCCCTTCCACTGCACTTCCAGGGTTTCGCGGTTGTAGCGCTGGCCGTGGCAGACGTCGCAGGGCACGTAGACGTCGGGCAGGAAGTGCATCTCCACCTTCACCACGCCGTCGCCCTGGCAGGCCTCGCAGCGGCCGCCGGCCACGTTGAAGGAGAAGCGCCCGGGGCCGTAGCCGCGCTCCTTGGCCGTGTTCGTCTCGGCCATGAGTTCGCGGATGGGCGTGAACAGGCCCGTGTAGGTGGCCGGGTTGCTGCGCGGCGTGCGCCCGATGGGCGACTGGTCGACGTTGATGACCTTGTCGAAGTATTCGATGCCTTCGATGGCTTCGTGCGGCGCGGGCTCCTCGTGCGCGCGGTAGAGCTGGCGGGCCACGGCGGCGTAGAGCGTGTCGTTGACCAGCGTGCTCTTGCCCGAACCCGACACGCCCGTCACGCAGGTAAGCAGCCCCACGGGAAACTCCACGCTCACGTTCTTCAGGCTGTGGCCGGTGGCGCCGACGACGCGCAGCGCCTGCAGGCGCCCCTGCTTCGCGCGGTGCTCGGCCATGCGCTCGGCGCGGCGGCGGCTGGCGTCGGTTTCGGGGAAGCGCGATTTGCCCTTCTTCGCGGGCTCGGGCTCCGCCGCCTCCAGCACCGGCAGCCAGGGCGTGCGGCGGGCGGGCACGGGAATGGTGCGCGCGCCCGAGAGGTACTGGCCGGTGAGTGAATCGGGGTGGGCGCACAGCTCGGCGCTCGTGCCCTGGGCCATCACGCGGCCGCCGTGCACGCCCGCGCCCGGGCCCATGTCCACGCAGTGGTCGGCGGCGCGGATCATGTCCTCGTCGTGCTCGACCACGATCACGCTGTTGCCGATGTCGCGCAGGTGCTGCAGCGTGGCGATCAGCCGGTCGTTGTCGCGCTGGTGCAGGCCGATGCTGGGCTCGTCGAGCACGTACATCACGCCCGTGAGCCCCGAGCCGATCTGGCTGGCCAGGCGGATGCGCTGCGCCTCGCCGCCCGAGAGCGTTTCGGCGCTGCGGTCCAGGCTCAGGTAGTTCAGTCCCACGTCGTTCAGGAAGGTGAGGCGCGTGGCGATCTCGCGCACCACCTTGCCGGCGATCTCGGCCTTGGCGCCCGCGAGCGTGAGCGCTTCGAACCAGGCCAGCGCCTCGGCCAGCGTGGCGTGGCTCACCTCGTAGATCGCGCGCGACTGTTCGCCTTCGCCCACGCGCACGTGGCGCGCCTCGCGGCGCAGGCGGGTGCCGTGGCAATCCGGGCAGGGCTGGGTGCTGCGGTAGCGGGCCAAGTCCTCGCGCACCACGGTCGAATCGGTTTCGCGGTAGCGCCGCGCCATGTTGGGCAGCACGCCTTCGAAGGGATGGTTGCGCACCACCGCCTTGCCCTTGCGGGCGCCGCTGTCGAGGATGTAGCTGAACGCGATCTCCTCCGTGCCCGAGCCGTAGAGCACCGCCTGCTGCACGCGCTGGGGCAGCGATTCGAAGGGCGCCTCCACGTCGAATTGGTAGTGCTTCGCCAGGCTCTCCAGCATGGCGAAGTAGTAGCCGTTGCGCCGGTCCCAGCCCTTGATCGCGCCGCTCGCGAGGCTCAGGGACGGAAAGGCCACCACGCGCGCCGGATCGAACACCTCGTGCTGGCCCAGGCCGTCGCAGGTCGGGCAGGCGCCGATCGGCGAGTTGAACGAGAACAGGCGCGGCTCCAGCTCGGGCAGCGAATAGCTGCACACGGGGCAGGCGAACTTGGAGGAGAACAGGTGCTCCTGCCCGGAATCCATCTCCAGCGCGACCACGCGGCCGTTGGCGTCGCCCGCCTGCTGGCCGATGCGCAGGGCCGCCTCGATGCTCTCCGCCAGGCGCTGCTGCGCGTCGGGGCGCACCTTCAGGCGGTCGATCACCACATCGATGTCGTGCTTCTCCGTCTTTTTGAGCGGCGGAAGCATCTCGTGCTCCAGGATGGCGCCGTCCACGCGGAAGCGCACGTAGCCCAGGCCCTGCATCTGCGCGAAGAGTTCGGTGAACTCGCCCTTCTTGTCGCGCGCCACCGGCGCGAGCACCATGAGGCGCGTGTCCTCGGGCAGGGCCAGCACTGCGTCCACCATCTGGCTCACCGTCTGCGCGGTCAGCGGAAGGCCGTGCTCGGGGCAGTAGGGCGTGCCGGCGCGCGCATAGAGCAGGCGCAGGTAGTCGTGGATCTCGGTCACCGTGCCGACGGTGGAGCGCGGGTTGTGGCTGGTGGCCTTCTGCTCGATGCTGATGGCGGGCGACAGGCCCTCGATCAGGTCGACGTCGGGCTTGTCGAGCCGGCCCAGGAACTGGCGCGCATAGGCCGAGAGGCTTTCCACGTAGCGGCGCTGGCCCTCCGCATAGAGCGTGTCGAACGCCAGGCTCGACTTGCCCGAGCCCGACAGCCCGGTGATCACCACCAGCCGGTTGCGCGGGATGTCGAGGTCGATGTTCTTGAGGTTGTGCGTGCGCGCGCCGCGGATGCTGATGCGGGCCTCGCGCAGGGCGTGCGCCAGGTAGGCCCCTTCGGCGACGGGGCGCGGTTCATCGGAGGCGGTGGGCTCGGTCACTTCGGGGCGTCGGCATGGGGAAACCCACCATGATAGGGGAGGCCGGGCGGCGGCGCCCATGCCCATAATCGAAGCCCATACCGCCGTGCGCCCGCCCCTGCGGGCACCGGTGGCACCGCTGCGCTTCGCCATGAACCATATGCCCCCTCTCCCCGCGGCGCTTCCTGGCCTCCGTGAGGCCGAACGCCCGCAGCGCCCTCCCGCCCGGGCCGTCTGGCTCACCGGCCTCTCGGGCGCGGGCAAGACCACCCTCGCGCATGCGCTGGAGGCCTCGCTGCAGCGCGACGGCCTGCGCGCCTGCGTGCTCGACGGCGACCGCCTGCGGGCCGGGCTGAGCAGCGACCTGGGCTTTACCGATGCCGACCGGGCCGAGAGCATCCGCCGGGCCGCGCACGTGGCGCGGCTGTTCGTGGATGCGGGCATGGTCGCCATCGTGGCGCTGATCTCGCCGTTCCGGGCCGAGCGCGCGGCGGCGCGGGCGCTGTTCGCACCCGGGGATTTCATCGAGGTGTACGTGAACGTGCCGCTGGCCGTGGCGGAGGAGCGCGATCCGAAGGGCCTGTACCGGCGTGCACGCAGCGGCGCGCTGCCGCGCTTCACAGGCATCGATTCGCCCTACGAGCCGCCCGGGGCACCCGTGCTGGAATTGCGCACCGACGTGCTCCCGGTGGCGGAATGCGTGGAACGCCTCCGGGCACGGATGGGTCTGGTGCCATAGCCGCAGCCCCCGCCGCGAGTGCTGTATGCAACGGTGGCGACGCCCGGCGCCGGCCCGGAAACTTCGTAACGCGCCCTTCCCAGGGCACGAGCCTTCCGTCATCATCGGGGGTTACGTTTCCTTACCCGACGGTCACGCCTTCCGCGTTTCCGCTCTCCCTGCATCCCGCCTCGCGGCCGCGTCACCGTTTTCTCCCATGCTTCCCGGTCCTTCCCTCGCATTCCCGCCCTGTGCTTTCCCGTCGCTGCGCCGCGCCTTCGCGCAACTGGCGCTGCTCTGCCTGCTCGCCTTCCCGGCCCAGGGCGCCTGGGCGATGCAGATCTACGTGAAGATGCTGTCGGGCAAGACGATCACGCTGGACGTCGAACCCAGCGACTCGATCGAGAACGTGAAGGCGAAGATCCAGGACGAGGAAGGCATCGAGCCGGAGCAGCAGCGGCTCATCTTCGCGGGCAAGCAGCTGGAGGACGGCCGCACGCTCTCCGACTACAACATCCAGAAGGAATCGACGATCCACCTCGTGCTGCGCGCGAACCCCGCCGTGTTCACGGGCACCTCGGCCACCGGCACGGGCACGATCACGGCCACGCTGTCGGGCCCCGCCGTGGCGGGCGGCTGCCAGTTCGACGCCACCCGGACCGCGTTCGAAGCGCCCTCCGGCGGCCCGGCCGGCGCGCAGTTCCCGCACGGCGTGTTCCGCTTCGTCGCCACCAGCTGCACGGGCAGCGTGACGGTGACGATGCAGTACCCGCAGGCCCTGCCCGACGGTACCCGCTTCATCAAGTTCGGCCCGTCCGGCCCCGGCGCGGACCGCTACACCTGGTTCGAATGGAAGGACGCGCAGATCGCGGGCGACACGATCAGCTTCACGATCACCGACAACGGCGCGGGCGACACCGACCCCACCGTGGGCGTGATCGCCGATCCGGGGGGTCCGGCGCTGCTGGCGGCGCCGGCACCGACCCCGACGCCGACTCCCACTCCGGTTCCTGCGGAGCCCACGCCGGTGCCGGCGCTGTCGCCCGCCGCCCTGGCGCTGCTGGCCGCCATGGCGGCCGTGCTCGGCTGGCGCCAGCGGCGGCGCTGACCGTCCCCGGAACGTCGGGACGGCCTTGCAGGGAGGCCGCCCGCACGTTCTCCCGGCGGCGGCGCGCGCGATGGGCGAGAATCGCCGTCTCCCCACCGCCCGCAACCGCTGACCACTGCCGTGCCGGACTCCCTGCCGCCCCAGCCCGCATCCGGCGCCCCCGCCGCTTCCGCCACCACGATGACGCCGCTCGAGCGGCGCTCCAGCCTGTCGCTGGCGCTCATCTTCGCGCTGCGCATGCTGGGGCTGTTCCTGGTGCTGCCGGTGTTCGCGCTCGAGGCGCGCAAATACCCGGGCGGCGACGACCCCGCCCTGGTGGGCCTGGCCATGGGCATCTACGGGCTCACCCAGGCCGTGCTGCAGCTGCCGCTGGGCATGGCCTCCGACCGCTTCGGGCGCAAGCGGGTCATCGTGCTCGGCCTGCTGGTGTTCGCGGCCGGCAGCCTGCTGGCGGCGCTGGCGGATTCGCTCGGCGGGCTGCTGCTGGGCCGCGCGCTGCAGGGCGCGGGCGCCGTCTCCGCCGCCGTCACGGCCCTGCTGGCCGACCAGACGCGCGACGGCGTGCGCACCAAGGCCATGGCGCTCGTGGGCGGCAGCATCGGGCTGATGTTCGCGGTGGCGCTCGTGGCCGCTCCGCCGCTCGCGGCACGCTTCGGCCTGCCGGGCATCTTCGGGCTGACCTGCGCACTCGCGCTGGCAGGCATCGCCGTGGTGCTCTGGGTGGTGCCGGCCGAGCCCGCGCGCCATGCCGACGCGCCGCGCGGCCGGCTCGCCGATGTGCTGCGCCACCCGGATCTGCTGCGCCTGAATTTCGGGGTGTTCGTCCTGCACACCGTGCAGTTGGCGATGTGGGTGGCCGTGCCCGCGCTGCTGGTGCAGGCCGGCCTGCCCAAGAGCGTGCACTGGCATCTCTACCTGCCCGCCGTGGTGCTCTCGTTCGTGGCCATGGGCGGGCTGTTCGCGCTGGAGCGCGGCGGCCGGCTGCGCGCTGCGCTGCTGGGCGCCATCGGCCTGGTGCTGGTCGTGCAGGCCGGGCTGGGATGGGCCGCCGCCGCAGGCACGCCGCCGGGCCTGTGGGCACTGGGCGGGCTGCTGTTCCTGTTCTTCTGCGGCTTCAACGCGCTGGAGGCGAGCCAGCCCAGCCTGGTCTCGCGCACCGCGCCGCCGGCCGTGCGCGGCGCGGCGCTGGGCACCTACAACACCCTCCAGTCGCTCGGGCTGTTCGCGGGCGGCGCCCTGGGCGGCGCGCTGCTGCGCTGGGGTGGCGCGCCCAGCCTGTTCCTGGTGACCGGCCTGCTCTGCCTCGCCTGGCTGGCGGCCGCCTGGGGCATGCGGCCGGTGCCGCCACAGGCCGGGCGCGGGCGCGGACGGCATTAGGCGGCCGCGGTTCCAGCCGGGCGCAGGGGACTAAAAAAGGTCCGACGGGTCTGAAGGGCTGGTCAGCGGTCCGGCTGCGGTCGGTCCGCCACGGGCGCCTCGGGTGTGTCCGATGCCTCCGTCCATGTTCCTGTTCCTGTTCCCGTTACCGCTCCCGGCCCCGCGTCCGCGGCAGCGTCGGGCGCCGCCTCGGGCAGGTGCGCGGCGCTCAGCATCGACGCGGCCAGGGTCTCGTAGAGCGGCCGCGCCAGCATGCGCGACACGAGGCTGGCCAGCATCGCGGACGACATCAGGCTGAGTACCAGCGCGTGCCCGTCCACCATCTCCATCACGATGATGAAGGCTGTGAGCGGCGCCTGCGTCACCGCCGCCAGGAAGGCGGCCATGCCCATGGCGATCAGGGCCGGCGCGATGGACGGGGCGATGTCGCTCCCGGCCAGCAGCGCCACGTTGTGGCCCACGCCCGCCCCGATCGAGAGCGATGGTGCGAAGATGCCGCCCGGCACGCCCACCCAGGCCGAGAGCCAGGTGGCGATGAACTTGAGCGTGACGTAGAAGGCCGGCACGTCCGCCTCGCCGGCCAGCATGTGCTTCACGGCCTCGGAGCCGGCCCCGAAGGTCGCCCCGCCCGTGGCGAGGCCGATCACCGCGATCGCCAGCCCGCCGCCCGCCGCGAAACGGACCGGCCAGCGCGCGCGCCAGCGGTTGAAGCGGTCCGGCGCGCCGGTGAGCGACGCGGCCATCAATTTGGCGAACAGGCCGCCCAGCACGCCGCAGGCCAGCGAGACGGCCAGGCCCGGCAGCAGCGCCTCCCAGCCCAGCCGCGGCACCTGGATGCGCCCGAAATAGCTCAGGTTGCCGAACGCCGACACCCCCATCAAACCCGCCAGCACGATGGCCGCGATGATCAGCCCGCTGCTGCGGGATTCGAGCTTGCGCGAGAGTTCCTCGATCGCGAACACCACGCCCGCCAGCGGCGCGTTGAAGGCCGCGGCGATGCCCGCCGCCCCGCCGGCCACCAGCAGCCCGTGCGCGGTGATGCCCGAGCGCGGGCCGAACCAGCGGCGCGCGTGGTGCATGATCCCGGCCGCCACCTGCACCGACGGCCCCTCGCGCCCGATCGAGAGGCCCGCCATGAAGCCCGCGCTGGACAGCAGGATCTTGGCCACCGACAGCCGCAGGGAGACGAAACGGCCCCGCTGCGGCACCGTGAGCCCCGGCTCCAGCGCCGCGATCACCTGCGGGATGCCCGAACCGGCCGCGCCCGGCGCCCAGCGCCGCGTGACCCAGACCACCGCCGCGGTGATCGCGGGCGTCCAGAGCAGCACGGCCCAGCCGCCGCCCCAGTGGTGGACGCGCTCGAAGATGCCGAAGGCCCATTCCGCCAGCATGGTGAAGGCCACCACGCTGAGGCCGGCCACCACCGCATAGGCCAGCACGATGCTGCGCTCCAGCCAGCGCCGGCCGTCGCGCAGTTCCGAGCGCAGGTTGTCCAGGAAATCGGGTTCTCGTTGCATGGCGGGGATGGAGGGATGCCGCGCCGCGGAGGCCCGGTACGGGGCGGACATCGCCGCAAGGGTTCGCGGTGTGCGCGGCAGGAGACCATTGTGGCACTCCCGGCGGGGCGGCCGGGCAGGCCGTACGGACGGGCGAAAGCAGTCACGCACGGCCCGGCCGCTTGGGGCACAATCCCCGCTCCCTCTTCGCGGCGCCCCCGTGGCCGCCGCGCAGGCCGTAGTGCCTTTCCTCCACCATTCTCTACAGGCCCCTCACACCATGGCATCCGTCAACAAAGTCATCATCGTCGGCAATCTCGGGCGCGATCCCGAAATGCGCACCTTCCCGAGCGGCGACCAGGTCGCCAACGTCACCATCGCCACCACCGACCGCTGGCGCGACAAGAACACCGGCGAGAACAAGGAAGCTACCGAGTGGCACCGCGTCGTCTTCAATGGCCGCCTGGCCGAGATCGTGGGCCAGTACCTGCGCAAGGGCTCCCAGGTCTACGTCGAAGGCAGCCTGCGCACCCGCAAGTGGACCGACCAGTCGGGCCAGGAAAAATTCACGACGGAAATCCGCGCCGACACCATGCAGATGCTCGGCAGCCGCCAGGGCATGGGCGGCGGCCAGGGTAGCGGTGCCGGCGGTGGCTATGACGACGGCGGCTATGGCGGTGGCGACGACGGCTACGGTGGCGGCAACAGCGCACCGGCGCCCGCGCGGCGCCCTGCGCCCCAGGCGGCCGCGCCGCGCCCGGCACCGGCGCCTCGTCCTGCTCCAGCCCCAACGGCGCAGGCGCCGCGCGCGGCGTCGGGGTTCGACGACATGGACGACGATATTCCGTTCTGAGCCGCAGACACCGCCGCGCCGGCATGGCCGGCAGCACAGAGCCCCGCACGCCATTGGCCTGTGGGGCTTTTTTCCATTGTTGAATTTATATTGATATTGATTTCTGCTTATGCGTTGACCTACACCTGCCAAGAGTACCCGCAATACACTGCACAGGTAGAAAAGGGGATTCGATGGCGACGTTCCGTGAGCGGGTTCTGATTCTCTGTAAAACCTATCCTTCGCCCAGCGCAACTATTCAGAGACATCTTGTGTTGCAGGCATGACGGAAGCCGGCGCCCTCATCCGCCTTTTTCCGGTACCGTTCCGGCTTATCGCAGACGATCAGCAGTTCCGCAAATGGCAGTGGATCAGGGTGTTGATGGAAAAATCGCGGGACGATCACCGCCCGGAGAGCCACCGCATCTACATCGACAAGATCGAATGCGACACCGACCCGCTGCCATCAGGAAAGGAAGGCTGGCGATGCCGCATGGAGCTTCTGCGAAAAGTTCCTATCCATGATGACTTCGCCAAGGCGGAACATGTTCGCCAGCGAACCGACGGTTCATTGGCGATGGTGCGGCCGGCGCGAATTCTCGGCCTGGACATACGGCCCGCCAGGAATCCCGAGTGGACACCCGAGGAGCCCGCCAAGCTGACCCAGATGCAGCGGCAATCCAATCTTTTCCCCGACGAAGAAGAGACCCACAGGCAGGTGGCCTTGCTGCAGAAGATTCCGTTCGACTTCTACTATCGCTATGAGTGCATGGTCGATGACCAGCGCACCGTCTACTGTCACAAACTGGTGGACTGGGAGGTCGGCGCGCTCTACAGGAGGCTTCTCAAACAGCACGGCGCTGCTGGCTGGGAAGCCCCATTCCGGGAGAAATACGAAAGACAACTTCCCTCTCGCGACCTGATCCTGCTGATGGGCACCATGCACCGGTTTCCCGACCAGTGGCTCATCATCAGTGTGATATGCCCGCCTAAGCTGCAGCCTGAAACACCGAATCAGCCTGGGCTGTTCTAGCCATCAGATGCACGATCGGCGGGCCTCCCAGCTTGCGGGCAGCTCTTGCAACATATGTGCGGTGGCACATCGCGTAATCGGACTCGAAGCAGACGAGACAAGCCTGCGTCGCCTTGGCCAATCTGGCCAATTCGCGTACTGTGGCTTCTTGCGTTCCGAGGTACGCCAGGAATGACCGTGTATAAGCCTCCCAGTCACGGCTCGCTTTGTAGGGGTCGCGGATGTCCTTGGGACAACCCAGGACAGGCATGTGGAAATATCCAATGCCCGCTTGGGAAAGCACTTCACGGAACGCTGTCTTGGAGAAACCCTTTTTCCGAGAAAGCGGGAGCTCCCGTACATCCACAACGGCCTGGACCTCTGCACTGGACAATCTATCGATGAAGGCGCGGATATCCATACCTTCGTACCCGATGGTATGGAGACTTTTCGAAGGGCGGCTCATCATGGGCACGAGTGTACCCACCCGCCCGGCTTCCCTTTGAGGTATCGGCGACCCAGCAGTCGCCGCGACAGATACAGACCGGCTCCAGACGGGACGGTCCGACCGGCCTGCGAAACAAAGTCCTAGACCGCCTGCAACCCCTCCGCATGCTCCAGCAACCGCTCCCGCATCGCCTGCGCGGCCGGGCTGAGCGACTGGCCCGCCAGGCGCAGGATGCCCAGCCGGCGCTCGCGCCGGGGCGCCACCAGGGGCACGAAGGCCAGCCGGTCGGACAGCATGGCGGGCACGCCCAGGCGGGCCAGTACCGTGACGCCCACGTTGGCCTCCAGCAGCGCCAGCATGGTCAGCATGGTGCTGACCTGCAGCACCGGCGCCTGCAGCCAGCGGGCCTGCTCGGGCCAGGCGGCCAACTGGTGGTGGGCGGTGGTGCCGAGCAGGGGCAGCCCCTGCAGTTCATCCCAGCGCAGTTGGCGGCGCCGCGCCAGCGGGTGGCGGCGGCTGCACACGAGGCCGAAGGCGTCGTCCGCCAGGGGCTCGAACACGATCTCCGGCGCCTCCGACACGAGGCTGCCGACGCCGAAGTCCACCTCGCCGTCCCGCACCATGCGCTCCACGTTGCGCGAGTTGTCGTCCAGCAGGCGCACGGCCACGCCGGGGTGGTCCCGCAGGTAGCCGCTCACCAGTTCCGGCAGCCAGTTGCCGGCGAGTGCGGCGATGGCCGCCACGGTGAGCGTGCCCCGGTCCTTGCGCACGAAAGCCGACACCGCCGCGGCCGTGCGGTCGTGGTGGAGCACCAGCTCGCGCAGGAACGGCAGGCACTGCCGGCCCAGGGGCGTGAGCACGGAGCGCCGGCCCGGCTCCAGCAGCGCTCCGCCCAGGCGCTCTTCCAGCGCCCGGATCGACTTGCTGATCGCCGGCTGCGTGCGGAAGGCCTTGTCCGCCGCGGCCTGGAAGCCGCCATGCTCGGCCACGAGCAGGAAATGGCGCACCTGGGCGACGGGTAGCTCGGGCAGCCACGGGGAGGGGGAGGCCATGGGGTTTGATTCCTCTTGCTTATCAACGGATGAAAATTATTCCCTATCCACATCGATGGCGGCTGCCTACGATGGCCGCCATGCCCCCGCTGCCCGTCTTCCGCCCCCCCGCCCTCGACGCCTGCGGCACGCCGCCCCTGCCGGCAGCGCCCCTGGGCGCGATCGACTGGCGCGCGCTGCGCGGGCCGCTGCTGGTGGCCCTGCCCGGCGCGGGCTGCTCGCCGGCCGTGTTCGGCGGCCTGCATGCCCCGGGGTGGACGGTGCAGCCCGTGGACTGGGCCGAGCCGCCGCACAGCCCCCATTCCTGCGATCCGCGCGAGGTGGCGCGGCGGCTGGCCGATGCCCTGCGCCCGCGGGTGCAGGAGGGCGATGCCAGCCCGGTGGTGCTGCTGGGCTATTCCGTCGGCGGTGTGCTGGCCCTGCTGACCGCGCTGCAGCCCGGGATGCCGGTGGCCGGCGTGGTGGCGGGCAATACCGGCGCGCACAGCAGCCGCCACGGCGATCCGGGCTTCGCCCGGCGGGTGCGCGAGCACTGGTCCGCGCAGGCCCGGCAGGATTTCCTGCGCACCTGCTTCGCCCATACGCCGCCGGCACCGCTGTTCGCGCAGCTGTGCGCCTATCTGGAACACCTTCCGCCCGCCGCGCTGCTGCAGAGCATCGAGGGCCTGCGCGCCGTGGACCTGCGCCCGCTGCTGCCCGCGCTGCAGTGCCCGGTGCTGGTGGTGCACGGGGAGCAGGACACGCGCCGCAGCGTGGCCGATGCCAGGGAACTGGCGGCCTGCCTGCCCTCGGCGCAATTGCGCTTGCTGCCCGGCGGCCACACGCCCATGGTGGACTGCCTGCCGCACTACCTGCAGGCGCTCCATCCCTTCCTGGCCGCACTCACCGGCCCGCCGGCACGGGCGTGACGACCCCCAGGCACCCGCCCGCCGCCCCCCTCCAAGACCAGAAACACAGCCCCCCAGGAGACACATCCATGCGCCGCACCGCCCCCTCCACCCCACCGCAGCCCCACCGCCGCGCGCTGCTGCGCGGCCTTGCCAGCCTGCCGCTCGCCACGCTGGCCCTGCCCGCTGCGCGCGCGGCGGATGCCCCGTGGCCGGGCGCGCGGCCCATCAGCCTGATCGTGCCGTCCGCCGCGGGCGGTGCCGCGGATTTCGTGGCGCGCACCTTCGCCAGCCACGTGCCGCGCACGCTGCCGCAGGCCACCGTGGTGGTGGACAACCGCCCCGGCGCCGCGGGCATCCTGGGCGCGCTGGCCGCGAAAGGCGCGGCGCCGGACGGCTACACCTTCCTGCTCACCAGCAATTCCACGCACGCCGCCAATGTCAGCCTGTACCGCCAGCTGCGCTACGACCCGCTCAAGGATTTCGTGCAGGTCGGCATGTTCGGCCGTTTCAGCTCGGTGCTGCTGGTGCGCGCCGACGCGCCCTACCGCAGCCTCCAGGAACTGGTGGCGGCCGCGCGCGCGAAGCCCGGCTCGCTGAACTACGGCTACTACAGCTCGTCGTCCCAGGTGCCGGCCGAGCTGCTGCGCGTGCTCGCCGAGTTGCGCTACCAGGGGGTGTCGTACAAGTCGGTCACGCAGATCCTCACGGACCTGATGGGCGGGCAGCTGGATTTCGTGTTCATCGACACGCTCTCGGCAGCGCCCGCGCTGCAGAACGACCGGCTGCGCCCGATCGCCGTCACCAGCCCCCGGCCGCTGCCGTCGCTGCCCCAGGTGCCGCCCGCCAGCTCCGTCGTGCCCGGCCTGGAGCTGCAGGGCTGGTTCGGGCTGGCCGCGCCGGCCGGCACGCCGGCCGCGGCCGTCGAGGGCATGGGACGCGCGCTGCAGCAGGCCATGGCGGACCCCGCCGTGCAGCAGGCCTATGCGGCACGCGGTTTCGAGAACCAGTGGCGCTCCGGCCCGGACCTGCAGCGCTTCATCCAGGAAGACATCCGCCGCTGGGCCCAGTGGGTGGAGATGGCCGGCATCGAGCGGATGTAGGCCGCGGGGGCCGGCGGCCGCCCTCAGCCGCCGCGCGCGGCCAGGATGGCGTCCTGCAGCGCCAGCGGCCGGGCGAGGTAGTAGCCCTGGGCGAAGTCCACGCCGAGCTGGCCGAGGGCGTCCAGTTCGGAGGCCTCCTCCACGCCCTCCGCGACGATCAGGCTGCCGATCTCGTGCGCGAAGCTGATCAGGCCCTTGGCCAGCGCCCGGCGATGGCGGTCGCGGTCGATGGATTGCGTGATGCTCATGTCGAGCTTGATGACCTCCGGCTGCAGCTGGAGGATGTGGCGCATGCTGGAATAGCCCGCGCCCGCATCGTCCACGGCCAGGCGGGTGCCGCGCGCGCGCAGCGGCTGCAGGGCCCGGGCCAGCGCCGCGTAGTCGCTGACGGCGGCATGCTCGGTCACCTCCAGCACGATGCGGGACACGTCGGTTCCTTCTTCCAGGAGCGCCTGCAGCCTGCCCGACAGGATGAAGTCCGGCGAGCAGTTCACGTTGAACAGGAGGCCGGCGGGAAAGCAGTGCAGCGACGACAGCGCCGTGCGGATGGCGTGCAGTTCCAGCTCCATGCCCAGCCCCACGCCGTGGGCCGCGATGAACCACTGGTCCGGCGGGCGCACGGGCTCCATGTCGAACCGGGACAGGCACTCGAAGCCATGGAGGCTGCGCCGCGCGATGTCGTAGACGGGCTGGAAGACAATGCGCAGGCGGCCCTCCTGCATGGCGGTGCGGACACTGCGCGCGACGGTTTCCCGTTCCTTCTCGCGCCGCGCCGCCGCGTCGAAGTAGAAGCCGAGGAACTCGGCGAAGGCGCGCAGCACGTCCATGTCGCGTTCCGTGAGGGCCGCGACCGGCCGATAGCTGAAGCAGCACAGCGTGCCGAAGAGCCGGCCGTCTTCGAGCACGATGGGCGTGCTGAGGTGCGAGCCGATGGGGATGGCCGCGGTCTCGGGGATGTCGCGGGCCGCGGGCACGCAGGACGTGTCGGGGATGTATTGCGGCAATTCGCCCCGCATCACCTTCTGGCAGTAGCCGCTCTCGAGCGGTATCACCTGCCCGGGCTGGAGCACGCAGTCGACGTCGCCGTCGACGTAATCGAGCACCCGGTCGTTCTCCCGGAACCGGGAGATGAAGGCCACGTCCATGGAAAGGTGCCGGCGGACCACCTGGAGGACGCGCTCGAGCCCCGCTGCGCTGACGGAATGCGCGAAAAACGGAGCCAACGGATCGGAATAGATCGCCGTCGCCATGTGCATCCTTTTCTGCCTGGGGCAGCCCAAGGCGGCGCCCCGCCCTCCGGGACGCCGGATTTTCGGGGACGAACGCTCGCGCCCACCGATGCAGCCCTCTCTCCTCGCCCGTAGTTTACGGTCGAACCTCCTGCGCGGCCAGCCCGGCCCGGGTGGACCCGCTTGCGCAATCACGTTCCGGCGGAGCCCAATGCAGCGACGAGGTGGTCGATCAGCACCCGCAGCTTCGGCGGCAGGTGCCGGGACGCGGGAAACAGCAGATAGGCCGTGCCCTGGTAGTGGCTGGCGACGGTCCATCCGGAAAGCAGCCGCACCACCCGCCCGGCCTGCAGCGCGTCGCGCGCGACGAAGTCCGGCACGCAGCCCACGCCCAGCCCCGCCTCGATCGCCGCGAGGCGCATCTCGCTGTGGTTGACGGCATAGCGGCCATACACCGTCACGTCCACCGTGCCGTCGTTTTCGCCATCGCCATCGCCATCGCCGCCGTGGGAGGCTCCGCCTGCGCGGCGGGCGAAGCGCCAGAGGCTGTCGCCCGCCTGCTCGCCGAGCGGCAGGCAGCGGTGTGCCGCCAGGTCTTCCGGGCGGAGGATCGGGCGCCCGGACGACGCCAGGTAGGCCGGGCTGGCGAGCACCCACTGCCGCACGGACATCAGCGCGCGCGCGGCCATGCCCGGCGGCGGATCGTCGGTCATGCGCACGACGAGATCGACCCCCTCGCGCAGCGCATCCACCGGGCGGTCGTCCACCAGCAGATGCAGATCCACCTCGGGGCAGGCGCGCAGGAAGGCCAGCAGCGGTTCGTGCAGCACATGGCGCGCGAAGGCCTTCGGCGCGCTCAGGCGCACCAGCCCGCGGGGCCCACCCACATGGCCCTCGGCGACGCGCAGCGTGGCCTGGGCGGCCGCCACCAGCGCGCGCCCGCGCTCCAGCACCTCGCGCCCGGCCTCCGTCAGGTGCAGCTGACGGGTGGTGCGCCGCAGCAGCGAGACGCCCAGGGCCTTCTCCAGCCGGGCGACCTGCCGGCTCACGGCGGAGGGCGTCAGCCCGTGGCGCCGCGCGGCCGCGGAGAAGCTGCCCGCCTCCGCCACGCGCACGAAGGCCACGAGTTCATGCACCACTTCCAGGAAATCATCTGTTCTCACCGTGCACAGCTCCTGTTCTCCCGCGCAGTCTAGTCAACGCCGCCACGCGCGGCGAACAATGCTCGTCCACAGCAAGACCATGGGAACACCGATGCAGACAGGCGGGATGCAGGATTTCGGGAGCGCGCGCGCCGGGCACCGGCCGGCGCTCGGCCCGGTCGAAGGACTGCTGCTCCTGGTGGCCGTGATCTGGGGCGGCAGCTACAGCGCCGCCAAGATCGCCACCGGCGAGGTGCCCGTGGTGCAGTTCCTGGTGCTGCGCTTCGGCCTCACCTTCCTGCTGCTGCTGCCGGCGCTGCGCGGGCTGGCGGGGGCCGCATGGCCGGCGGCGCTCGCGGGCGCTTCGCTGCTGGGCATCAACCTGCTGGCGATCTTCGTGTGCGAGACCTTCGGCGTCTCGCTGACCACCGCCTCGAACGCGGCCTTCCTGATCAGCCTGTGCGTGGCCTTCACGCCGCTGTGCGAATGGTGGCTGCTCGGAGAACGGCCTAGCCGCGCGGTGCTCGCGGCGGCGGGCCTGTCGCTGCTGGGGGCGGGGCTGCTGGCGTTCCAGCACGGCGGCCGGTCCGGCCTGGCCTGGGGCGACGGCCTCATGGTGATGGCGGCCTTCCTGCGGGGCGTGATGGTCTGCCTCACGCGGCGCCACGGCCAGCGCCACGGTCTGCCCGCGCTCACGGTGACGGCGGTGCAGATGGGCGTGATGGCGCTGGGCTCGGGGCTGCTCATGCTGGCCGTGCACGGCCCCGTCTGGCCGCCGCTGCCGCGCAGCCTGCCGTTCTGGGGGGCCATGGCCTTCCTGGTGCTGCTGTGCACGCTGTTCGCGTTCTTCGTGCAGAACCATGCGGCATCGCGCACCAGTCCCTCGCGCGTGGCGCTGCTCATGGGCAGCGAACCGCTGTGGGGGGCGCTGATCGCGGTGCTGTGGATGGGCGAGCGGATGGCGGTGCAGGGCTGGGTCGGCGGACTGCTGATCGTAGTTTCCGCGTGGTG
The DNA here is from genome assembly GCF_031844105.1 of Acidovorax sp. PRC11. Lineage (NCBI taxonomy): Bacteria > Pseudomonadati > Pseudomonadota > Betaproteobacteria > Burkholderiales > Comamonadaceae > Acidovorax > Acidovorax sp. PRC11. Next base: position 247,132 of record NZ_JAUZUQ010000002.1, on the reverse strand, counting down.
GGTGACGCGCAGGCCCGCGGGCGGGGGCTGACCGGCCCGGCTGTGGGCCCAGCACCACGGCATCGCGGCACAATGGGTCACCCGCCCAGAGCACCCTGCCCGCCCCATGCAACGCATTTCGTCCCTGAACATCGTGGACCTGCTGCTCGATGCGGTGTGCATCGTCGAACCGGACAGCACCATCATCTTCGTGAGCCCCGCCTTCGAGCGCATCTTCGGCTACGCGCCGCAGGAAGTGACGGGCAAGCGCATGCTCGACATGGTGCATCCCGACGACCTGCCCGCCACCCAGGACCAGGTGCAGCACATCACCGGCGGCCAGCTCCAGCTCCACTTCGAGAACCGCTACATCCGCAAGGACGGGCGCATCGCCCACATCCGCTGGACGGCGCGCCGGCTGGAGGAGCACAACGTGCGCCTGGCCGTGGCGCACGACATCACCGAGCGCAAGTCCACCGAGGCACTGCAGGCGGCCATCTACGGCATCTCGGAAGCGGCCCACACCGAGCAGACGCTGGAGTCGCTGTGCAGCCGCATCCACCAGATCATCGGCAGGCTGCTGCCGGCCCCCAATCTCTCCGTGGCGCTGTACGACGTCCTGGCGCAGACCCTGAGCTTTCCGTACCACGCCGACGAACACCACCCTCCCGCACCGCCCTCCCTGCCGCTGGCCGAAGCGCCGCTGCACGCCGAGGTGATCCGCACCGGCCGCACGCTGCTGCTCACGCCCGGCGCCGCAGAGGCGCACGGATCGCCCTGGCCAGAGCATGGGGCACCCGCGCCACGGCCCCATTCGTGGCTGGGCGTGCCGCTGCAGACGCGCCAGGGCGTCCTGGGCGTGCTGGTGCTGCAGGGGTACTCGGAGCAGTCGCACTACACCGACAAGGACAAGGAACTGCTGCAGTTCGTCTCCACCCAGGTGGCGGCGGCCGTGGAACGCAAGCAGACGCTGGAACGCCTGCGGCAGATGGCCCAGTACGACCAGCTCACCCGCCTGCCCAACCGGCAGCTGTTCCTGGACCGCCTGCACACCGCGCTGGCGCGGGCCCGGCGCGACGGCAAGCGGCTGTCGCTGCTGTTCATCGACCTGGACCGCTTCAAGGAGGTCAACGACACGCTGGGCCATGCCGCGGGCGATCTGCTGCTGCAGCGCGTGGCGCAGCGCCTGCTGGAATGCGTGCGCGCCTCCGACACGGTGGCCCGGCTGGGCGGAGACGAGTTCGTGGTGCTGGTCGAAGGCGTCCACTCCGCCGAACAGGCCGGCAGCACGGCCGAGAAGATCCTGGCCGCCTTCGGCGAGGCGTTCGACCTGGGGGGCCACCGCCGGCACATCCTGCCCAGCATCGGCGTGTCCATCTATCCCGACCACAGCGACGAGGAGCACGGCCTGCTGGTGCACGCCGACGGGGCGATGTACCGGGCGAAGAAAAGCGGCGGCAACCGCATCTGCATCGCGTCCTCTCCGTGAGCCCGCCGGCGTCAGCGGCGTGGGCGCAGGCGAGCCGCCCGCCGTGGCAGCCCTCCCGAACCGGTCAGCAGATGTTCCCGGCCTTGCTTTTGCCGCTGCCCAGATCGAAGCCGACATAGCAGCTGTGCTTGCCGGACCGGCTGCGGTAGCAGGTCAAGTCGTTTTTCTGGCGCATCCGTTCACCGGGCTCGGAGGGGCACAGGTTGGGGGACATCAGGCCCCATCTGCGCGAACATCTGCCGGGCTGCTTCCTTGTCGATCCGTATGGATAGGCTGGCACCGGATGATCCCGCCGGGCGGGGCTCGCTCAATTCTCCGGAATACAGTTCATACGCGCCTGCAAGCGGCTTGTATTGGAACCTCCATTCGTCGGAATGCACTTGTAGAAAATTCAGCAGGCTGGAATGGCAATACTGGCCGGCGCCATTGCCGGGCGTGCCATAGTTGTACCATCCTGAGGCAATGCCATGTCGCAAGGTGCATGGACGGCGCCATGCATTCAATATGGAGGCTGGCGATTCTATGGAGGCAAATATCCGAATGGCTGAGACCGGATATTAAATTTCGTTGATTGGCGAATAAATTTTGGTATGACTGCTGCTCCCGCAAGCAGGCCTGCGTGTCCCATGCGGCATGGCAGATCTCCTACCTTCGTTCACGCCGCGTACCCACTGTCCCTCGACGCCAGCTGCGGGAAGCTGCATGCATCGGCTGGCCTACCGCCGGCATCCATCCAAGGAGCCTCCCATGCGCACACCTCCCTCCCTTGACGACGAACCCGGCATCGACCCCACCGACGACCCCACGGCGGAGCTGCCCGAGGGCGACGACATCAACGACCACCTGAATGCCGAACGCGACGTGTCCGACGGCATCGACGAGATCTCGGTCCAGCCCTTCGACGATCCGCGCGAGGGCGGCCCGCTGAATTTCGACGACGGCACCACCATGGGCTATCCGCGCGGCAAGACCGGCCGCGAGGGCGGCACCTGGGAGGCCGAGGGCGGCGACAGCGGCGACCTCGAGCCCCCGGCAGAAGTAATGTCCGACCGCAACGGGCCGAGCGACCCCGAGGGCCGGCGCGGCTGAGCGGCGCGGCCGCGTCCCCTCTCAGCCCGCGGCGGCCCGGGCCGGGCCGGCCGCGGAGGCCGGCGGGCCCGCCGGTTCCGGAGAGACGACGACGCGGTTGCGGCCCCCCTGCTTGGCCTGATAGAGCGCCTGGTCCGCCCGGCGCAGCACCTCGCCCGCCGTCTCTCCCGGGCCCGCCAGCGCGGCTCCGGCGGAGCAGCTGTAGCGGAAATCCGGCGCACCGGGCAACGGGGCGCGGCCGGACACCGACACCAGCAGCCTGCGCAGCAGATCCTCGGCCTGCGCCATGTCCATCCCCTGTAGCACCAGCAGGAATTCCTCCCCGCCGATGCGCCCCGCCAGATCGTCCCGGCCGGCGGCGAGGGCGAGCTGGGCCGCGAAGTCCTTGAGCACCAAGTCGCCGCCCGGATGCCCGAATCGGTCGTTCACGGCTTTGAAATGGTCGATGTCGAGGATGGCGACGACCATCTGCTGCGCCTTGCTGGGCCCCAGCTTCTGCTTCAGGATATCCATGGCGTAGCGGCGGTTGCCCAGGCCGGTCAGCTCGTCGCTAAGGGCGGATTTCAGGGCCCGGTCCCGCTCCTGCCGCAGGTCGCGCAGCCCGGTGCCCAGTTCCGATACGTCCGTCAGGACGCACAGCATCCAGCCGCCGGGCAGCGTGGTTTCCGTGGTCAGCACCCAGCGCCCGTCCTTCAGGTTCGTCTCGATGGTCCGGTACGGCAGCTTGCCGCGCCGGCTCCTGGCGGACCGCAGCCAGACGTCGAAGTCGTCCGTCTCGACCACGGTGCCGGTGGAGGCGTGGTAGCCCTTGCGCATGAGGCCTTCCCACGAGGGAAACTCGCCCGGCGCCAGGCCGAGCGATGCGCGGAAGGCCGGATTGGCATAGTGCAGGCGGTCGTCGGCATCGAACAGGGCATAGCCTTGGCGGGATGCCTCGATGAGCTCCGTGAGCTGCTGCACCGGCAAGGCGCCCCGCCCCTCCGCCCCCATCGTGGGCGGCGGCGTCCGCAACGCGTGTGATCCCGGCATCGTCGTCCCTCCTGTCGAGCTGATCGACAGTATGGACGATGCGGTCTCTACGCGTACTTCCCCGTCAGCCCGCCGTCCACCACCAGCTCCGTGCCCGTGACGTAGGCGGCGGCATCCGAGGCAAGGAAGGCGCAGGCGTGCGCCACCTCCCACGCCGTGCCCATGCGCCCCATGGGCACCTGCCGCGCGCGGGCGGCGCGGGCCTCGTCCAGGCTGGTGCCGGAGAACATCTTCGCCACCGTGCCGGCGATGCGCGGCGTGTCGATCAGGCCGGGCACCACGGTGTTGGCGCGGAGGCCGTGGGGCGCGTACTGCTGCGCGATCATGCGCGTGAACTGGGTCACCGCGGCCTTGGTGACGCTGTAGGCCAGGTGCGGATAGCCCACGTAGCGCATGCCGGCCACCGACGAGATGGCGATGACCGAGCCGCGCCCGCGCTCCACCATGTCCGGCAGCACCTGCTGCGCGCACAGCAGCAGGCTGCGCACGTTCACCGCATGGATGCGGTCCAGGTCGTCCGCCGTCGTCTCCAGCGGGCCGCCGGTCTTGCCGATGCCCACGTTGTGGTGCAGCACGTCGATGGCGCCGAAGCGCGCGCGGGCCTCGGCGAAGAGGCGCTGCACGTCGGCCTCGAGGGCCACGTCGCCCACGAGGGTGGCGGCCTCGCCGCCCTCCGCCAGGATGAGCGCGGTGGTTTCCGCGGCCGACGCCGCATCGCGGTCGGCCACGCAGACGGCGGCGCCCAGGCGGGCATAGGTCACGCAGGCGGCGCGGCCGATGCTCCAGCCGGGGCCGGCCGAGCCGCCGCCGGCGACGAAGACCACGCGGCCGGACAGGTCCAGCGGCAGCGCGGGCGGGCGGCGGGCACCGGGATCGGTGTCTTCGCCGCTCATGTCGGCGCCCCGCCGTCCGAAGGCTTGCCGCCCTCGCCGACATAGGGAATGGCGTGCTCCACGGTGTCCCAGATGAAGCGGCCCGAGGGGCTCTGCTGCTCCTCCACGATGTGCGCCACCAGCCCCGCCGCGCGGGAGATGACGGCGAAGCCGCGCATCACGCCCGTGGGCACGCCGATCTCGCCCAGCAGCGCGGCGACGGCGCCCGTGGCGTTGATGGTGATGGGCCGGCCGGCGACCGCGTCCACGGCCTTGGACAGCGTCTCCAGGGCCCGGACGTGCCGGCCGGCGAGGTCGGGCTCGGCGCGCGCCAGTTCCAGCAGCTTGTAGGCGCGCGGATCGACCGGCTTGTGCAGGTGGTGGCCGAAGCCGGGCACGGCGCTCTGGTTCGCCTTGCATTCCCGCGCGATGGCCTGCGCCTCGGCATCGGGATCGTCGGCGGCCATGATGCGGTCGAGCAGGCGCGCGCAGTTCTCCATGGTGCCCACGAAGGAACTGCCCACGGCCAGCAGGCCGGCGCTGACGGCGCCCTGCAGGTTCTCCGGCGCGCTCATGTAGATGAGCCGCGTGGCGATGGCGCTGGGCGTGAGGCCGTGCTCCATGAGCACGATGAGCACCACGTCGGCGATGCGCAGGTCCACCGGGCGCGGCGTGCGGCCCAGGATCTGCATCAGCATCACCTCGGTGAAGGTCTTCTTGCCCATCAGGTCCTCGACCAGGTCGGCGTCGCGGTAGTGCAGGCTGGTGAGGGTGTGCGTGCACAGGCGGGTGACGGGGGCGTCGTTGCGGACGGATGTCATGGAATGGGTTCTCCGGTTCAGGGGGTGGCGAGCGCCTGTTCGCGCACGGCGTTCTTGAGCACCTTGCCGACGGGCGAGCGCGGCAGGCTGTCGAGGAAGCGGATGCGCTTGGGCGTCTGCACCGGGCCCAGGCGCTCGCGCACGAAGGCGATCAGCTCGGCCTCGGTGGCGGCATGGCCCGCGCGCAGCTGCACGGCGGCCTGCACCGCCTCGCCCCACTTGTCGTCGGGGATGCCGAACACGGCGCATTCGTGGACCGCCGGGTGCTGGCCGAGGGCGTTCTCCACGTCCACCGGGTAGACGTTGAAGCCGCCGGTGATGACCAGGTCCTTGAGGCGGTCCTTGAGGTAGAGGTAGCCGCGCTCGTCGATCAGGCCGCGGTCGCCCGTGTGCAGCCAGCCGTCCACCAGGGTTTCGGCGGTCTTCTCGGGCAGGCGCCAGTAGCCGGTCATGAGCAGGTCGCCGCGCGCCACCACCTCGCCCACTTCGCCCGGGGGCAGCAGGCGGCCGTCGGGCGCCATGACGGCCACGTCGCTGAACCAGGTGGTGCGGCCCACGGCGGCCCAGTTGCGCTCGTCCTCGAAGTCCTCCGGCCGCATCACGGTGAGGATCTGCGGCGCCTCGGTCTGGCCGTAGGTGGTGCCCAGAACCGGGCCGAAGAACGCACGCACCTCGCGGATCTTCTCGGGCGGCATGGGCGCGCCGCCGTAGATCAGCCGGCGCAGGCGGGGAAAGTCCGCGCGGCTGGCGCCGGGCAGCGCCATCAGCATGTACACCAGCGTGGGCGGCATGAAGCACACGGTGCCGCCGCGCTCGCGGAAGGCCGTGCGCACCGCCTCGGCGCCCGCGCCCTGCAGCACCACGTGGCAGCCGCCCTGCGCCAGGATGGGCAGCAGGTAGGTGGAGGTGCCGTGCGTGATCGGCGCGGCGACGATGTAGCGCTCGTCTTCGCCAAAGCCCCAGGCCTGGATCTGGTTGGCGATGTTGGCCATCCAGGCGCGGTAGGGCTGCATCACGCCCTTGGGCGCGCCCGTGGTGCCGCCGGTGAACTTGATGGCCTGCGTGGCGCTGTCCGGCAGGTCGAACACCGGGCGCGCCGCGCCGGCATGGCGCTCGGCCAGGGCCTGGACGGTGGGAACGGCGCCCGCGCCGTGCTCCGCGCCAGCATGGGTGTGGATGCGTTCGCCGGGCGCGCCTTCCAGCAGCGGGGCGCATTCCGGATCGAGCACCAGCAGCGAGGGCGCGGTCGCATCGACGATGCGGCGGATCTCCGGCTGCGTGCTCTTGGGATTGAGCGGCACCCACACCTTGCCGCAGGCCAGCACCGCCAGCAGCGCCGCGATGTGGTCGGCGCTGTTGTGCGCGCAGATGCCGACGCGGCTCTGCGGCGCCGGGTCGCGCGCCACCAGCGCCGCGGCCAGGGCCGCCACGCGCGCCGCCAGCGCGTCGTAGCGGATGGCGCCCTCCGGCGCGTCGATGGCGATGCGGTCGGGCCAGCGCGTGGCGGCCCGCCAGAAGAAATCGATCGGGAACATGGGTCGGAGAACTCCTGCGAAAGTGCTGCTGGAAAGGCTCTGAAGAGCGGCTCACTCGGCCTTGGCGCCGGAGGCCTTGACCACCTCGCGCCAGCGCTGGATCTCGGCGGCCGTGAACGTGCGCATCTGCTCGGGCGTGCCGGGCTCCGGCGTGGCGGCGAGGTCCTGGAAGCGCTGGCGCACGTCGGGCGCGTTCAACACCTTGACCAGTTCGGCGTTCACGCGGTCGATCACGGGCCGGGGCGTGCCCGCGGGCGCGGCCAGGCCGAACCACGACTGCACGTCGAAGCCCGGGAAGCCCGATTCCGCCACCGTGGGCACGTCGGGCAGCAGCGGCGAGCGCTGGGCGCTGGTGATCGCGATGGCCCGCAGCCGCCCGACCTGCACGTGCGGCAGTGCCGAGGGCGTGTTGTCGAACATCGACTGCACCTGTCCGCCCAGCAGGTCCGTGACGGCCGGCGCGCTGCCCTTGTAGGGCACGTGCAGCATGTTGAGCTTCGTCTGCATCTTGAACATCTCGCCCGAGAGGTGGATGGACGAGCCGCTGCCCGACGACGCGAAGGTGATGCCGTCCTTCGACTCCTTGGCGAAGCGGATGTAATCGGCCACGCTTTTGACGGGCAGCTGGTTGTTCACCACCAGGATGTTGGGGATCTTGGCGATCAGGCCGATGGGCTCGAAGTCCTTCTGCGGGTCGTAGCCCAGCCGGCCGTACAGCGAGGCATTGATGGTGTTGGCGATGGTGAAGACGTAGAGCGTGTAGCCGTCCGCCGGCGACTTGGCCACCACCTCGGCGCCGACGTTGCTGTTGGCGCCCGCGCGGTTGTCCACCACCACCGGCTGGCCCAGGCGCTCCCCGAGCTTCACGGCCACGATGCGCGCGATGACGTCGGTCGCGCCGCCCGCCGCATAGCCGACGACGAGGCGCACGGGCCGGGCGGGCCAGGCCCCCGCGGCCTGCGGCTGTGCCTGCGCGGGCGGCGCGGCGAGGGCCGTGGCGGCCGCGCAGGCGATGGCGCCCAGGGCGGCGGTGAAAGCCGGCAGGCGCCGGCGCGTGAAGGGGCGAAGGGTCGGGTGGGTCACGGTCATGGTCTTGTCTCCTGGATGCGACACGGTGCCGTCGCGGCCCGCGTCGCGCGGCCTTGGGGCACACTGCGCACGGACTTCATCGACACCCGGATTCTTCGCAATGCCCTCTCGCACCACGAATCGAAACGTCCGGCCAGCGGACGATCAGGCCCGCGTGCCGGTGCCGGCGGAGGACGACGACGCCGGCAGCCGCACGCTGCGGCGCGGCCTGCAGGTGCTCGATGCGGTGCTCTCGGGCGGGCCGGATGGCGTGCGCGTGGTGGACCTGTGCCGTGCCGCGGGGCTGGAGCGGCCCACGGTGTACCGGTTGCTGGCCACGCTGCTCGAAGGCGGCCACGTGGCGCGGCAGGGGCGCTTCCGCTACGTGCCCGGGCCGCGCATGGCGGCGCTCGCACCGGCCGGCGCGCAGCCCAACCGCGCGGTGCACCTGCAGCCGCTGCTCGCGCGCATCAGCGCCGCGTGCGGCGACGCGGCGTTCGCCATCGTGCGGGAAGGGCCGCTGTCGCACTGCATCGCGCGGCAGGTGGGCACGCACCCGGTGCAGATCCTGGTGATCGAGGTGGGCACGCGCCAGCCGCTGGGCGTGGGCGCCGCCGGCCTCGCCCTGCTCGCCGCCCTGCCGGATGCGGAGGTGGAGGCCATCATCGCCGCCAACGCACCGCACCTGCCCACCTACGGCGGCATGACGCCGGAGCGCATGCGCCTGCTGGTGCGCGCCACGCGGGAGCGCGGCTGGTCCGTCATCGGCAACCACGCCACGCGCGGCGTGCTGGCCGTGGGCATGGCGGTGCGGGACGCGCGCGGCCGGCCGGTGGCGGCCGTCAGCGTGGCCACCACGCTGGCCCGCCTGCCGCGCGAGCGCCAGCAATTGGTCGCGCGCACCATCCGCGATGCCCTGAAGGAACTGCCCCCGGGCTCCATGTGACGCCGCAAGGGCCGTGCCGGCCGCCCGCTCAGTGCACCACCATCAGCGTGAACGGCCAGACATACGCCTGCATCGTCACGTACAGCCCCACCAGGCAGGCCAGCGCGATGGAGTGGAAGAACACGTAGCGCAGGATGTCGCCCTCGTGGTCGAACCAGCGCGTGGCCGTGGAAGCGACCACGATCGATTGCGCGTCGATCATCTTGCCCATCACCCCGCCCGAGCTGTTGGCCGCGCCCATCAGGTTGGCCGACAGCCCCAGTTGCTCGGCAGCCACCTTCTGCATGCCGCCGAACAGCACGTTCGAGGCCGTGTCCGAGCCGGTGAGCGCCACGCCCAGCCAGCCCATCAGCGTGCCGAAGAACGGGTAGAGCACGCCCGTGTTGGCGAACGCCAGGCCCAGCGTGGTGTCGGTGCCCGAGTAGCGCGTGAGCGTGCCCAGCGCCAGCATGAGCACGATCGTGAGCAGCGAGTACTTCACCAGCCAGATCGTCTTCAGGAAGGTGCGCACGATGGCGACCGGGTTGTACTTCATCAGGAAGGCGCTCACCACCGCCGACAGCAGGATCGCCGTGCCGGTGGCCGACAGCAGGTTCAGCGTGTAGACCGCGCCCTCCTTGGTGGGCACGGGCACGACGGGCGGCACCTTCTCGATCAGGTTGTGCAGCCCCGCCATGGGGAAGGACGGCGCGAACAGGCCGTTGAGCCAGGCCTTGACGGGCGGCAGGCCCCAGATGAACACGAACACCGACAGGATGGCCCAGGGCATCCACGCGGCCACCAGCTCGGCGCGGGTGTGGCGCGCCACGGGCTGCGGGGGCTTGGCCTCGGCCGCGCTCACGTCGTTGCCGCGCAGCGAGGGCGAGGTCCATACCGATTTCGGCTTCCAGACGCGCAGGAAGGCGATCAGGCAGACCATGGAGACGATCGCCGCGATGATGTCCACCAGCTCCGGCCCGATGAAGTTGGAGACCAGGAACTGCGGCACCGCGAACGACACGCCCGTGACCAGGATCGCCGGCCAGATCTCCACCATGCCCTTGCGGCCCGCGAAGGCCCAGATCAGCCAGAACGGCACCAGCAGCGAGAAGAACGGCAGCTGGCGGCCGACCATGGCGGTCACTTCCATCACGTCGTAGCCGTGCACCTTGGCGAGCGTGAGGATCGGCGTGCCCAGCGCACCGAAGGCCACCGGCGCCGTGTTGGCGATGAGCGAGAGCCCCGAGGCCGCGAGCGGCGAGAAGCCCAGCCCGATGAGGATGGCCGCCGTCACCGCGACCGGCGTGCCGAAGCCCGCCGCCCCCTCGAAGAACGCGCCGAAGCAGAACGCGATAAGCAGCAGCTGGATGCGCCGGTCCTCCGTGATGCCCGAGAGCGAATCCTGCAGCACCTTGAAGCTGCCGTTCTGCTCCGTGAGCTGGTGCAGGAAGATGATGTTGAGCACGATCCAGCCGATCGGCAGCAGGCCCGTGAAGCCCCCCAGCAGCGCGGCGCGGCCCGCCATGTCCGCCGGCATGCCGTAGGCGAACACGGCCACGAGCAGCGCCGCGACGAGGCCCATGCCCGCTGCGATGTGCGCCTTGATGTGGAAGAAGCCGAGGGCTGCGAGCATGACCACCACCGGGATCGCCGCGAGGGCGGTCGAGAGGACCATGCTGCCGAACGGGTCGTAGATTTGCTGCCAGGCCATGCGCTTGTCTCCGTTGGATGAATGATGATCACCGCAGCGGGGCATTTCTCAAAGCGCGGCAGCACCGGGGAAGGCGAACTTTCCCGCGTGCGGTCACAGGGACAAACCCTCTGGCCGGGGCCGGCGGTCTTGCGCTAGACCGTGCCGGCGTCCGTGCCCGCGGCCGTGATCACGCCGCCGCCCAGGCAGACGTCGCCGTCGTACAGCACGGCGCTCTGCCCCGGCGTGACGGCCCACTGCGCCTCGGGGAACGCGAGGGCGAAATCCCGCCCCTCGGCCTGCGCGACGGTGCAGGCCGCGTCCTGCTGGCGGTAGCGCGTCTTGGCCGCGCAGGCGCCCGTGGCCGGGGGGCGCCCGGCCACCCAGCTCGCGTCGGTGGCCTGCAGCGTGTGCGACAGCAGCCACGGGTGGTCGTGCCCCTGCACCACGCGCAGCACGTTGCGCTCCACCTCCTTGCGCGCCACGAACCACGGCGCGTGCTCGCCGCCGCCGCGCTGCGCGCCCTTGTCCTTCACGCCGCCGATGCCCAGGCCCTGGCGCTGGCCCAGTGTGTAGAACGACAGGCCCACGTGGCGGCCCAGGCTGCGGCCGCGCTCGTCCAGGATCGGGCCGGGCGCATGCTGGATGTAGCGGTTCAGGAACTCGCGGAACGGCCGCTCGCCGATGAAGCAGATGCCGGTGGAGTCCTTCTTCTTCGCGTTGGGCAGGCCGATCTCCTCCGCGATGCGGCGCACCTCGGTCTTGCGCAGCTCGCCCACCGGGAACAGCGTGCGCGAGAGCTGCGCCTGGTTCAGGCGGTGCAGGAAGTAGCTCTGGTCCTTCGCCGGGTCCAGCCCCTTGAGCAGTTCGTGCAGGCCGGTGGCGGGGTTGTGGCGCACGCGTGCGTAGTGGCCGGTGGCGATCTTCTCGGCACCTACGCGCATGGCGTGGTCGAGGAAGGCCTTGAACTTGATCTCGGCATTGCAGAGCACGTCGGGGTTGGGCGTGCGGCCGGCCTCGTACTCGCGCAGGAACTCGGCGAACACGCGGTCCTTGTACTCGGCGGCGAAGTTGACGTGCTCGATCTCGATGCCGATCACGTCGGCCACGGCCGCGGCATCGACGAAATCGATGTTGGAGGAACAGTACTCGCTGTCGTCGTCGTCCTCCCAGTTCTTCATGAAGATGCCCACGACTTCGTGGCCCTGCTGCTTCAGGAGATGGGCTGTCACCGCGGAATCCACGCCGCCGGAGAGGCCGACGACGATGCGCTGCTTGGGGGAGGCTGTCATCCCCGGGATTGTATTTTTCGCGCGGCGGGCCTGCTCGCGGCATGCGCCAAAGACCTGCCGGCGGCAGGCCGCCAACGTGACCGCGGCCGCTTCAGCTCCCGCGCAGCACGCTCGGGTCGGTGTGGATCATGCCCACCGGGTGCCGCTGCCCGGCGAGGTAGTCCTCGATGCAGCGCATCACGAGCGGGCTGCGGTGGCGGTCGGCGCAGGAGCGCAGTTCCTCGGGCGTCATCCAGACGGTGCGCACGATGCCGTCGTCCAGCGTGCGCCAGGCGTGGTGCGCGCCCAGCGTGCCGGCGAAGGCGAAGCGCAGGTAGGTGATGTCGTCGCCCGTGCGGCTGCGCGTGAAACGGTTGAGGTAGACCCCCACCAGCGCGGTGGCGGTGAAGTCGTAGGCCGTCTCCTCGAGCACCTCGCGCACGCAGGCCTGCTCGGGGGACTCGCCGGGATCGAGGTGCCCGGCGGGATTGTTGAGCCGCAGGCCGTCGGCCGTGTCCTCTTCCACGAGGAGGAAGCGGCCCTCCTGCTCGACGACGGCGGCCACGGTGACGTTGGGTTTCCAGCGGTGGGGCATGGCGCGCATTATGACGATGCGGCACCCCTGCGGTCCCGTCGGACATCGCCCCATTCCATCCCGTCACGGCCGCGCGGGCGCCGGCCGCAGCACCAGCCAGAGCGCCAGCGCGATCAGGCCGCCGCCCACGGCATGCGCGCCGGTCACGGCTTCGTCCAGCAGCAGCCAGCCCCAGGCCACGCCGAATGCCGGCACCAGGAACGTCACGGCCAGCGCCTTGAGCGGCCCCTCGTCCGCGATCAGCCGGAAATACAGCACGTAGGCCCAGGCGGTGCAGAGCAGGCCCATGGCCAGCAGCGCCCCCCACACCGGCGCAGGCGCCGCGCCCCACCGGGCGGCAAGGCCGGGCTGGCTGAAGGCCTGCCATGCCGCCCACGGTGCCAGCGCCAGCACCGCGCCCCACTGGCTGCCCAGGGCGACCAGGCGGCTGTCCAGCCCGCCGCGGGCGGTGATCCAGCGGCGCGTGAGAAAGCCCGCCAGCCCATAGCAGCCCGTGGCCACCAGGCAGGCCGCGATGCCCAAAGCGACCGGCATGCCCAGGGCCACCGGCCCGGCCTGCGCGAGCACGGCCACGCCGGCCATGCCGAGCAGCACGCCCGCAGCGCCCGCGCCCGTGATGCGCTCGCCGAAGGCCGCCGCGCCGATGAGCACGCCCATGAGCGGCGTGGTGGCGTTCAGCATCGCGCTGTAGCCGGCCGGCAGCACCCGCGCGGCGAGCGCGAACATGCAGAACGGAATGCCCGAGTTGACCACCCCGAGCACGAGCACCGCCCCCAGGCGCCCGCGGAACGCGGGGCGTTGCCGCGTCAGCGCCACCAGCGCCATCAGCCCCAGGGCGGCGAGCAGCACGCGCCCGAAGGCCGTGGGCACGGCCCCCAGGGCCGGGACGGTGTAGCGGGTGAAAAGAAAGCTGCCGCCCCACAGGGCGGCGAGCAGCAGGAGGCGCAGCAGGCTGGCGGAAGACATGGCGGAATGCAATCCCTGGCAGGGTGGAGGAAACGGTTGGCCGGCATGCGGCCGCAGTGGCATTCTCTTCAGCAGGCCGCAGCCCCGGCAAACGATTTATCCTGTCAGTCTGTTTAGCTGGCTTGAACAGTCATGCGCCTTCCTCCTCTCGCTTCCGTTCGCTTCTTCGAGTCGGCGGCCCGCCACCTGAGCGTACGCGCCGCCGCCGCGGAACTGCACGTGACGCCCGGCGCGGTATCGCAGCAGCTGCGCGGGCTCGAAGGCTTCCTGGGCTGCGCCCTGTTCGAGCGGCTGCCGCGCGGGCTCGCACTCACGCCGGCGGGGCGCGACTACCTCGTGGCCTGCGCAGAGGCGCTGGCACTCATCGGCCATGCGACCGCACGCCTGCAGGCGCTGGGGCAGCGGCGCGTGGTGCGGCTCAGCTGCACCGCCGGCTTCGCGGTGCAGTGGCTGGTGCCGCGGCTGGAGGACTTCGCGCGCCGTGCGCCGGACGTGGACGTGCACGTGAGCACCACCGACCGCGTGGTGGACCTGGCGTCCGAGGACATCCACTTCGCGGTGCGCCATGGACTGGACGTGGCGGCGGGGCTGCAGGCCGAGGTGCTGTTGGCCGACGATCTGGTGCCGGTCTGCAGCCCGCGCCTGATCGCGCCCCGGCGCATTCCCCGCATCGCCGACATCACCGGCCACCGGTTGCTGCACGACGGACACCGCGGCGACTGGCGGCTCTGGTGCGATGCGAATGGAGCCTCCGGGGTGGACTGCAACCAGGGCGTGGTGTTCACGCACTCCAACGGCACGGTCGAGGCTGCGCTGGCGGCCCGGGGCTTCGCCCTGGTGCGCAAAGGCTTCGTGGCGGAAGAGCTCGCGGCGCGCACGCTCGTGGCCGTGCGGTCGGCCGCAGTGGCGACGCCGCTGGCCTACCGGCTGGTGTACCGGCCCGAAGTGCTGGTGGACCCGGCCCTGCGCAGCTTCCGCGACTGGATCACGGCGCAGGCCGCCCTCGCCTCCTGAACCGGCGCCTCGCCGGACGGCCCCGCCGCGCGCTTCGCGCCCGGGGGGCAGGTATTCGCGCGCCCGCATGCGCAGGGCCCCGGCTCGTTCAGGCTCGGGCTTGTTTCGATCATCCCATCCAATGCCTGCGATCACCCCCCCTTCCTTCGCTCCTGCGCCCCCGCAGCGTCCTGTGGCCTCCGCGGATACGGCAGCGCCCGCCGCCAGCCCGCCGCGTGAATCCGCGCGCGCTGCTGCGCCGGAGGGACTCCCCTCCCCCGCCCGGCGGTCCGTGCGCAGCGACGGTGGCGCCACGCCGCCGCGGTCGCCCGGGCTGCGGCCCGCTCCGCCGGCCTCCGCGCCGGCCACCGCAGCCGGCAGTCCCGCCCACCCGCAAGAAGACGGGCCGGGCACAGCGGACGACTCATCCGCGCCCGGTGCATGGACGCGCATGGGCCAAGCCGCCAGGGCGCTAGGGCGGCTGGCCGACGCCCGCACGGCGGTGATGCGCGGCGACGATGCGGAGTTCGTGCAGGCGCTCCGAGGCCGGGGCGATACGGAGCGCGGCGCGATCCCGGCCGGCGGCACGCTGCCGGAACTGCGGACTGCCGCGCAGCGCCTGCGCGGGCGGCTGCTGGCCCCGGACGTGCCCGGCGAACTCCAGGCGCACTTCGGGGGCAGGCTGGCGCACCTGGATTCCACGCTGGAGGCCCTGCAGACCGAGCAGCCGCTGGCGCGCCGTGCCGCGGTCTATCTGGGCATGAATGCGCTGCTGCCCATCGTGCCCGTGGCCATCGCCTTCCACGGCCACCAGAACCAGTTCGAGGCCGAGCTGGCCGGCCTCTACGCCAAGACCGCGCTGATGGCGATCGGCTCGGCGCGCTCCCCCATGGGCGCGAACCGGCACAGCGCAATGGACCATTTCATGTCGCGCCACTACATCAACGTGGTGCAGGCGGCGATCTTCGCACTGCCCACGTTCGTGCCGCAGCTGCACCGGCTCAACGGGCACCCGGCCTTCAACGTGGGCGCGGGCATGGTGTCGACTGCGGCGCTGTTCCTCGGATTCCTGGGCAAGGAAACGAGGGAGGTCGTGCAGCGCATGCGCCACGGCGTGCCGGACCCGGCGCTCGCCGCGGTCGGTACCCGGCTGCAGGAAGCTGCGCGCTTCCCGGCAGCGCCGCCGGAGGCTCCGCAGGGGGCGGCCGGCCCCGACAGCGAGGGCGCGGCGCAGGCCCTGCCCGCCGGGCGCGAGGCCGCCATGATCGCGCGCGCCACGCTGGCACAGGCGCTGGAGCAGGCACGCAGCGACCAGAAGGCCGTCACCGACGGCAAGGCCGGCTTCCTGGCGCAGGGCAAGGAGCTGAGCCCGGTCACCAGCAAGCAGGTGACGATGGTCGCGGATGCGTTCCTGGCCATCGCCACCGACCTGGAGCGCGTACTGCATCCCGCGGGCATGCCGGAGCAGGCGGCAACGGCCGCCGGCGGTGCGGAGCGGGAGGCCCAGGCGGCCGAGCGCACCGCGAAGTACGCCCTGGCCGCCTTCACAGGCGCCGTCTGCGCGGCCACGACCGGGCTGATGTACCCCGACCGCATCGGCATGGTGGACCTGTCCTCCGACGCGGCCTTCACCGTGGCGCTGATGGTGGCCAATGCCCGCAATCCCAACGTCACGCGCCGCGATGCGCTCGACGAGTTCAAGTCGTTCGCGGGACTCAGCCTCGTGATGATCGCGGTGCTGACGGCCAACCACGCCGGGGACGACTTCATCGAGAAGAACACCACCGGCATGCTGGCGGGGGCGGCGGCCATGGCCCTGCTCAACGTGACCATTCCCGGGCCGGTGGGCCACCTGGCGGGCGCGGGCCTGGAGAAGATGTATGCCACGCTGCAGTCGCTGCGGCCCGCAGAGCTGTGGGAGACGCTGCGCGGCGTGGGGCACAACGCGCTGGAGATGTTCCGCAGCCGCGCACAGGGCGCGGCGCGGGCGCCCTCCACCGTGCAACTCGAAGAAATTCCGGATGCGGGCGCCCCGCACTCACGGACTCCGGCGCGTTGATACAAAGGGCAGGGAACGGAGCGGCGATGATGCGGCGCAGGCCGTCGGCACCCCTGTGGCCAGACGCCGCGCGTTCGACACGCACGGGGATCGGCGGGCACGGAGCCGCTACAACAGCCGCTCCATGTAGACCGCCCCCGCGCCATAGCAAGCGAGCCGTTCGCGCGCCTCGGGCGACGCGGGCTCCCGTACCGCATAGCCCCGGCGCTCCCAGTAGGGGCGCGAGCCCTGCACCGACACCAGGGTGCTGTACCGCAGCCTTGCCGCGCGGGCGTCGCGCCACAGTGCCTCCAGCAGTGCGCCGGCCAGGCCGTGCCCCGCGCAGTCGGGGTGCACGGCCATGTCGTGCAGATAGAGCGTGTCGGGCTGGCCGGCCGGGGCCTCGAAACCGCCGTGCAAAGCGGTCACCTTGCCGCGCATGGAACGGTAGGCGGCCAGGTAGGCCAGCACGGCATCGCCCTCGACGGCGACCAGCGAACAGTTCGCGGGGCTGGCCAGGCGCTGCCCGAATACTTCGGCGCTTTCGAGGAAGCCGGTGCCATAGCAGGCCTGCTGTACCGCCATCAGGCCTGGAAGGTCCGCCGCCGCGAGCGGGCGGATGTCGACAGGGGGTGGCGGCGGCGGATGGCCGGTCTCGGTAGGTGCGGGCATGGCAGCGGAAGCAGGGGCGCCGGCAGCGCTTTTCCGGCAACGCGACCGTGGCGCAGTGATGCGATAGAGTGGCGATATCGTAGTTCTTCCCGTGATCAACGCCCCGGCGGCAGGCCCGTCCCGGTAACGGCCCTGCGCCTTCCATGTCCCTCCACCATCTCCTGCGCCTCGCCGGTGCCGTGCTCGCCGCCGTGACGGCCATTCTGGCCATGCATGCGAACTGGACCGAATGGAGGAGCTGGCGCGCGGCCGATGCCGGCTCGCGCGCACTCGCGGATCTGCGCCTGGGGCTGGTGGCGGCGGAGCGGGTGTCGCGCGAGCGCGGGCCCACCAATGCGCGGCTCGGTGCTTCCGACGGCCCGGCCGATCCGGCTTCCGTCACCGCCCTCGCGCAGGCGCGCGAGGCCACCGACCTGGCGCTGGCATAGCTGCGGACGGCGGTGGCGGGCCTTGCGCCTTCGGCGCGCACGGCGGCGCTCCCGTACGTTGTGGACGAGGCCGCGCAGGCGCTGGTCCGGGCGCGCACGGTGGCCGACGAGGTCATCGCCCGGCCGCACGCGCTTCGCACGCCCGACGCCATCCGCGACAGCGTTTATGGCCTCGTCGACGTGGTGCTCCGGCTGGCGCCCGCCACCAGCGCACTGATCGAAGCCGTGCGCACGGCCCAGCCGGCACTGGGCAGCGAAGCGCAGGCGCTGCAGATCACGGCGGAACTGCGCGAGCATGCCGGTCTGCTGGGTTCGCATTTCACGGCGGCGCTGACGGCGCAGCGGCCGTTCACGACCGAAGAGCGGCACGCCATCGAGCGCACGCGCGGCCGCATCCAGGCCCTGCACTTCCTGCTGGAGCAGCGGTGGGCGCGGCAGGAGGCCCCGCCCGCCGTCGCCCAGGCATGGGCGGCCGTGGCGGACGGCTACTTCGGCCATGCGGCGCGGGCCATCGTGGCGCCCGTGCTGGCCGCTGGCGAGGGCGACGGCCGCTACGGCATCACCGCCGCCCAGTTCGCGGCGCGCTACGTGCCCGAGCTGCAGAAGGTGGTGGCGCTGCGTGAGAGCGTGATGGTGCAGATGCAGCGCGAAGCGGCCGCGGCGCAGGAGCAGGCCCTGCACAGCCTGGTGGCGGTGGCCGGCGCCTCGGCCGCCCTCTGGGCGGTCCTCGCGGCCATGCTGTACGCGCTGCACGCCCGCGTGCTGCGCCCGCTGGCCCAGACCACGCGGGCCCTGCAGGAGCTGGCGGACAACCGGCTCGATTTCCCGCTGCCGCAGCCCGCCGCCGACGACGAGATCGCCGCGGTGGTCGGCGCCGTGCGCGCCCTGCAGGACCACACGCGCACCCGGCAGTCGCTGGAGCGCGAGCGCGACGGGCTCATCGCGCAGCTGCGGGAGCAGTCGCTCACCGATTTCCTCACCGGCCTGCCGAACCGCCGCGCCTTCTTCGCGGCGGCGCGCGAGCGCGTCACGCGGGCGCGGCAGCAGCATTTCGACGTCGCCCTGCTGCTGCTGGACGTGGACCTGTTCAAGTCCTTCAACGACCGCGAAGGCCACGTCGCCGGCGACGTGGCGCTGCGCGCCGTGGCACGCGCGGTGCGGGCGGTCCTGCGGCCGGACGACCTCGCGGCGCGCTATGGCGGAGAGGAATTCGTGGTGCTGCTGGGCCCCTGCCCGGGCACCGGGGCGCCGCGCGCGCGGAGCAACTGCGCCAGGCGATCGGAGCGACCCCGGTTCCGCTGCCGTCGGGCGAGCGCGCGCACCTCACGGTGAGCATCGGGGTCGCCATGTCGCAACGCCACGGCCTGGTGCTGGACCACCTGCTGTCCGAGGCGGATGCCGCCCTCTACCGGGCGAAGGACCGGGGGCGCAACCGCGTCGAAGAGGCGCCCTGAGTCAGCGCGGCAGCACCGCGGGCGGCCGCACCAGATCGTCGAGCGACAGGCCCTTCTCGCGCAGCAGCGCCTCCAGCACCGGGCGCAGCTCGCCCAGGCTCTCCTCGACGGCTTCGCGCACCGTGTCCACCACCACCTGGGTGCTGCGCTCGATCTCCACGTTGAGCGCGTCGCCCGCGCGCAGGTCCTCGAACACCGTGGCGCGGCGCGTTTCCGGAATGAGCCAGACCTCGAACCAGCCTTCGGCGCGGTTCACCTCGGCCACGGTGAGGCTCGCGCCGTGCAGCGCGATGTAGCCCTTGGCGAAGACGTAGCGGCGGAAGGCCGGCGGCACGGCCACGCGCCAGACGCGGTTGTTCTCGGAATCGCGCACGCTCTCCAGCGTGGCCGAGAAATCGATGTGGCCCGACAGCGGATGGCCGCCGATCTCGGCGCCGTCGCGCGCGGCCCGCTCCACGTTCACGCGCTGCCCGGCGCCATAGCCGCCCAGCGTGGTGACGTTCAGGCTCTGGAGCATCACGTCGAACGCGGCCGAGATGGGCGAGACGAGCCGCGTGACCGTGAGGCAGACGCCGTCCACGGCCACGCTCGCGCCGATGGCCAGCCCTTCGCAAAAGCCCGGCGGGAACTCGATCACGAAGGTGCGCAGGCCCTCGCGGTCCTGCAGTTCGGCGAGGGTGGCGGTGGCTTGGACGATGCCTGTGAACATGGCGCGGGGATCGGGGAAGGGGTGGGTGGGTGGAAGCGGAAAACCGCCCGGGCATTGTGCCACCCGGCCCGCCGCCTTCGCCGCCCGCGAAGCGGCCGACCCGCCCTGCGCCGGGGCTATGCGCCGAGGGCCGCGGCCAGGCGCGCCGCCAGCACCTCGAGGTCGAACGGCTTGGTGAGCACGCCCATGCCCGGGTCGAGATCGCGCTCGCCGATCACCGCCTGCTCGGCATAGCCGGTGATGAACAGCACGGGCAGCCGGGGGTGCAGCGCACGGCCGGCATCGGCCACCTGGCGGCCGTTCATGCCGCCGGGCAGGCCCACGTCGGTGAGCAGCAGGTCCGGCGCGGGCCCGCCCTGCAGCGCCTCCAGCGCCGAGGCGCCGTCTTCCGCCTCCAGCACGCGCCAGCCCCGGTCGCGCAGGAACTCCGCCACCGTGCAGCGCATGGCCGGCTCGTCCTCCACCAGCAGCAGCACCGGCGCCGGCCGGTCCGTGCCGGGTGCCGGGGCCGGAGGCGAAGCCTGGGCGCCCGCGACGTCCTCCTCCGGCTCGGCGCCGTCCGCGGCCGCATGGCGCGGCAGACAGAGCGTGATCTTCGTGCCCTGCCCGGGCGCCGAGACGATCCGCGCCGATCCGCCCGACTGCTGGGCGAAGCCATAGACCATCGACAGGCCCAGTCCCGTGCCCTGCCCGATGGGCTTGGTGGTGAAGAACGGCTCGAAGGCCCGCTCGACCACCTCGGGCGCCATGCCCGCACCGGTATCGGCCACGGTCAGCGTCACGTAGTCGCCGGGCGGCAGCCCGGCCGCACCGGCCGGTTCCGGCTCGCCGGGCCCGGGTGGCGGGACCACGCGGTGGGCGGTGGAGATGCGCAGCGTGCCGCCGCCGGGCATGGCGTCGCGCGCGTTGATGCACAGGTTCAGCAGCGAGTTCTCGATCTGGCCGGCATCGGCGCGGACCTTCCACAGCCCCGCCGTGGATTCGAACCGCACCGCGATGGAGGGCCCCACGGTGCGCTCCACCAGGTCCAGCAGTCCGGCGACCAGCAGGTTCAGGTCCACCACGCTGGGGGCGAGCGTCTGCCGCCGCGAGAAGGCGAGCAGCCGGTGGGTGAGCGCGGCCGCGCGCTTGGCGGAGCGGTGGGCCGTTTCGATGCAGCGTCCGAGGTCGCCGTGGCGGCCCTGGGACATGCGCAGGCGCATCAGGTCCAGGCTCGCCATGATGCCGCCCAGCAGGTTGTTGAAATCGTGCGCGATGCCGCCGGTGAGCTGGCCCACGGCCTCCATCTTCTGCGCCTGGCGCAGTGCCTCCTCGGCGGCCATGAGTTCGCGCGTGCGCTGCTCCACCTTCGACTCCAGCGTGTCGGCCAGCCCACGCAGCTGCCGCTCCGCGGTGCGCCGCTGCACCGCCATGCGCGTGCGGTGGGCCACGCTGCGGATCAGCGCCAGTTCGTCGGCGGACCAGGACCGCGGCCCCGGATGGTTCAGGAACAGCATCGCGACCAGGCGGCCGTCCTCGATGAGGGGCAGGTTCACCAGCGCACCCGCCTGCACCGCCCGCAGCGCGGACGTGTGCCCGGACGTGCGCGGGTCGGTGGAGATGTCGTTCACCACGACGATGTCGCCGCGCAGCAGGTCCTGGTAGAAATGGCCGTAGTGGGGCAGATGGTGCCGGCCGGCGGCCGTGGACATGCCCAGGTCGGTCCAGTCGCGGTAGATCGTGACCGTGTTCGTCCCGTCGATGTCGCCGTATCCCGCGCGCCCCACGGCGAGCATCTCGCCCAGCAGGCGCGCCGCCGCGTAGGCCATGTCGGCCGGCTCGTCGAGCGCGCGGAAGCTGTCGTCGAGCTGCAGCAGCGCCTGCATGCGGCGCTCGGCGAGCGTCTGGTCGGTGACGTCCTGCACCGTGCCGGCGATGCGCAGGCTGTGCCCCGCCGTGCCGCCATGCACGCGCGCCCGCACCTTGAGCCAGCGCACCTGGCCGTCCAGGCGCCGGATGCGGTGGTCCATCGCGTATTCCTGGCGCTGCGCGATGCTCTGCTCGAACGCGGCGCGCACGCGTGGCATGTCGTCCGGGTGGACGGCGGCCGCCACGGCCCGCGCGGACAGCGGCTGCTCGGCGCGCAGGCCGAATTGCTCCCGGCACACCTCGGAACTCGTGAGCTCCATCGTCTCCACGTCCAGCTCCCAGAGGCCGAGCCCGCCCGCGGCCGCGGCGAAGCGCAGGTGCGCCTCCAGCTCCTCGAGCGTGCGCGGGCGCGGCTGCGCATCGGGGGGCGCCGCGGGAGGGCGCGCCGGGAAGGCAGCGGCCGCGCCGTCATCGGGACCGGTGCGGGAAGGCAGGGCGGGCGGTTGGGTCAATGGATGGAGACTTCCCGGACGGACCCGGGACGGGCTGCGCCGGGCAGCCGGTTTGCGGGTGGACTGCCGGGATTGTGACCCAACCGCAGCGGCATGCCGTGTCCTGGCGGCAAAGACCGGCGGCGCCCGCCCTCAGCGCGCCCGCAGCAGCCCGCCCGCCTCGATGAGCACCAGCTCGTTGTCGTCGGCACGGCGCGGGTCGCGGCTGGAACTGAAGGGCAGGTTGTTGTCGTTGCCCACCACGATGTGGGTGGCGTCCACCACGTCCACGTTCTCGATGGTGAAGAACGGGAAGGCGAGCGCGCCCCCGGTCAGCGGCTTCCTGGCGAGGCGCTGCGGGTCCCGGATGTCCAGCAGGTCGATGTAGCCCACCTTGCGCAGCGGGCCGCCGGCATTGGCGTCGGTCAGCTCGACCTTGTAGACGCGCTTGAACTTCGCCACGTCGTGGAAGCAGTCCGCGCGCTTCTGCCCTTCGGCACACGCCAGGTCGGGCGTGCCCTCGCCGTTGTCGCGCTCGATGACGAGGCCCATGGTGGGGTCGATCATGTTGAAGTCGCCGATGGCGTTCTGGTTGGCTTCGAGCACGTATTTCCAGTGGCGGCCGGTCCATTTTTCCGACTGCACGTCGAACTCCAGCACGCGCAGGTACTGCCGGCCGCCCTCCATGGATTCGTAGGCCTTGGCAGACTCGTCCCATACCGGGCCCTCGAGCAGCGCGTAGAGCCGGCTGCCGTCGGGGCTGGACGCCATGCCCTCGAAGCCCTTGGAACGCTTGATGTCGAAGGCCGGCGCCTTGGCGTCGGGCGCGGCGGCGGTGGTGAGGGCGGGATGGTCGGGCGAGCGCACGACGCGGCCGTCCACCTGGGTGTCGAACACCGCCAACACGCGGCCGTCCAGGTCGGCCTTGATGAGGAAGGGGCCGAACTCGTCGCCGATCCAGAGCGCGCCGCCCGCGAACTGGAAGCTCTCGGGATCGAAGTCGGCGCCGGTCAGGTAGCGCTCCTTAGTGCCTTCTTCGGCGATGCGGAAGGGCACCTTCTTGTCGGGATCGTGCAGGAACACGGTCTTCAGGCGCTCGAACTGCCCGGTCTTGAAGTCCACCGCGTAGTGGTTCAGGTAGAGCATGAAGTCCGGCGAATTGGCCTTCGCGCCGGCGCCGTTGTCCGTGAGGATCCAGAAGCTGCCGTCGGCCATGCGCTTGATGCCCGAATGGCCCTGCAGCGGCTGGCCCTCGAACGGCAGCGAGACCCCCGTGGGCCGGCCGGCGGAGGTGCCTTCGACGGTGCCCACGGCGTCCACGCGCCGCGCGGTGGTGAACTTGCCGCTGGTGCGCAGGTCGGCGGGCGCATCCGCCGGGGCGGGGATGAAGGACTGCGCGGGCAGCACGGCGTGGCCGGCGAGCGTGGCGGGGAAGGCCGCCGTCTGCGCATGGGCACAGGAGAGGGCCGCGAACGACAGCAGGGTGGCGGCGAGCGGGACGAAGCGGAAGGCAGCAGGCATGCGGGAACACCGGGACGGATGGAAACCCGCGACGATGCCGGCGTTCGATGTCAGGCCGGTGACGGCCGCTTCCACAGCCGCCAGGCCAGGTAGGCGACGACCGCGGCGTTCACCACGATCACCGCGGTCGCGGCGAGCGACGGCCGGTGCAGCCAGTGCCATGCCTCGAACGGGATGTAGAGCCCGCCCGAGAGCGCACCCAGCGCCTCTCCCCAGGCGCGGCCCGTCCAGAGCCCGTAGGCCTCGACGAAGCGCAGGGCGGCATACGCGGTGATCGCCAGGAGCAGCCACCGCAGGTCCTCGTGCGCCCACAGGTCGATGCGGGACAGCAGCATCGCCGGATAGCGCTCCCCCGGCGCCAGGCCCACGTGCCCGATCAGCGACACCGCGACGCGGTGCAGGTCGTGGTGCACGAGGCCCAGCAGCCCCGCTCCGGCCAGCAGGGCCACGGCGCCCTTGAATGCCTCGAAACCCGCGATGGTCCGCAGGGCGCGCAGGCCGGCGCCATCCTCCGCGCGCGCGGGAACGGAAGAACCCCGTCGGGACGGGCCGGAAGGCGGCGGATCGTGGCGGGACATGGGCGTGGGTCGGGCGAAAGAAGGCCCCGGCTGGAGCCAGGCCGGCAGTATCGCGCCGGCCGCGGCTCTTCCTTATCGGACGGGGCCGCGTCCTGCCGGGCCGGGACGGGGCGCCAGGCCTCCCGGTGCGCCGTCAGTCGTCGTGGGTCTCGTGCGTGGCCGCGGTGCCGCGCCGCCAGTAGCCCGACGCCTTGATCCACTTCGGATGCACGCCGCGCTCGCCCACCAGGTGCTGGCGCAGGGCCTTGGCCACGGCGGTCTCGCAGGCCACCCAGGCGTGCACGTCGCCGGCAGGCAGCGGCAGCGCCCGCAGGGCGTCGAGCAGCGGGCCGGGCCCGCCGGCCGTGCCGCCCCCGCGGTGCACCCACCGGATGCGCGCCGCGGCCCGGGTCGGCAGGGGCTGCTCGTCGGCCGGGCCGTCCACTTCGATGAGCGCGAGCACGGGCGTGGCCTCGGGCAATTCGGCCAGGCGGCGCGCGATGGCCGGCAGCGCCGTGTCGTCGCCGATCAGCACATAGCCGTCGAAGGCGAGCGGCACCAGCAGCGAGCCGCGGGGCCCGCCGATGCCGATGCGCTGGCCCGGGGCGGCCTGCAGTGCCCAGGCCGTGGCCGGTCCGGCGTCGTGCACGGCGAAATCGATGGCGAGCGTGCCGGCCTGCGCGTCGTGGAGGCGCGGCGTGTAGTCGCGCATGGCCGGGCGCGGCGCCCCCGGCACCGGCGCGCCCTGGGCATCGACGGCGGGCAGCAGCGCCTCGCCCGTGGCGGGATCGGGCAGGAACAGCTTCACGTGGTCGTCGAAACCGGGGCTGTGGAAGCCGTCGAGTTCTTCGCCGGCAAGCGTCACGCGCACGCAGTGCGGGGTGATGCGCTCGGCGCGCTGCACCGCAAGGGTCCGCAGGCGCAGTTCGTGGCGCACGCGCTGCAGCGCGCGGGTTTCCAGCTGTGCGGGGGTCGGCTGGGAAGAAGGGGGAAGAGCAGTCTGGCTCATGGGCAATCCTGGAGATGGCGGCCGGTGCGGCAGGCCGCGGGGGGAAAAGTCGGATGGGCGCGGTTCACAGCCGCTCGATCCGGCGGGCCGCTTCGTCGAGCAGGTCGGCGATCGCATGGACCTGCGCCGTGTCCAGCGGCGGGCCCGCCAGGCGCATGTGCAGCGCTTGGCGCAGGTTGTGCACCGCGCGCTCCACCGGCGCGGGCCGGGCGGCGCCGCGCCCTCCGTCGGCCATGCGGGCGAGCAGGGCCTCGACCTCGTCGCGATGCGCCTGCAGGTGTTCGAGGCCCGCATCGGTGACCGTGTGGAGCTTGCGGCCACCGCCTTCGGCGCTCACGGTGACGTGGCCCAGTTCCTCGAGCAGGGTGAGGGTCGGGTAGATCACGCCCGGGCTCGGGCTGTAGCTGCCGCCCAGGCGCTCCTCGATCGCCTTGATGAGTTCATACCCGTGCCGGGGCCGGTCGGCGATGAGCCGCAGCAGCACGAGGCGCAGGCCGCCGTGCCCGAACACGCGGCCGCCCCCGCGCCGGGGCCCGGCCGGTGCGCCGCGGGGGTCGAGCAATTCGATGTCTTTCATGGTGAATTCCGATATATCTATATCGATAAGATATATCGAATTCATATCGAATTGCACATGCAGACGGCATTCCCGTACAGCATGCAGGGTCATGGATCGATCGACGGCCCCCGTCCGTCGCCTTCCGCCCGCGGCGGCCGGCGCGCCGGGGCCGCTCAGGCAGCGGCCGCCATGCCCGCCGCGTGCCCGCGCGTGAAGGCCTCTTCGAACACCGAATACCCCGACCAATCCGCGTGCGCGAATGCGAGGCGCGCGGTGCCGGGGACGGCGGGCGCGGCGATGCGCTCGCCGTTCGCCAGCAGGTAGCGCTGCCGCGCCGCCGGCATGCGGCCGACCCGGCTCAGGAAGTCCTGCGTGCCGGGCACGGGAATCGCCATGGCGTGGCCATAGCGGGTGATCTCCACGCGCGTGATGCGGGCGTGCAGGTCGGGGTGCGGGGCAGCCAGGCTGGCCAGGATGGCGTCGCGCCAGTGCGTCCAGGGCTGCTCGGCCAGCTGGCGGCGGCCGTCCGGCACGTCGCCGAGCGCGCGGTAGTAGGTGAGCACCGTGGGCCCGGGACGGGGGTCGAGGCGCTGGTGGCCCGCATCCACGTACCCCAGGCCTCCGGGGGCGGGATCGTCGTAGAGCACGTTGTCCCACGCGGGAGCCGCGCCCTCGCGGTCGGCGAGCGGAGCGTCGATGCGCAGGTTGGCCACCAGCCACGGCGCCCACTGCAGCCGCTGCGCGGCCTGGGCGAGGAAGGCCGGCGGATTGCGCACCACGCGCGCGGCCACGTACACCGGCATGGCCACCACGCAGCGCCGGGCCTGCCAGCGCTCGATGCTGTCGCTCGCGTGGTGCAGCACGTCCACTTCCACGCCGCGCCGGTTCTCCTCGATGCGCAGCACCGTGCTGCCCGAACGCAGCAGCCCCGCATCGTCCAGCGGCCCGGCCAGGCGCCGGGCCAGCCAGCCGTTGCCCTCGGGCCAGGTCAGCACGCCCTCGCGCTCGCGCTCCTCGCCGCCCGCGGCGTCGCCGGGCGCGTGGAAGCCGTGGCGGCTCGCGAAGTAGTGGATGCCCGCCCAGGCCGAGACGCGCGCGGCGCCCGCGCCATAGTCGTCGCGGCAGCAATAGTCCAGGTACCAGCGCAGGTGCGCGTCGCCCAGGCCCTCCTGGTCCAGCCAGGCGCCGAAGGTCTGCGCATCCAGCGCGCGCAGCGGCGCCGCCAGGGGCTGGTCGCCCCGCCACAGCTTGAACGTCGGCATGGCGAAGCGCGCGGCGCGCCCCAGTTCGGCCACGCGCTCGGAAAACCGCCGGTACTGCGCGATCGTGTCCGCCCCCACGCCGTTCATCGGCAGCAGGCCGTCCTGCCAGGCGCCCCGGAAGAACAGGCGTTCCTGCGGGCTGTGGCAGAGGCTCGCCTCGTCGATCTGCCAGCGGCCCGCCACGCGGCGGCGCAGGCCGAGTTCCTCCAGCAGGTCCTGCACCTCGCGCGCGCCGTCGCCGGGCACGGGCAGGTAGTGCGCGCCCAGCGGGCAGGCGATGCCGTCCACCTGCCCGGCACGGCTGTTGCCGCCGACGGTGTCCTCCATCTCCAGCAGCACGAAGTCGTCCACCCCGGCCAGGCGCAGCGCGCGCGCGGCCGCCAGGCCCGCGATGCCCCCGCCCGCCACCACCACCTGGGTGCGGCGCACGATGTCGGGCTCGATGGCCCCGCCCTTCTGCAGGCGGTCGCGCAGTGCATGGCCCCGGGCCATGTCGATGCCCGTGTAGCCTCCGGGCAGGTCGCGCGGTGGCGGCTCGCAGCCCGCCAGCGAGAAAGCGGCCGTGGCCGCGGCACCCCGCAGCAGGGTGCGGCGCCGCAGCGCGGGAAGATCGGTGGGGAAGGCGGACATGCGGCGTACTCTACGCCAGGGCCGTGGCAGGCCCGCGCCCGCGGCGCTACTCCGCCCAGCGCTCGCGCACGGCCCGGATCTCCGGCTCCAGGGCGATGAAGGGCTCGACCAGGGCCGGGTCGAAGTGGCGACCGGATTCCGAGCGCAGATGGCAGAAGGCCGTCTCCATGCTCCATGCTTCCTTGTAGGGGCGGCGCGTGGTGAGGGCATCGAACACGTCGGCGATCGCCACGATGCGCGCCGCGAGCGGAATCGCCTCGCCGGCCAGGCCCTCGGGATAACCGCTGCCGTCCCATTTCTCGTGGTGCGTGAGCGCGATCTGCCGCGCCACGCACAGCACGCCGCCCGCATGCTCGCCGATGATCTCCGCGCCGATTTTGGGATGCCGGCGCATCACCGCCCACTCCTCGGCGTCGAGCTTGCCGGGCTTGAGCAGCACGGCATCGGGGATGCCGATCTTGCCCACGTCGTGCATCGGCGCGGCATGCAGGAGGTCTTCCGCCCAGGCGTCCCCCATGCCCACCGCCAGCGCCAGCAACTGGGCGTAGTGGCTCATGCGGATGACGTGCATGCCGGTTTCGTTGTCCTTGTACTCGGCGGCACGGCCGAGCCGCTGCACGATCTGCAGGCGCGTGGCACGCAGCTCCTCCGCCCGCGCGAGCGAGAGGTGCGTGCGCACCCGCGCGCGGACCACCGGGGCGCTCACGGGCTTGGTGATGTAGTCCACCGCGCCGGCCTCGAAGCCCCGCGCCTCGTGGCCCGCCTCGCCCAGGGCGGAAACGAAGATCACCGGAATGTCCGCGATCGCCGGATCGGCCTTGATCGCCTCGCACACGGCATAGCCGTCCATGGCGGGCATCATCACGTCCAGCAGCACCAGATCGGGCCGCTGGCGGCGCACGATGTCCAGCGCCCGGACCCCGTCCGTAGCGAACAGCAGGCGGTACTCCTCCTGGAGCACGTGGCGCAGCACCTGCAGGTTGGCGGGCTCGTCGTCCACCAGCAGCAGGCGCGGACGGAGGTCTTCGGTCGCTGTCATGTCGGCAATGCTTCCGCCACGGCACGGCTGCCGCGCAAGGTGTGCAGGCAGGCGCGCGCGGCGTCGAAATCGAACCGGTCCAGGGTTTCCTGCAACCGCGCCGCATCCGCCGCGGGCAGCCCGGCGGACAGCAGCGCCAGCGGCGCCTCGGCCAGTTCGGACCGCGCTAGCGCCTGGTCCATCGCCTCCATGGCCTGCCGCAGCAGCGCGGGATCGACCGCGCCCGCCGCGGCGGGCGCGGCTCCGCCGGGCGCTGGCGACTGCTGCCGCAGCGCCTCGCGCACGGACTCCAGCGCCGGCGCGATGGCCTGCATCGCGGAGCGGGCGAGCGCCGCGTCTGCGTCCCGTGCGGCGCGTTCGAGCACGGCCGCCGCGGTCTGCAGCCGCACCAGCGACAGATTGCCGGCCGCGCCCCGCAGGCGGTGCGCACCCCGGGCCACTTCCGGCCAGTCCCCGCCGTCCACCGCGGCCTGGAGCCCGGCGGCCAGCGGGCGGGCGTCCTGCATGAAGCGGTCGATGGCACGGTGCAGCGCGGACGGCTGGCTCCAGACCTGCAGCCCACGGTGCCAGTCGATCGGCGGAACGGGCGACACGGGCGGCACGGGCAGCGGTTCGGGCCCGGGCGCCTCCGGCGCCCGCAGCGCGGCCTGCACGGCGAACCCTGCGGATGCCGCATGCGGAAGTCCGAGCACGCGCGCCATCTCCTGCGCGAGGCGGGCAGGCTCCACCGGCTTGCTGGCGAAACCGTCCATGCCCGCCGCGCGCGCGTTGCGCCGGTCCTGCTCGAGCACGCTGGCCGACAGCGCGACGATCGGGGTGGGGCGGTGGCCGCTCTTGCGATCGTGCTCCCGCAGCAGGCGGGTGGCCTCGAGCCCGTCCATGTCCGGCATCTGCAGGTCCATGAGCACGAGGTCGAAACGCCCGGAGGTGAAGGCCTCGACGGCTGCCGAACCGCTCGGGGCACAGACCACCGTGTGGCCCGCGCGTCCCAGCAGGATGTCCAGCAGCTCCAGATTGGCCGGGACGTCGTCCACGGCCAGCACCCGCAGCGGCGGCAGGTCCACGCGGCGCAGCACCCGCTCCGCCGCGGCGGCCTCGGCGGGCGGCAGCGGCAGCCGCACGGTGAACGTGCTGCCCGTGCCCACCGCGCTCTGCACGGCGATGCTGCCACCCATGAGTTCGGCCAGTTGCCGGGCGATGGTGGTGCCCAGCCCCGTGCCGCCGAAGCGGCGCGTGGTCGAGGCGTCCGCCTGCGAAAACAGGTCGAAGATGCGGCCCATGCTCTCGGTATCGATGCCGATGCCGGTGTCCTCCACCGCCAGCACCAGATCGCCGCGCTCCCGCCGCACGCGCAGCGTCACCCGGCCCTGGTGCGTGAACTTGATCGCGTTGCCCAGCAGGTTCAGCAGGATCTGCTGCACGCGGAACCCGTCGCCGTGCCAGAACTGCGGCACGGCCGCGGGATAGTCCACCTCCAGCGCCAGACCCTTCTTGGCGGCATGGATGCGCAGCGAGGCGAGGATCTGCTCGCACAGGTCCTGCAGGCTGAAGTCGGCGGCCTCCAGTTCCACCGCGCCCTTCTCGAGCTTGGCGGTGTCCAGGATGTCGTTGAGCAACCGCAGCATGGACCGCGACGCCTGGTGCGCTATCCCCAGGTGCCGGCGCTGCGCCGCATCCAGGGTGGTGTCCAGCAGCGCCTCCGTGAAGCCGATGATGGCGTTCATGGGGGTGCGGATCTCGTGGCTCATGTTGGCCAGGAAGGTGGCGCGCGCCTGGGCCGCCTGCTCGGCGCGCTCCTTGGCGCGGCGCAGGTCCTGCTCCATGGCACGGCGGCCGCTCAGGTCGGTGGCGAACTTGACGATCTTGGTGGTCCGCCCCTCCGCGTCGAGGATGGGGTTGTAGGTGGCCTGGATCCACACATGCCGCCCGCCCTTGCCCAGGCGCTGGTATTCGCCGGCATCCAGTTCGCCGCTGGCCAGGCGCTCCCACATCGCTCCGTACGCCGGATCGCGCACGTACTCCGGCGTGCAGAAGAGGCTGTGGTGCTGCCCCGCCACTTCGTCGAGCGTGTAGCCCATGAGGGACAGGAAGTTGGCGTTGGCGGAGAGCAGCCGGCCCTGCAGGTCGAATTCGGCGACCGCCTGGGCGCGGTCGAGCGCGCACAGCACCCCCGAGAATTCGGCGTTGCGGGCCTTGGATTCGGAAATGTCCAGGATGACCCCGTCGAGCCATTCCACCGCCTCGCCAGTACCGGCCATGCCGCGGCCGGTTTCCGACACCCACACCAGCGCGCCCGAGCGGGCGACGAGGCGGTATTCGAGCTGGTACGGCCGGCCCGCGGCCACCGCGCACGACACCTCCTCCCAGGCACGCTCGGCGTCTTCGGGGTGGATGAGGCGATCGAAGCCGATGCGTCCGGCGATGAAGTCGGCCGCGGCCCAGCCTGTGAGGGCCTCCACCGCGTCGCTGATGAACAGCATCGCCCAGTCGCGCTGGTAGCGGCACCGGAAGGCCACCCCCGGAATGTTGCCGACCAGCGAACGCAACTGCTCTTCGCCGCGGCGGCGCTCGGCCTCCAGCGCCTTGCGCTCGGTCAGGTCCACCAGGAATCCCACGAACACCGGGCGGTCCGGCTGCTCCACGCGGCCCACCGAAAGGCGGATGTCCACGCAGGAGCCATCCTTGCGCAAGGCCTGCATCTCGTGGACGGCGCCCGCGGTCCAGGCCAGGCCGGCTTCCAGATCGCCGCGCAGGGCGCGCGCGAGGTGGTCGCGCTGCGGCGCCGGCACGAGGATGCCTGCGCTGCGCCCCAGCACCTCCGCTGCGCGCCAGCCCAGCAGGCGCTCGGCCGCCCCGTTGAACGACTGGACCGTGCCTTCCGCGTCGATCACCACGATGCCGTCCGCTGCGGTGTCCACCACCGCGCGCAGGTGCAGCGCGGTGGCCATGGCCTGCCGGTAGAGCCGCCGGTGGCGCAGGGCGCTGCTCGCGATGGTGATCAGCATGCCCAGCACCATCGTCACCACGGCGATGGCCAGGGGCAGATAGCCGCCCGCACGGGCGCCGGGCACCAGGAACGGCTCCGCCGGCCCCGCGAGGCGCAGGGCATCCACGCTGATGTAGTGCATGCCGGCGATGGCCAGCCCCAGCACCGTGCCGCCGACCACCTCGGCCAGCCACGGCGGCACGTCCCTGCGCCGCTGCAGCCAGAGGCGCGCATGCAGCGCCGCGATGGACATCCCCACGGCGAACACCACCGACGCGGTGAAGCCGGCGGCGTCGTAGCGCATCACCGGCGAGAGGCTCGAGGCCGACATGCCCAGGTAGTGCATCAGGCCGATGCCCGCGCCGACCACCGCCCCGCCGGCCGTGGCGCCGCGGCTGCCGATCGTGGGCCGCGCGAGCACCGACAGGGCCATCAGCGACGCCAGCACGCTGGGCAGCACCGACAGCGCCGTGGTCCCGGGCCGGAAAGCCCCTTGGGCGCACAGGTCGAAGGCCAGCATGCCGACGAAGTGCATCGCCCAGATGCCGCCGCCCAGCGCCAGGGCCCCGGAGAACACGATCGCCTGGCGAGTGAACACCGTGGCCGCGGTTCGCGCGAGCCCGACCATGTGCATCGCCATGGTGGACGACGCGATCGCCAGCCCCACCGACAGCGCCACCATCCACGGATCGTGGCTCCAGGCCAGAAAGGGATCGCTTCCCGTGCCCTCAGCAGAAAAAAACCGGTCCAGCACAGGCAGTATTGATAAAAATGAATACTACATTGTGCCCCATCCCGTCAATTTCAGCACATTGCAGGGAGATAGGGGTCTGGCCAGCGAGGCTCAGTGCGCCGCCACCCGTCCCCACTCCTGCTCGTAGGTGTGCACCAGCACCTGGTTCGACAGGCGGTTCACCTCGGCCGGCACCCGGGCCATGTCGAGCGGGAAGTCGAAGAGCAGCGGCAGCGTGGCCGGCGAGAGAAAGCGCAGCCCCTCGGGCAGGCGCTCCGGCAGGCGCCACGGCCGCCGGCTGGCGATGACGAAGCCCCATTCGCCGAAGCTCGGCACGTGCACGTGGTACGGCGCCACCGCGAGGCCGGTCGACTCGATGGTCTGCACCACGGTCCAGAAACTCTGTCGCGCCACCAGCGGGGACGTGGTCTGCACCACCGCGTAGCCGCTGGCCGCGAGGCGCTGCTCCAGCAATGCATAGAAGCTGTTCGTGTAGAGCTTGCCGATCGCGAAGTTCGTCGGATCGGGGAAGTCCACCACGATCACGTCGAAACTGGAATCCCCCTCACTCCCCTCCTGCAGCCACTGGAACGCATCGGTGTTGACGATGCGCACCCGCGGATCGTTGAGCGCACCCGCGTTGAGCCGCACCAGCGCCGGGTCGGTGCGGAAGAGCCGGGTCATCGCCGGGTCCAGCTCCACCAGCGTGACCGACTCGACCGAGGGATACTTCAGGATCTCGCGCACCGCCATGCCGTCGCCGCCGCCCAGCACCGCCACGCGCTTCGGCGCCCCGTGGGCCGACATCGCCGGGTGCACCAGCGCCTCGTGGTAGCGGTACTCGTCGCGCTCGGCGAACTGCAGGTTGCCGTTCAGGAACAGCCGGTAGCCCGAGCGGCCGTGCGTGACCACGATGCGCTGGTAGGGCGAGGCGCTGGCGATGACGATGCGGTCCTGGTAGAAGCGGTCCTCCGCCAGGCGGGTGATGTGCTCGGCCCCCGCGAAGCCCGCCAGCAGCGCCCCGAGCACCGCCGCGCACGCCAGCGCATGCGCCCGGAAGCGCCGCAGCTCGTGCCGGAACAGCCACAACGCCCACACCGCCACCACCGCGTTGAAGATGCCGAACAGCAGCCCCGTGCGCACCAGCCCCAGGTGCGGCACCAGCAGCAGCGGGAACGCGAGCGACACCGCCAGCGCGCCCAGGTAGTCGAAGGTGAGCACCTGCGACACCAGGTCCTTGAGCGCCACGTTGCGCTTGAGGATGCGCATCACGAGCGGAATCTCCAGCCCCACCAGCATGCCGACCAGCAGCACCATGCCGTACAGCAGCAGCCGGAACGCGCCCGGCACGTAGGCGTTCGCCAGGAACAGCAGCGCGGGCAAGGCCCCGCCCACCACCGCGACCAGCAGTTCGATGCGCAGGAAATGCGCGGGCAGCTGGCGATCGAAGTACCGCGACAGCCACGAGCCCATGCCCATCGCGAACAGGTAGGTGCCGATGACGGTGGAGAACTGCAGCACCGAATCGCCCAGCACGTACGAGGCGAGCGCACCGGCGGCGAGTTCGTAGAGCAGGCCGCAGGCGGCCACGACGAACACGCTGGCGAGCAGGGCGACGTCGAGGGGCCGGGGCGCGGCGGTGGCCGGCGGCAGGGAAGCAGGGGTGGCGGTCAAGCGCGCTATTTTGCGGGATGGATTCCCGCCTTTCCGTGGACCAGAGGGCACACGGGCGCGGAATGTCCGGAACGGTGAGCCGCCCGCCAGGCGCCACAATGCGGCGGGCCTTGATGGAGACCTCTTTTCCACGGCCGCACGGAAGGAACCGCATGCCATTCATCGTCATGGGCGCCGGCGCGATCGGCCTCTACGTGGGGGGGCGCCTGGCCGCCGCCGGGCAGGACGTGGCGCTGGTCGGGCGACCGCGCATCCTGGACGCGCTCGCCCGCGACGGCCTGCGCGTGAGCGACCTGGACAGGTTCGATGCGCACCTGCCCCCGGGCCGGCTGCGGCTGGCGGAGACGCCCGATGCCCTGGCCTTCGCGCCGGACACCGTCGTCCTGCTCTGCGTGAAGGGTGGCGGCACGGCGCAGGCCGCCCGGGCGCTGGCCGCTGCCTGCCCCGCGGGCCTGCCGGTGGTCTCGCTGCAGAACGGCGTGGAGAACGTGGCGCGCATCGCGGCCCATGCGCCGGCCCTGCACCCCATCGGAGCCATGGTGCCCTACAACGTGGTGCTGCGCGGCACGCACGTGCACCGTGCGACCACGGGCCGCATCCACCTGCAGCGCGATCCGGCTGCCGCCACGCTGGCCGGTGCCTTCTCCGCCGCCGGCATCGATGCGCTCGCCGTGGACGACATCCAACCCGTGCAGTGGGGCAAGCTGCTGCTGAACCTCAACAACCCGGTGAATGCGCTGTCGGACCTGCCGCTGCGCGACGAGCTGCAAGTCCGCGATTTCCGGATCGTCTTCGCCGCGCTGCAGTCCGAGGCACTGCGCGCCATGGCGCGTGCCGGCATCCGCCCCGCGCAGGTCGCGCCCGTGCCGCCGGCACTGCTGCCGCACGTGCTGCGGCTGCCCGACGCGCTGTTCACGCGGCTCGCGCGCCGCATGCTGCGCATCGACCCGGCCGCGCGCTCCTCGATGTGGGACGACCTGGAAGCCGGCCGGCCCACCGAGATCGACGACCTCTGCGGCGCCGTCGTGCGCCTGGCCGCAGCGCATGGCCTGCGCGCGCCCTGCAACGAACGCATGTGCGCCCTGCTGGCCGGTCCGCGCCAGCGGCTCACGGGTGCGCAGATGCGCCAGGCCCTGGGCCTCTGAGCGGCCCCGGCGTCAGAACTGGTAGTTCACGCTCACCAGCAGCGAGCGCGGCGTGCCCGGCAGCCCGCTGGTGCCCGGGCGCCAGTACTCCTTGTCGAACAGGTTGGAGACCGCCGCCGTCACCGTCCACGGCGCGGCGCGCCAGCCGACGAGCGCGTCCCAGCGGCTGTAGCCCGCCATGCGCGACGTGTTGGCATCATTCGCCCAGCGCGGGCCCGCGTGCGTCACGCCCAGCTCGCCATACCAGGGGCCGGACGGCGCGTAGCGCACGAACAGGTTGCCCGTGCGGCGGGCCACGTCGCGCAGGTCCTTGCCCTCGAGCGCGCGGTTGGCCAGGTTCTCCACCACTTCCGCGTGGGTGATGCCCGCGCCCCCGCGCACGTACCAGCCGGCCGCCACGCGGCCCGACACGGTGAACTCCAGCCCGCGCGAGCGCTCCTTGCCGCGCACGGCCCAGACGTCGGGCTCGTTGGTCGCGTCGGGCTGGTAGCGGATGTTGTAGTGCTCGATCTGGTAGGCCGAGAACTGCGTGGAGAGCGCGCCCTGCAGCCAATCGCTCTTGATGCCCGCCTCGAACTGGCGCGAATACTGCGGCTCGTCGTCCTGCGCGCCGCTCACGCCCAGCATGCCGCGCCCGCCGTACGGCGAGAAGCTCTTGCTGTAGGAGGCATACACGCTGTGCTCACGGCTGGGCTGCCACACCAGGCCCGCGCGCGGGCTCACGGAGCTGCCGCTCGAATGGCGCCAGGCGTCCGTGAGCCGGTTCAGGCTGTCGAAGTCGTAGTCGTCGTAGCGCGCACCCACCAGCAGCTTCCACTGCGGCGTGAGGCTGATGAGGTCCTGCGCGTAGAGCGCCCGGGCTTTGGCCAGATGCAGGTTGTGCTGCGTCGGCGTGCCCTGCGCGGGCCGCACCGCGTTGAACACCGGATTGAACGGATCGACGAAGCCGTTGCTCGCCGCGGTGGAGAAGAGCCGCGGCTGGCGTTCCTCGTCGCTGTGCTCCACGCCCACCAGCAGCTCGTGCGCCATGCCGGCCAGCTCGGCGCGGCCGGTCAGGTCCACGGTGTGGATGGTGGTCTTGTTGTTCGTCTGCTGCCAGGCATAGCTCTGCCGCAGCAGGCCCGGGTTCGTGCACGCCGCGCCCGTGGGCGTGCGGCCACGGGCATTGCAGTAGGTGCCCAGGAAGTAGTGGTCGAAATCCTGCCGCGCCTCGCGCTGGCTGGCCACCCAGCGCACGCTCCACCGCGGATTGAAGTCGTAGCCCAGGTCCGAGCGCAGCACGCGCAGGCGGTCTTCCACGTAGTCGCCGGGCTGCGCGAACCCCTGGCGCGGCGAGATGCCCGCGGGCAACTGCTCGTAGGCCGGGCCGCGGTCCGGCACGCGCCAGACGTTGTCGTAGGTGTACTGGCCCGTCCAGCGCAGGCCCGTGCGCGTGTCCACGAGGATGCTGGGCGACACCATCTCGTTCCTGTTGCGGATGCCGCTGCGGAAGCTGTGCGCCTGCTCGCGGTCGGCCGTGAGGCGCACGGCCACGTTCGGGCCCAGCACGCGGTTGATGTCCAGCGTGCCGCCCACGTTGTCCCACGATCCGCCGCGCAGCGTGGCGCTGCTCTTGGCGTCGAAACGCGCCTGCTTGCTCACCAGGTTGACCACGCCGCCGCCCGCGCCGCGGCCGTAGAGCACCGACGCCGGGCCCTTGAGGATCTCGATGCGCTCCACGTTCGCGGTGCTGCGGCGCACCTGCCCGCCCTCGCGCACCCCGTCGCGGTAGATGTCGCCCGAACTCACGTCGAAGCCGCGGATCGTCAGCCCCTCGCCGCGCATGTCGTAGTTCGCGGTCACGCCCGGCTGGCCGTCGAGCATGGTGGCGAGGTCGTTGATGCCGTAGCTCTTGTACTTGTTCACCTCGACCGTGTCGATGGTCTGCGGAATGTCGCGCGGCGCGGTATAGGTCTTGGTGGCCGTCGTCACGCCCTCGGGGCGCACGTCGTCGGGGTCGAACTGCGCGCCCGACACGTGCACGGTGGGCAGCGCGGCCTGCGCGGCGGCGGTGCCGTCCGCGGGGGATTCGGCCTGGGCCCAGGCCGCGCCCGCGAGGCCCGCCCACAGCATGGCGGCCCGCAGGGGCGTGGTGCCGAAGTGGGGCGTGCCGTGAAGAAGGGCTGTTGAAAGAGGGGCCTGCGCGTCGGCCAGGCCGCGGCTTCGCTTGCGCCGCGCTCGGGAAAGGATGGGTTTCGCCATGTCGCTCTCGGAAAACCGGCCGCCACCCACGTGGCTACGGCCGTGTTACAAAAGCGGCGAATTGTAATGACAATGATAACTATTCTTAATAATTCATCCACAGTCCATCCAGGATTTCCGTGGGGTGGCGGGGCGGACGCGGCACCCCGGGCCTCCTCATCCTCCGTGGATCGCCGCCGCCACGATGACGCTGATGCCCAGGCACATCGCGGCCACCACCATCGCCAGGGCCTTGTTCTGCTTCTCGACGATCTCGGCCCAGAGGTCGTAGGGCGTGAGCTTGTCGATGACGATGAAGCTGATCCAGAACACCAGCACGCCGATCAGCGCGAACAGGATGGAGCCGAAGAACGCGGCGGGATGCAGCCAGTCGAGGGTCATGGTGAACTCCTTCATTGAACGAAGAAAAAAATGTGCCGGGCCGCGCTACTTGTGCCCGCCCCCGCTGGACCAGCCCCCGAAGGAGCCGCCCGAGGAGCGGTAGCTCGACGAGGTGCAGTTCTCGCGCTGCGGATCGCACGACGAGCTGCAGCCCCGCGAGAACAGCAGCAGGAGCACGATCAGCACCAGCGCGACGAGCACCACGGTGCCGCAGCCCACGCTGCCCACCGTGCCCGCGCTCGCCAGCGGCGCCGCGTCGTCGCGCTTGAAAAGATCCTTGCGGCCCTCGAGCTTGAAGGCCTGCGCCACCAGGGCGCTGTCCACCAGGCTGCCGACCGACCAGGTGATCTCGCGCGGCGTCTGCTCCATCGACAGCCGCCCCTTGCCGCCCGCGCCGCTGAAATCCCGGTTCTGCGTGACCTGCCCGCGCGCCACGGGCCAGTAGAACTCGCCCTGCGCGTACGTGGTCTCGGCACGGTACTGGTAATCCAGCCGGTAGGTGCTCTGCAGGTAGGTGGCGCTCTGGCCGTTGGCGGACAGCTTGGGCGCGCCCGTGGCCGGCCGTACCAGGCTCCAGCCGTCGGAGGCATCCACGAGGAAGGCGAAGCCGCGCTGGCGGTGGTAGAGCAGGTATTCGTCCCAGCCGAAGGTCTCGTCGTCGTCCGGCTCCTGGCCCATGCGGTGCTGGAAGCCCACCACCTGCCAGTCCACGCCTTCGAGCCGGCCCGTCGAACCCAGCGGGATCAGCGGCTGCACCGGCTCGTCCTGCACCGCGTGGCGCAGCTCGCCGCCGATGCCGCCCGAGATGTCGATCAGGCTCGCGCACGAGGGGCAGGTCAGGCTCTTGGTGGTATCCAACGCCACCTGCACCGGTGCGCCGCAGTGCGGGCAGCTGAACTGGCGCGCCTTTTCCTCTTTGACCGACTCCTTGCGCAGGCCCTGCATGCGCAGGTCTTCCAGGCGCACCGCCCGGCCGCGCTCCACGCGCGGGGGCGACTGCGAATAGTCGATCGACAGCACCTCGCCCTGCTCGCTGCGCAGCTCCACCACGGCGAACGGCTGGCCCAGCGGCGGCAGCTTGGGCAGCTCGCCCTGCGCCGACAGCAGGTGCGCCTGCACGTTCGCCGCCACGCTGTAGGGCGTGCCGTTGATCGCCGTCGTGGCCCCCACCCGGAAGCGTTCCGGCGCCGGCAGCTCGCGCCCCGGCCCGGCGGGCCGCGTGAACACGTAGCCGCCGTTGTCCTCGCCCAGCGTGGCGGTGGTGCCGTCCTCCAGGATCGCGTTCCACTCGGTCCACGTGCCCGTGTCGGCCTTGTATTGCAGCCGCCCGATCAGCGTAAACGGCTGCTCGCGCCCGTCCAGCACCGCGCGGCCGCTCGCCATGAGCTGCAGCGGGCTGTGGTCGTCGAACACCTCGGCCATCTTGCCCACGCGCGACAGCACCTCCCCGCTGCGCACCACGGTGCTCTGGCAGTAGGGACAGACGGCATGCGTGGACTGCGCGCTGCGGAATTCGACCGGCGCGCCGCAGCCTGGGCAGGGCGCGCGGTAGTGGCGCTGGGTGGAGGGTTCGGCCATGGAGGAGTCGGTGTGGTCGGCCTCCTGCCGGCAGTTGCGCCGGCAGGGCGTGGATCACGCCGCGGCGGCCGGTGGCATCGCCATCCGGCACCCGCGGCGCGTCGGGGCTCGCCCGCTCAGACCAGCTTCTTGAGCAGCTCCACCTTCTTGGCGTCGAACTCTTCCTGCGTGAGGATGCCCTTGGCCTTGAGGTCGCCCAGCTTCTCCAGCGTGGCCATCACGTCCTCGGGCCGCACGCCCGCCATGGGCGCGGAAGCCGGGGCCGCCGGCGCCGCGCCGCTGCCGGCGGAGGCCGGCGCGCCCCCCTGCAGGCCCTGCTGCAGGTTCTGCGCCAGCACCTGGCCGAGCGCCACGCCCGCGCCCAGGCCCATCGCGTCGCCCGCGATGCCGCCGCCCCCGCTGCCCGCGCCTTCGGCGAACTTCGGGATCGACTGCGCCGTCTGGTACTGCATGAACTTGCCCATGTCGTTGCCGACCATGCCCATGCCGATCTTCTGGTCGAGGATCTTCTGCAGTTCCTCGGGCAGCGACAGGTTCTGCACCGTCATCGCCTCCAGCTGCAGGCCGACCTTCGCGAACGCGGGCTGCAGCTCCTTCGCGAGCGCATCGGCGAACATGATCTGGTTGGCCGCGAGGTCGAGGAACGGCAGGCCGCTGGAGGCGATCGCGTTGCTGATGTTCTGCAGCACCAAGCCGCGCAGCTGCCCGTCGAGCTCACCCACCGTATAGGCCGCGCGCGTGCCCGAGATCTCGGTGTGGAACAGCTTCGGATCAGCCACGCGGTATGCATAGTTGCCGAAGGCGCGCAGGCGCACCGCCCCGAAATCCTTGTCGCGGATCGTGATCGGCTGCGGCGTGCCCCACTTCTGGTCCACCTGCTGGCGCGTGCTGAAGAAGTACACGTCGCTCTTGAACGGGGACTCGAACAGCTTGTCCCAGTTGCGCAGGTAGGTGAGCACTGGCAGCGTCTGCGTGGTCAGCTTGTAGGTGCCGGGGCCGAACACGTCGGCCACCTTGCCCTCGTTGACGAACACCGCCATCTGCGACTCGCGCACCACCAGCGTGCCGCCGTTCTGGATTTCCAGATCGCGCATCGGGAAGCGCCACGCCAGCGTTCCGTCGTCGTCTTCCGTCCACTGGATGATGTCGATGAACTGCTTCTTGATGAAGTCCATGAGGGCCATGCGGTGCTCCGGCTTGGGTGAAGAGAGGAGAGGAAAGGAAAGGCAGGGAAAGCGGCGGCGATCCCGTCCGCGCGAGGCCGATCATAGCGGCGCCCGGCCACGGCGCTATCGCCGGTTTCGAGAGGATCAATTGGCGCGCGGAGATGCGAATGCCTAGCATTCACCCATCCCCTGCGAACACCGCCCGACCGACCGGGAAGCCAGGAAAAGAAAGAAAGAGAGCCGCCATGGACCGCATCCGCCACGCCACCCGCCAGAACCTCCCCACACTCATGAAGACCGGCAGCTACTACCTCATCCACATCTGCGTGGCGGCCCTGGTGGCCTATGCGGTCACCGGCAACCTGATCGCCTCGCTCACGCTCAGCCTGCTGGAGCCCACCGTGCAGGCCGTGGCGTTCTTCTTCCACGAGACGGCCTGGCAACGCGCCAGCGTGCGGCGCGCGGCAGCGGCTGCGGGCGCTGCCGTGGACACCACCCCACAACCGGCCGCCGCGGGCGCCTGACGCCAAGAGAAGAGAAAAGACCAGAAAGAGAACGGTAGAAAGCAGGAGAACCGCCATGCACCTCCTCGTGCCGCGCAGCGCATCGGCGCATCCGCACCATGCGTACGCCACCGCGACAGCCCCGCAGATCCGGTCGGCGCCTTTCGCCCACTGGCTGGTCGAACGCCTCGCCGGCCTCGCCACGGGGCACTGAGCCCCGCCGCAGGATCGGTCAGGCGCGGGTATCGAGCAGCGAGCCGAGCATGCGGTCCTCGGTCTTGACCGCCTGCAGATTGGCCGAGAAGGCATAGGTCGCGGACATCTGGCCCACCACGTCCTCCTCCAGCGAAGCGCCCTCCGCCGGGGCCCGGCCGACGCGCGCCTCCACCCCACCCTGGTCCGGCACCGCGGCCTGCTCCACCGTCTGGCGGCGGAAACCTTCCGTGTTCACGTTGGCCACGTTGTGCGCCGACGTGTCCAGCTGCAGCTGCGCGGCGCGCAGGCCGGACGAGGCGATGGAGGAGATGGAAGACATGTGGGGAGCCCCTGCAGGGAATGGCGGTGTGCGGATTATGGGCGCCTGGAGCAAGAAATGCGATGGCATCCCGCGACTGCGGGCGGCCTCTGAACAGCCCCCATCCGTGCGGCCATGACCGCATGCCACCTACCCAGTGAGCCTCAGGCCGCATGCCACTGCAAGGGATGCACGGCCTTCATGATTGCCGGGAGGACTGCGGAGGAAGTCCGGGGTCACGCTGCATCCAGCTGTGCCGATTTGCGCTCTGCCACGCTCTGGATGTTCGCGACTGCACAGGCTGTGGTCACCCCCACCTCACCCATGCGCCCGCGCCAGGCATTCCCCGAACGCCTGCGCCGCCCTCGACGGCGCCGGTGATCGCCTGACCAGCCCCACGAACCGGCACTCGTAGCGCAGCAGCTCCGGCCGCACCGCCTGCATGCGCCCCCGCCGCTCGAAATCCTCCGCGTAGTGGTCGGGCAGAAATCCCAGGTACCGCCCCGACAGGATGAGCGTGGCGATCGACTCCTGGTCGAACCCCGTGGCCGCGCGGGCGAAGCGGGCGCGGTGGCTGAGTTCCATGTTGGGCGAGTGGTAGCCCAGGCCGGCGAAGGGGTAGGCGCGCACGGCGTCCCAATCCAGGCCCGCGTGGTCGGCACCGAAGATCGGGTGGCCCGCGCCGCAATAGAGCAGCATGGTCTCGCCGAACAGGTCCGTATAGACCAGGCTCTGCGAGCTGCGGTGCGCGGGGATGATGCCGACCTGGTAGCTGCCGTCGATCACGCCGCGCTCGATGGCGTTGATCGGCCCCACGTGCAGCTGCAGCTCCACCTCGGGCGCCTGCCGGCCGAAGGCGGCGATCGCCTCTCCGATGCGCGCCGCCGGGTTGCTGGCGGTCTTGTCGAACACGGCCACGGCCAGCTGGCCGCCCATGCGCGCATGGATGTCGTCGATGCCGTCGCGGAAGCTGCGCACCGAGGCCAGCAGGCGCAGCGTTTCCTCATAGACGCGCTGACCCTCGGGCGTGAGCGCGAAACCCGCCCGGCCGCGGCGGCAGAGCGTGAGGCCCAGGCGCGTCTCCAGGTCCTTCATGTGGCGGCTCACGGTGCTGGTGCCGATGTTGAGCTCCAGTTCGGCCGCCGCCATGCCGCCGCACTCCACCACGCTCTTGAACACCTGCAGCAGGCGCAGGTCCATGTCGCTGAGCTGGCCGAGCACGGCACGCTCGCGGGTGGCCGGGACGGGGCCCGGCAGCGGGGACGGCAGGGCGGATGAGCGGGGTGCGGCAGGGTTCGTCATGGCAGGCGCAGAAACTTGCATGAACTGGCAAGTGAACATGGATATTTGCTCATTCAAGAAATTATCCATCCCCGGAAGAATCAGGTCACCAATGCAGGTGCCGCAGGCCAGGGAACGCTGCCGCCGTGGCCTGCCTGCGTGTCTTCTCTTCCGCCACCCTCTTCCGAAGGACCGACCATGGGCTTTTCCGTCATCGAACCCGCATCCGGCGCGGATGCCGCCGCTCCCCGCATGGACGCCGCCTGGCTCGAAGCGCACTGGATGCCCTTCACGGGCAACCGCAACTTCAAGGCCCGCCCGCGCATGATCGTGGGCGCCCAGGGCGCCTACTACACGGATGCCGAAGGCCGCAAGATCTTCGACGGCCTGTCGGGCCTGTGGTGCTCCGGCCTGGGCCATGGCCGCAAGGAGATCGCCGAGGCGATCGGCCGCGCCGCCGCCACGCTCGACTATTCGCCCGCGTTCCAGTTCGGCCATCCCGCCTCGTTCGCGCTGGCCAACAAGCTCAAGGAACTGACGCCCGAGGGGCTCGACTACGTGTTCTTCACCGGCTCGGGTTCCGAATCCGCCGACACGTCCCTGAAGATGGCGCGCGCCTACTGGCGCACCAAGGGCCAGGCGAGCAAGACGCGCCTGATCGGCCGCGAGAAGGGCTACCACGGCGTGAACTTCGGCGGCATCTCGGTGGGCGGCATCGTGGGCAACCGCAAGACCTTCGGCCAGGGCGTGGAGGCGGACCACATCCCGCACACGCAGCCGCCCGCGGGCACCTTCCAGCGCGGCATGGCCGAAGACGGCGGCCGCGCGCTGGCCGACAAGCTGCTGGACGTGATCGCCCTGCACGACGCCTCCAACATCGCGGCGGTGATCGTGGAGCCGTTCTCGGGCTCGGCCGGCGTGGTGATCCCGCCGAAGGGCTACCTGGAGCGCATCCGCGAGATCTGCACGCAGAACAACATCCTGCTGATCTTCGACGAGGTCATCACGGGCTTCGGCCGCTGCGGTGCCTGGACGGGCGCCGAGGCCTTCGGCGTGACGCCGGACATCCTGAACTTCGCCAAGCAGGTGACGAACGGCGCGCAGCCGCTGGGCGGCGTGATGGCCACCAAGGAGATCTACGACACCTTCATCGCGCA
Source organism: Acidovorax sp. PRC11 (assembly GCF_031844105.1). Classification (NCBI taxonomy): domain Bacteria; kingdom Pseudomonadati; phylum Pseudomonadota; class Betaproteobacteria; order Burkholderiales; family Comamonadaceae; genus Acidovorax; species Acidovorax sp. PRC11. The sequence goes on along the minus strand of NZ_JAUZUQ010000002.1, from coordinate 203,234 downwards.
GGGCGGCCCCGAGTACATGCTCGAATTCCCGCACGGCTACACCTACTCGGCCCACCCGGTGGCGTGCGCTGCGGGCAACGCGGTGCTCGACATCCTGCAGAAGGAAGACATGCCTGCCCGCGTCAAGGCGCTCGCACCCCATTTCGAGAACGCGGTGCATGGCCTCAAGGGCGCGAAGCACGTGTCCGACATCCGCAACTACGGCCTCGCAGCCGGCATCACCATTTCCGCGCTGCCGGGCGAGCCTGCCAGGCGCCCCTACGAGATCGCCATGAAGTGCTGGGAGAAGGGCTTCTACGTGCGCTACGGCGGCGACACGATCCAGCTCGCGCCGCCCTTCATCTCCACCCCCGCGGAAATCGACCGGCTGGTCAGCGCCCTCGGCGACGCGCTGGACGAAGTGGCCTGACCTGCACCTGCCAACGCGCACGCCCATGCACATCGCCATCCTGACCTTCGACGCCTTCAACGACCTGGATTCGCTGGTCGCCTTCGGCATGCTCAACCGCATCGCCCTGCGGGGCGACGCGGACTGGCATGTGCGCATCGCCAGCCCCGCGCGGCGCGTGACGTCCATGAACGGGCTGACGATCGACGCCCACGAAGGCCTGGACGCGCTCGCCGGGGCCGACGCGGTGCTGGTGGGCAGCGGCATGAAGACGCGCGACGTCGCCGCCGACCCGGCCCTCATGGAGCCGCTGCGCGTGCTGGACCCTGCCCGCCAATTGCTGGCCGCGCAGTGCTCCGGCACGTTCCTGCTCGGCCGCCTGGGGCTGCTCGGCGGCGTGCCGGCGTGCACCGACCTCACCAGCCGGCCCTGGGTGGAAGCCTCGGGCGTGCAGGTCGTGCAGCAGCCGTTCGTGGCGCGCGGCAACGTCGCCACGGCGGGCGGCTGCCTCGCCTCGCAGTACCTGGTGGCGTGGCTGCTGTGCCGCCTGAAGGGCGTGGAGGCCGCGCGCGAGGTGCTGCACTACTTCGCCCCCGTGGGCGAAAAAGAGCAATACGTGGAACGCGCGCTGGGCCACGTGACCCCCCATCTGGAACCCCAGGCCGCGATGGCCTGATCCCGCTTTTTCCTTCGACAAGAACGCCATGCAACACGACAAATCCGTGACCTCCACCGTCGGCCACCTGATCGACGGCCAGATCGTCGCCGACACCGCCCGCACCCAGCCGGTGTTCGACCCCGCCACCGGGCAGTCCACCACCAGCGTGGCGCTGGCCGACCAGGCGACCGTCGAGGCGGCCATCGCCTCGGCCGAGAAGGCCTTCCCCGCCTGGCGCAACACGCCGCCGCTCAAGCGCGCGCGCGTGATGTCCAGACTGAAGGTGCTGCTCGAAGAGAACGCCGACAAAATCGCCGCCCTCATCACCGCCGAGCACGGCAAGGTGCTGGCCGATGCGCACGGCGAGCTGCAGCGCGGCATCGAGAACGTGGAATACGCGAGCTACGCGCCCGAGCTGCTGAAGGGCGAGCACAGCCGCAACGTGGGCCCGAACATCGACTCCTGGTCCGAATTCCAGGCGCTGGGCGTCACCGCCGGCATCACGCCGTTCAACTTCCCGGCCATGGTGCCGCTGTGGATGTGGCCCATGGCCGTGGCCTGCGGCAACACCTTCGTGCTCAAGCCCTCCGAGCGCGACCCCAGCAGCGCGCTGCTGATCGCGCAGCTGGCGCTGGAAGCGGGCCTGCCGCCCGGCGTGCTGAACGTGGTGAACGGCGACAAGGGCGCAGTCGACACGCTGCTGCGCGATCCGCGCGTGAAGGCCGTGAGCTTCGTGGGCTCCACGCCGATCGCCGAGTACATCTACGCGGAAGGCTGCAAGCACGGCAAGCGCGTGCAGGCCCTGGGCGGCGCGAAGAACCATGCCGTGCTGATGCCCGATGCCGACATCGGCAACGCCGTGAGCGCACTCATGGGCGCCGCCTACGGCAGCTGCGGCGAGCGCTGCATGGCGATCCCGCTGGTGGTGGCCGTGGGCGACGGCACCGCAGATGCCGTGATCGCCGGCCTGCAGGCCGAGATCGCGAAGATGAAGGTCGGCCCCGGCACGGACAACGGCAACGACATGGGCCCGCTGGTCACGAAGCAGCACTTCGAGAAGGTGAAGGCCTATGTGGACAGCGGCGTCGCCGAAGGCGCGACGCTGGTGGTGGACGGCCGCACCGTGCAGGTGGCCGGCCACGAGGAAGGCTACTTCCTGGGCGCCTGCCTGTTCGACCACGTGAAGCCCGGCATGAAGATCTACCAGGAGGAGATCTTCGGCCCCGTGCTCGGCGTGGTGCGCGTGAAGACCCTGCAGGAAGCGATGCAGCTCATCGACGACCACGAATACGGCAACGGCACCTGCATCTTCACGCGCGACGGCGAGGCGGCCCGCTACTTCACCGACCACATCCAGGTCGGCATGGTGGGCGTGAACGTTCCCCTGCCCGTGCCCGTGGCCTACCACTCGTTCGGCGGCTGGAAGCGCAGCCTGTTCGGCGACCTGCATGCCTACGGCCCGGACGCCGTGCGGTTCTACACCAAGCGCAAGACCATCACCCAGCGCTGGCCCTCGGCCGGCGTGCGCGAAGGCGCGGTGTTCAGCTTCCCGAGCAGCCGCTGACGCGGCACGGCGCACGCCTGCCCTGCGGCCTCACCCGTCGGAAGGCCGCGAAGCAGGCGCCAAAGGCGACTCAGGGGGGAGTAATCACCGTGGCAGGACGGTGACCGCCTCGCGCGCCACGGAGGTGCTGTACATCACGCGCAGGTTCTGCGCAGGAATGCCGCGTGCCACCAGTTCCTTGCGCACCGCCAGTGCGCGGGCCAGGGCGATCTCGCGCGCGTTCTTCGCGGTCTTGCGGTCGCTGTAGCCCTTGATCTCCCAGCGCTGGGACGCGGCCGATTTGTCGGCAGCCATCGCGTCCAGCAGGGCCATGGCATCGGCCGGCAGGGCGGTGTCCGTGCCGGAGAACTCGGCCACGGTGCCGTCCTCGGGCACGCGGGGCGCGGCGGGAGCGGGCGCCGGGGCGGGCGCGGGCTCCGCTGCCGGGGCGGCGGCCGGGGGCGGGGCCTCGGCGGCGGTGCCGGACGCCTGGCCGGACGCACCGGCGGCGCATCCGCCGAGCACCGCGGCGCTGCAGAGAAGGCTCAAGAGGGCACTGTAGGAACGCATGGAACGCATCGTTTCACCTGTTTTCGTGGCTGGATGGAAAGAAGAAGGCACTGCGGACCGGCACCGGGGGCTCCCTCCCGGAGCATGCGGCACCACGGGACGCCGTGGAACGCGGATTGTCACTCCATTGCAAGGCGGCGCAGCGGCCGGCCGTTCCGGAAAGTCCGGGAGTCGGCGGAAGACAACACTGCAGCTTTCCGGGAAACTGTCGATAACCAGGCATTCACTGTCCAGTTATCCCGCCACGCGCCCTTCCCCGCGGTCCCGCCCGGACCCCCCTCCCGCCGCCGATGCCCCCTCCGCTGCCAGCGCCCTTGCCGCCAACCTCCCCGCCGGGCCGCTCCGTCCATTGGCTGGTGCGGATGAACCACCGCAACCGCACCTTCTTCTACGCCCTGCTGTTCCTGGCGCTCGGAGCACATTTCCTGCACACCGGCGCCGGCCCGGCGGCCTGGGCCGTGCTGGTGGCGCAGTTCCTCGTCTACCCGCAGATCGCCTACTGGCGGGCCCGCCGCTCGCCACAGCAGGCGAAGGCGGAGATGCACAACATCGTGGTGGACAACCTCTTCGGAGGGCTCTGGGCGGGCCTGCTGGGCATGCCCGTCTGGATCACCTTCACGCTGTTCATCGGCAACTGCATCAATGTCGTCGCGTTCCACGGCTACCCGGGCCTGCTGCGCCTCATGGCCGCCATGGGCTGCGGGCTCCTGGCAGGGCTCGCGGTGTACGGGGGCCGGCCGCTGCACCCGGACATCGACACGGCCACCTCGCTGCTGTGCATCCTGGCGCTCACGCTGTTCCTCACCATGTTCGCCCACACCAGCTACCGGCGGGCGATGGAGCAGCAGAAGAGCAATGCCCGGCTGCGCGAGCAGTTCGAGGAAATCCGCCTGCTGCAGGACCAGCTCCGCGAACAGGCCGTGCGCGATCCGCTGACCGGCCTGCACAACCGCCGCCACCTCGACGCCACGCTCGCGGAAAGGATGGCGCACTGCGGCGCCCAGGACCTGCCCCTGTCGCTGCTGATGATCGACATCGACCACTTCAAGCGCATCAACGACACCCACGGCCATGCCGCGGGCGATGCCGTGCTGCAGGCCCTCGCGCTGCTGCTGCAGCGCCACGTGCGCGTGCAGGACCTCGCCTGCCGGCATGGCGGCGAGGAATTCGTGCTGCTGCTGCCGGACACGCCCCTCGCGGTCGCCCGGGAGCGGGCCGAGACGCTGCGCCGGGCCTTCGAGGCGCTGCGGGTGCGCCACGGCCCCGGGTCGCTGTCCGCCACCCTCTCCTGCGGGGTCGCCGCGTTTCCGGAGCATGCCGGCCAGCCGTTCGCGCTGCTGGCCTGCGCCGACGAGGCGCTCTACGACGCCAAGGTGCGGGGACGCAACCGGGTGGCGGTGCACGGCACGGCCGGCGGGCGGCAGTCCACCGCCTGACGGGCCGCTATTCCTTCTTGCGCAGGTGGACCGAGCGGGGTCCGCGCAGCGTCTCGGCATCGAGGATCAGGCGGCCCTGGATGCGGCCCTTCATGCGCTGGACGCTGCTCGCGGCGTCCAGCATGTGCCGCGCCATCAGCTCGCGCACCAGCGCCGCGTCGCGCGCCCGCGCCGCCTGCACGATCTCGCGGTGGAACCGGGCATTGGTCTCGCCGAAGCGCCGGTGCTCCGACTTCGGGGTGCGGTTGCCGTACACGATGAGCTGGCGCAGCATTTCGTTGATCAGCTCGCAGGCGAAGCGCAGGAACGGGTTCGGGTTGGCGGCGGCCAGGATGTCGTGGAAGTTCACGTCCTCCCGGCGCTGGGAGAGCAGGTCTTCGCTGCTGGAGTGGGGATCGCAGCAGGCGATGCTGTGCTCCAGCGCCTCGAAATCGGCCTCCGTCAGGTGCGGCACGGCGCCGGCCGCGAGTTCCGGCTCCAGGAACTGGCGCACGGCGTAGATGTTGTCGATCGTCACGTCCTGGAAGAACAGGTAGTTCTGCAGGAACTGCAGCGTGCGGTCCAGCGACACCTCGGCGATGGTGCCCCCGCCCGAGGGGCCCGTGGAGATGGTCACCAGGCCCTGCACCTCCAGCGACTTGAGCGCCTCGCGGATGGTGCCCTTGCTCACCTCGAACTGCGCCTGCAGCTCGCTCTCGCGCGGCAGGCGGTCGCCGGGGCTCAGGTTCTTCTCGGTGATCAGCCGCTTGATCTCCTGCGCCACCAGGTCGGGGCGCTTGAGGGGCTTGATCGGCTTGCCGGCGGGCGGTTTCGTGGCCATGGTGCGTTGCGGGTTGAAGACGGGTGGAGCTCGGCATGGTGCAGGCGCACCGGGCCGTCGGCTCCGTGGTGCAGTGTATGCACCATGGGCGTGCAGCGGTGGCGCAGGCAGGGTTTACGTGCACGGCATTTGTTCTATTTATCACTATAAATAGGAACAATACGTGGCACGCCGCGTGCTTTGCAAAAAAGCCTTGCCCCGGCCCGCAGGCCGGCCGGTTCCACCCCCACAGGAGCTTTCCCCCATGCAACGTCGTCATCTCTTGCAACTCTCCGCGCTGGCCGCGCTGCCCGCATCGCTCGGCCTCGCGCGCAGCGCCTGGGCGCAGTCCAGCGGCGCGATCCAGTTCGGCTGCCCCGTGCCCATGTCGGGGGCCTTCGCGGCGAACGGCAAGTTCGCCGACCTCGGCATGAAGCTGGCGATCGAGCAGTACGGCAAGGCCCTGGGCCGCCCCCTGGCCTACACCGTGCTCGATACCGAGGGCAAGCCCGCCACCGCGGTGCGCAAGGTGCAGGAGGCATCGCAGCAGCAGGGCACGCGCTTCTTCGCCGGCGGCATCCTGTCGTCCGAATCGCTGGCCATGGGCAAGGAGGCCGAGAAGGCCGGCGGCATCTTCATCACCACCGCGGGCGCCGACGAGATCACCGGCAAGGACTGCAACCCCGCCACGTTCCGCTGGTCGGTGCCCACCTTCGGCGCGATCGAGCAGACCGTGCGCCCGCTGGCCGACGCGCTGCCGAAGGCCAAGCGCTGGTACACCATCACGCCGCAGTACGTGTTCGGCGACGGCCTGCTCTCCGCGGCCAAGAACGTCTTCAAGGAAAAGGGCTTGGAGCACGTGGGCAACAGCTACCACTCGCTCACCGAGAAGGAGTTCAGCGGCTACCTCACCAACGCGATGGCCGCCAAGCCCGACGTGCTGCTGCTGCTGAACTTCGGCTCGCAATCGTCGGACGCGCTGCGCCAGGCGGTGAGCTTCGGCATGCACAAGAACATGACCATCCTGATCGCCTGGGCCTCGGGGCTGGAGCAGTTCGAATCGCTGGGCGCGGACCTGTGCGACGGCATCTATTTCGGCGCGCAGTACTGGCACACCGTGGACGCCCCGCTGAACCTGGAGCTGGTCAAGCGCAGCCAGGAGAAGTTCAAGTCCAACCCCAACTACAGCCTGGCGGGCTCGTACATCTGCACCAAGCTGCTGATCGACGGGATCATCAAGGCCGGCACGGTGGAGCCCAAGGCCGTGGTCGCCGCGCTGGAGGGCATGAAGTACGCGGGCCTCACGGGCGAGGAAGAAGTCCGCAAGGGTGACCACCAGGTGCTCAAGAACTACTACCTGCTCAAGGGCAAGCCCAAGGCGAAGATGGCCAACAAGGACGACTACGTGGACGTGGTGAGCTCCGGCAAGTCGTTCCTGCCGGTGGACCAGACCGGCTGCAAGCTCGGCTGACCCGCCGCGACCTTTCGCACCTTCCCGCCCCGCACTCCGGTGCCGGGGCCTTTCCCTTCCTGCGTCCTGCCTCCATTCCATGAGCATCTACCTGCTACAGGTCATCAACGGGATCGGCATCGGCATGCTGTACTTCCTGCTGGCCGTGGGCCTGTCCATCGTGTTCGGCCTGCTGCGCTTCGTGAACTTCGCGCACGGCGCGTTCTACCTGCTGGGCGCGTATTTCTGCTACCAGATGACGCGCTGGGGCCTGAGCTTCTGGCTCGCCCTGGTGGTGGTGCCGCTGGTGGTGGGCGCCCTGGGCTGGCTCACCGAAAAGCTGGTGCTGCGCCACGTGTACGCCAAGCCGCACGAGTTCCACATCCTCGTCACCGTGGGCCTGGCGCTCGCCGTGCAGGAACTGGTGATCCTGCAATGGGGGCCGCTGGGCGACAGCGTGGCCGTGCCCGATCTGCTGCAGGGCGTGGTGATGTGGGGCAGCTTCGTCTATCCCAAGTACCGGCTCTTCGTGATCGGCTTCACCGCCGTGCTGGCCGTGGGCCTGTGGTGGGTGCTCGAAGGCACGCGCCTGGGCAGCGCGGTGCGCGCGGGCAGCGAATCGACCGAGATGGTCTCGCTGCTGGGCATCAACGTGTTCCGCATCTTCAGCCTGGTGTTCGCGCTCGGCGCGGCCACCGCCGCCATCGCGGGCGTGCTGGCGGCGCCCATCCGCGGCGCAGAACCCTTCATGGGCATCGAGGCGCTGGGCGTGGCCTTCGTGGTCGTGGTGGTGGGCGGCATGGGCAGCTTCGGCGGCGCGCTGGTCGGGGGCCTCCTGATCGGCATCGTGCAGAGCGTGATGAGCACCGTGTGGCCCGAGGGCGCGCGCCTGATGATCTACGTCGCCATGGCCGCCGTGCTGCTGCTGCGCCCGCATGGCCTGCTGGGCCGCAAAGGATGAACACCGCCATGACGATCTTGCGCAAACACTTCCATCTGCTGCTGGCGCTGGCCTTCGTGCTGGCGATGCCGCTCACCATGCAGTCCGGGTCCCTGGCCAGCGAAGTGCTGATCTACGGCCTCGCGGCCATGGGCTGCAACCTGCTGCTGGGGCACACGGGGCTGCTCTCCTTCGGGCAGGGCATCTTCTTCGGGCTGGGCAGCTACACCATCGCCCTCACGCTCACGCGCTGGCCCCTGCCGATGCCGCTGGCCCTGGCGCTCGCCGTGGTGGCGGGTGCGGTGGGCGCGGCGCTGGTGGGCTGGGTCGCCATCCGCCAGCGCGGCACCTACTTCGTGATGCTGACGCTCGCCTTCGCGCAGATGTTCTACTTCCTCGCCTACTCGATGCCCGGCCTCACGGGCGGCGACAACGGCCTGATGGACATCCCCCGCCCCTCGCTGGCCGTGGGCGGGTTCACGCTCTGGCCGCTCGCCTCGCCCTGGCAGTACTACGGTTTCGTCGCCGTGGTGTTCCTGGTGGCCTTCTGGCTGCTGCAGAAGGTATCGGCCTCGGTGTTCGGCCGCACCCTGCTGGCCGTGCGCGACAACGAGGAGCGCGCGGGCGCCATCGGCTACGACCTCCGGCTGCTGAAGCTGCAGGCGTTCGTGATCTCCGGCGCCGTCACCGGCCTGGCCGGCGCGCTGCACGCCATGATGACCGGCATCGCCCCGCTGGCGAGCGCCGAATACCACACGAGCGAGATGATCCTCGTGATGACCGTGATCGGCGGCACCGGCAACCTGCTGGCCTCGCTGCTGGGCTCGGCCTTCTACCTGATCGTGGGCGACTGGCTCTCCACCCTCTGGCCGCGCTGGCTGCTGCTGCTGGGCGTGGTGCTGATGGTCGTCAGCTTAGGGATGCAGCGCGGCCTCTGGGGCCTGTTCGAATCGGCCTGGGACCGCCTGCGCGGCGCGAAGCACCCCGCGGACGCCACCCCTGCCGGCACGGGAGACAAAGCATGAGCACGGCATCCCCCATCCTGCTGGAAGCCATCGGCGTCGAGAAGCGCTACGACAAGTTCGCCGCGCTTTCGGGCGTGGACCTCAAGGTGCGCGCGAACACCGTGCATTCGGTGATCGGCCCCAACGGCGCGGGCAAGACCACGCTGTTCCACATGCTCACCGGCACCAAGGCGGTGAGCGGCGGGCGCATCGTGTTCGACGGCCACGACGTGACGCGCGAGCCGGACCATCGCCGCGTGCAGCGCGGCATGGCGCGCTCGTTCCAGGTGACCAGCCTGTTCCTCACGCTGCCGGTGCGCGAGAACCTGCGGCTGGCCGCGCAGGGCACGGCGCCCGCACAGGCCCTCAACTGCTGGAGCGCGCCCGTCGGCGCCCGCTCCCGCGCCGACGTGGTGGCGCGCGTGCTGGCGCGGCTGGGCCTGGAGCGCCATGCCGACACGCCCGTCGGCAACCTCTCGCACGGCCAGCAACGCCGGCTGGAAGTGGGCATGGCGCTGGCCGCGGGCCCGAAGGCGATCTTCCTGGACGAGCCCACCTCGGGCATGGGCATCGACGACCTGGACGACATGAAGCGGCTGATCCAGGGCCTGAAGGACGAGCACACCGTGGTGCTCATCGAGCACAACATGAACATCGTGATGGACATCTCCGACACCGTCACCGTCATGCAGCAGGGCCGCGTGCTGGCCGAAGGCCATCCGCACGCGATCCGCAGCGACGAACGCGTGCGCAGCGCCTATCTGGGCAACATGATCACCGGAGGCAAGGCATGACGAGCATCCTGCAGATCGAGGGGCTGCACGCCCACTACGGCAAGAGCCACGTGCTGCAGGGCGTCGGCCTGCACGTGGACGACGGCGAACTGGTCACGCTGCTCGGGCGCAACGGCGCGGGCAAGACCACCACGCTCAAGAGCATCTGCGGCGTGGTGCAGCCGAGCGCAGGGCGCGTGCGCTTCCGCGGCGAAGACGTGCAGGGCCTGCCCGCGCACCGCATCGCGCAGCGCGGCGTGTGCCTGGTGCCCGAGCACCGCGGCATCTTCCGGCTGCTCACGGTGGAAGAGAACCTGCTGCTGGGCCAGCGCAGGCAGTCGCCCTGGCAGCTGGCCGACATCTACCGCATCTTCCCGCGCCTGAAGGAGCGCCGCACCAACGGCGGCGGGCAGCTCTCGGGCGGCGAGCAGCAGATGCTGGCCATCGGCCGCGCGCTGATGAACGCGCCGCGCCTGCTCATGCTGGACGAGCCCGTGGAAGGCCTGGCGCCCGTGATCGTCGAGGAGATCGTGTCGCAGCTGCAGGCCATCAAGGCCGCGGGCGTGGCCATCCTGCTCGTGGAGCAGAACCTCGAGGTCTGCACCCAGCTGGCCGACCGCCACTACATCATCGAGCAGGGCGCCGTCGTGCACGAGGCCCGCAACGCCGACTTCCTGGCCGACGAAGCGACCAAGGACCGCTACCTGGGCGTAGGCCTGGCCTGACCCCCCGAACCCCATTCAGGATCACCCACCGTGGACATGAAGACTTCCCCCCCTGCGCTGCAGGCCCGCGTGAACGGCGCGCGGCTGTGGCAATCGCTGATGGACCTGGCGCGCATCGGCGCCACGCCGAAGGGCGGCGTGTGCCGGCTGGCGCTCACCGCGCTGGACGGCGAAGGCCGCGACCTGTTCGTGCGCTGGGCGCGCGAGGCCGGCTGCAGCGTGCGCATCGACGCCATCGGCAACATCTTCGCGCGCCGAGCCGGGCGCGACGACGCCCTGCCGCCCGTGATGACCGGCAGCCACATCGACACCCAGCCCACCGGCGGCAAGTTCGACGGCAATTACGGCGTGCTGGCTGGCCTGGAGGTGGTGCGCAGCCTGAACGACGCGGGCATCGAGACCGAGGCCCCGATCGAGGTCGCGGTGTGGACCAACGAAGAAGGCTCGCGCTTCGTGCCCGTGATGATGGGCTCGGGCGTGTTCGCCGGCGCCTTCACGCTGGAGCATGCGCTGGCGCAGCGCGACGGCCAGGGCACCAGCGTGGCCGAGGCGCTCGCCGCCATCGGCTATGCCGGCGAGGCCGGCCCCACGCCCGCGGTGGGCGCGTATTTCGAGGCGCACATCGAACAGGGGCCGGTGCTGGAGGCCAACCACTGCGTGATCGGCGTGGTCCAGGGCGCCCTCGGCCAGCGCTGGTACGACGTGACCGTGCAGGGCATGGAAGCCCACGCGGGCCCGACGCCCATGGACCTGCGCCGCGACGCGCTGCTGGCGGCGAGCGCCCTGGTGGAAGAAGTGAACCGCATCGCCCTGGCGCATGCGCCGCACGCGCGCGGCACCGTGGGCGTGCTGGAGGTGTTCCCGAGTTCGCGCAACGTGATCCCTGGCAGCGTGCGCATGACGGTGGACCTGCGCGCCGCCGACGACGCGGTGCTGCTGCAGATGGACGCCGCCCTGCGCGCGGCCTGCGAGCGCATCGGCACGGCCCGCCGCACGCCGATGGCGGTGGAGCAGGTGGTGTACTTCCCGCCGCAGCCCTTCACCCCCGAACTGGTCGAAGGCGTGCGCGCCGACGCGGCCGCGCTGGGCTACAGCGCCATGGACGTGGTGAGCGGCGCCGGGCACGATGCCGTGTACCTCGCACGCCTGGCGCCCACGGCCATGGTCTTCGTGCCGTGCGCGGACGGCATCAGCCACAACGAGATCGAAGACGCGGAGCCTGAACACCTGGAGGCCGGCTGCAACGTGCTGCTGCACGCCATGCTGCGCAGCGCGGGGGTGGCGGCATGACGATGAAGTTCCTGATCGCGCGGCTCAACCACGAGACCAATACCTTCTCGCCGGTGCCCACGCCGCTGGAAGCCTTCTCGCCCCGCTACGGGCAGGAGGCGCTGCAGGACAACCTCGGCATGCGCACCGCCATGGCGGCCTTCATCAACCTGGCCCGCAGCCTGGGCGCCGAGATGGTGACGCCCGTGTCGGCCATGGCCAACCCCAGCGGCCCGGTGCATGCCGCCGCCTACGACGAACTCACCCGCCGCATCGTGGAGGCCGCGCCCGGCTGCGACGCCATCCTGCTGGACCTGCACGGCGCCATGGTGGCCGAGAACAGCCCCGACGGCGAAGGCGACCTGCTGGAGCGCGTGCGCGCCGCCGCGCCGGGCGTGCCCGTGGCCGTGGCGCTGGACCTGCACGGCAACATCACGCCCAAGATGGTCGCCCACGCCGACGTGATGGTGGGCTTCAAGACCTATCCGCACATCGACATGTACGAAACCGGCGAACACGCCGGCCGCCTGCTGCTGGACATGCTGCAGGGCCGGGCGCGCTATACCGTGCGCTGGCATCCATTGCCCATGATGGGCCACACGCTGCGCAGCACCACGCTGCAGGGCGCGATGCTGCGCGCTGTGGACGCGGCGCGCGCGGCCGAGGCCGAAGGCGTTCCCGCCGCCACGGTGTTCGCGGGCTTCTCGCTCGCCGACATCGAGGCGCCCTGCATGAGCGTGGTCGTCACCGCCGATGCCGACGACCCCGCGCCGGCCCAGGCTGCCGCCGACCGCATCGCCGCCGCCATCTGGGACGAGCGCGCGGAATTCGTCTACGACAGCGAACCGCTGGACGCCTCCCTGCGGCGCGCCCAGGCGCTGGCCGCAGGCGCGGACCGCCCGGTGCTGCTGCTGGACCACAGCGACAACTGCATGTCCGGCGGCACCTGCGACTCCATGGACGTGCTGCAGGCCGCGCTGGCCGAAGGCCTGGAAGACATCGCCGTGGGCCCGCTGTGCGACCCCGAGGCCGTCGCCGAACTGATCGCGGCAGGCGTGGGCGCCCGCACCACCGTGCGCCTGGGCAACAAGGTGCCGCTCACCCAGCTCGGCGTGGCCAAGGAGCCGGTGGCCGTCGAAGGCACCGTGGTGGCCATCAGCGACGGCGAATACACCGTCACCGGCCCCATCTACACCGGCCAGCGCTGCGCCATGGGCCGCACGGTGCTGTTCGACACGGGCAAGGCGCGCATCGTGGTCACCGAGCGCACCCACGAACCGTGGGACCTGGGCGTCTTCTCCTGCGTGGGCATGGACCCCAAGGCCCACCGCTTCGTGCTGCTCAAGTCGCGCATGTACTGCCGGCCGGTGTTCGTGCCGCTCTCGCATGCGCTGGTGGAATGCGACAGCCCCACCGGGGTGACGAGTTCCAACTACGCGCTGTTTCCGTTCAGGAACGTGCGGCGGCCAGTTTTTCCGCTGGATGCGGCTTGAGAAACGGGCCGGGGGTGCGAGACGTCACATAAATCAGCACAGCCTGGGCTTGGTAGCAACGGCGAAGCGAACGCGGCGCGGGAAATTCCTAACGATCTGTTCAGCGCCAGGGGCGTGATGCCCAAGAGTGGCCAAGTGGGCAGTCGATCGGCAGCTGTATGGACGCGAACTGCGAAGAAGCAGGCTTCGGTCGCTATGTAAATCCACGGGTTCAGCGCTTAAGCACACTCATGCGTGCGTTGCGCAGGCCTTCCTTCGGTCTTCAGTCATATTGGGCAAATTGGTACTGCCCGCTTCTAGAATGGACCGCAAGGAGATAGAGGATGACGCCGGAGGCCAATGCCCTTTCTCCCTCCGCTCGCGGTGCCAAGCGCCTGCCGCTGGACAACGCCAACCAGCCCGCCGAGCCATCTCTGAGCGAAGCCGACCGGGCCGACATGGAAGTCTTTTTGAGCCACATGCTGGGCATGTTGCCGGTGCTGGGGGTGCATGCGTTTGAGCAGGCGCCCCAGCACCGGCAGCCAAGGCCAGCCCGCTGCTCACCTGCAAGGGCAAGGGTGTGCAGGCCACGGGCTACGAGGCCAGCCAGGGTTTTGTGGTGCGGGCGGGTTCGCAGGCGGTGGCAGACACTGTGCCCAGCATGGCGCTGCATGTGCGCGGCATGTATGACCTGCGGCTGGAGCTGATTGGCAATGGCGTGCTGGGCCTGCAGGGCGGGCTCTACCAGTTCACGCAGGACTACAGCTTTAGCTCGCCCAGCACGGCCGCCGCCGTGGTGCTGGGCCGCAGTGCCAATGGGCGCATTGAATGGAAGGCGGCGGATGGACGCACGCTGAAAGAACTGCAAGAGGCCGAAGCGGCGGAGTCATCAATTCACTACAACTTTGATAGCTGCTTGCGATTGATAGACGGGCGGTAGAGGCCATTTTTTCCCAAGAACCTACCCTTGTAGCTCTATTCCTGCACTTCACTTCTTCGAAAACCCATTTTGGGTATTAAAATGCCCAAAATGGGTACAAAACCAGCAAGCACCACAGAAACACGCAGCACCAGCTTGGCGGGTGCTCTGTTTTCTGGCACGCAGCGGCGCGTGCTGGGCCTGCTGTTCGGTCAGCCGGATCGCAGCTTCTACGCCACCGAATTGATCAACCTGGCAGGCGTGGGCTCGGGGGCGGTGCAGCGGGAGCTGGCGCGCTTGGCCCAAAGTGGCTTGGTCACGGTCAAACCGGTGGGCAACCAGAGGCACTACCAGGCCAACCCGGATTCACCCATCTACGAAGAGCTGTGCAGCCTGGTGCGCAAGACGGTGGGCATGGCCGAGCCCTTGCGCGCTGCGTTGGCGCCGCTGGCGGCACAAATCAAGGTGGCGTTCGTGTATGGCTCCATCGCCAAGCAGCAAGACACGGCACGCAGCGATATTGACCTGCTGCTGGTAAGCGACACCCTGACCTATGGCGACACCATTCTGGCGCTGCAAGACTTGAGCGCGCAGTTGGGGCGCGAGGTCAATCCCAACATTTTTACGCCACAAGACTTTGCCAAGCGGCTGCGGGAAGGTGGCGCTTTTGTGTCGCGCGTCATGGCACAACCCAAGATCTGGTTGATAGGAGGACCTGATGACCTCACCCTTTGACAACCTGGCCGGGCCAGGCAAGGCCCTGCGTGCAGAGCCACCCGATGCGCCTGAATTTGCAGGCCTGCAGCGCATGGGACTGGCCCGCCTGCAAGACGCCCAAAAGCCAGACCTGGCCCTCGAAAGCCAGTTTGACCTGGCCTACAACGCTGCGCACGCGCTGTGCCTTGCAGCGCTGCGCTGGCATGGCTACCGCTCGGCCAACCGATTCATTGTTTTTCAGCTGCTGCCCCACACGCTGGGCCTGGGCCCCGAGGTGTGGCGCGTGTTGTCCAAGTGCCATGACGCCCGCAACCTGGGCGAGTACGAAGGCATGCTCGAAGTCGATACACGGCTCGTCACCGACCTGATCACGGCCTGCAAACAGGTGGCAGACAAGCTTGGCGCCTTGCCGCCCATCACATCCGCATGAACGCGACCACCCACTCCCTCGTCCAGAAGCTCTGGAACTACTGCAACGTGCTGCGTGACGACGGCATGAGCTATGGCGACTATGTGGAGCAGTTGACCTATCTGCTGTTCCTGAAGATGGCTGACGAGCGCTCGCAGCCACCGTACAACCAGCCCAGCATCGTTACTGCTGAATACGCCTGGCCTCGCTACTAGCCAAGGATGGCGACGAGCTGTTTGACCACTACCGCCATGCGCTGGAAAGGCTGGGACAAGAGAAAGGCACGCTGGGCCGAGCGCGCGGAATTCGTCTAGGACAGCGAGCCGCTAGCCGCGTCCCTGCGGCGCGCCCAGGCCCTGGCCGATGGCGCGGACCGCCCGGTGCTGCTGCTGGACCACAGCGACAACTGCATGTCCGGCGGCACCTGCGACTCCATGAACGAACTGATGGCGGCCGGCATTGGCGCCCACACCACCGTGCGCCTGGGCAACAAGGTGCCGCTCACCCAGCTCGGCGTGGCCAAGGAGCCAGTGGCTTCGTGCTGCTCAAGTCGCGCATGTACTGCCGGCCGGTGTTCGTGCCGCTCTCGCATGCGCTGGTGGAATGCGACAGCCCCACCGGGGTGACGAGTTCCAACTACGCGCTGTTCCCTTTCAGGAACGTGCGGCGGCCGGTGTTTCCGCTGGATACGGCCTGAAAACGCCGACTCAGCAAAGGCCATCTCCAGGTCACGGGTGCTTCACCCTGGTTAAGCAGAATTGCGTACCAGGGTTTCTACGGCAGGCTGACTACAATCTCACACCCTAAAACGCCGTCCCGTCCTGGAGCGCCTGCTCCTGTGGCGAGGTCCGGCAGCCCTCACAGAGCTGGAGACCCCTTGATGTCCGATACCCCCCCGGTCAACGCCACGCCCGACAAACGCGCCCTGCTGCGCCAGGCTGCCCTCGAGTACCACGAGTTTCCGAAGCCGGGGAAGATCGCCATCGCGGCCACCAAACAGATGGTCAACCAGCACGATCTGGCACTGGCGTACTCGCCCGGCGTGGCCGCTCCCTGCGAGGAGATCGTCAAGGACCCGGCCGCCGCCTTCCGCTACACCGCGCGCGGCAACCTGGTGGGCGTGATCTCCAACGGCACGGCCGTGCTCGGCCTGGGCGACATCGGTGCGCTGGCCTCCAAGCCCGTCATGGAGGGCAAGGGCGTCCTCTTCAAGAAGTTCGCCGGCGTCGACGTGTTCGACATCGAGATCAACGAGAAGGACCCGGCCAAGCTGGTCGAGGTCATCGCCGCCCTGGAGCCCACCTTCGGCGCGATCAACCTCGAAGACATCAAGGCGCCCGAGTGCTTCTACGTGGAGCGCGAGCTGCGCAAGCGCCTGAACATTCCCGTCTTCCACGATGACCAGCACGGCACCGCGATCACGGTGGCCGCCGCCATGCTCAACGCCCTGAAGGTGGTGAACAAGGACATCGGCTCCGTGCGCCTGGTGGCCTCCGGCGCCGGTGCCGCCGCCCTCGCCTGCCTGAACCTGCTGCTGAAGGTGGGCCTGAAGCGCGAGAACGTGTTCGTCACCGACCTGGCCGGCGTGGTCTACGAGGGCCGCACCGAGCTGATGGACGAGGACAAGATCCAGTTCGCCCAGAAGACCGACGCCCGCACGCTGTCGGAAGTGATCGACGGCGCCGACGTGTTCCTGGGCCTGTCGGCCGGCGGCGTGCTCAAGCCCGCCATGGTGGCCAAGATGGCCGCGCGCCCGGTCATCTTCGCGCTGGCCAACCCCAACCCGGAAATCACGCCCGAAGACGCCCACGCCGTGCGCGGCGACGTGGTGATGGCCACCGGCCGCACGGACTACCCGAACCAGGTCAACAACGTCCTGTGCTTCCCGTACATCTTCCGCGGCGCGCTCGATTGCGGCGCGACGACGATCACGCTGGAGATGGAGATCGCCGCGGTGCATGCGATCGCCGAGCTGGCCCAGGCCGAGCAGAGCGAAGTGGTGGCCGCCGCCTACGTGGGCGAGCCGCTGGCCTTCGGCCCCGAATACCTGATCCCCAAGCCGTTCGACCCGCGGCTGATGATCAAGATCGCGCCGGCCGTGGCCCAGGCCGCCGCCGACAGCGGCGTGGCCCAGCGCCCGATCGCCGACATGGACGCCTACCGCGACCACCTGCAGACCTTCGTCTATGCCTCCGGCACGATGATGAAGCCGATCGTCAACGCCGCCAAGGCGGCCGCGAAGAAGCGCGTGGCCTACGCCGAGGGCGAGGAAGAGCGCGTGCTGCGCGCCGCGCAGATCGTGGTGGACGAGAAGATCGCCCGCCCCACCCTGATCGGCCGCCCGGCCATCATCGCCCAGCGCGTCGAGAAGTTCGGCCTGCGCCTGAAGGAAGGCGTGGACTACGACGTGGTGAACGTCGAGAACGACCACCGCTACCGCGACTTCTGGCAGACCTACCACCGCATGACCGAGCGCAAGGGCATCACCGTGCCCATCGCCAAGATCGAGATGCGCCGCCGCCTGGCGCTGATCGCCTCGATGCTGCTGCACAAGGGCGAAGTGGACGGCATGATCTGCGGCACCTGGGGCCACACCGCGCACCACCTGAACTACATCGACCAGGTGATCGGCAAGCGCGCCGGCGTGAACACCTACGCCTGCATGAACGGCCTGCTGCTGCCCGACCGCCAGGTGTTCCTGGTGGACACGCACGTCAACTACGACCCGACGGCCGAGCAGCTGGCGGAGATCACCGTGATGGCGGCCGAGGAGATGATGCGCTTCGGCATCAAGCCCAAGGCCGCGCTGCTGTCGCACTCCAACTTCGGCTCCAGCAACCAGCCCAGCGCCGTGAAGATGCGCCAGACGCTGGAGCTGCTGCGCGTGCAGGCCCCCTGGCTGGAAGTGGACGGCGAGATGCACGGCGACGTCGCGCTGGACGCGGCACTGCGCACCCAGGTCATGCCGCACAGCACGCTGGCTGGCAGCGCCAACCTGCTGGTGCTGCCGAACATCGACGCGGCCAACATCTCCTACAACCTGCTGAAGACGGCGGCCGGCGGCGGCATCGCGATCGGTCCGGTGCTGCTGGGTGCCTCGGAGCCGGTGCACATCCTCACGGCCAGCGCCACGGTGCGCCGCATCGTGAACATGACGGCGCTCACCGTCGCGGACGCCAACGCGGCGCGCTGAATGCCTGCAGCCTAGCAAGCACTCACTTACTCTTCTTCGGAAACCTTGCAGCGCCTGCCTGTTTATTGGGCAGGCGCTTGCTTTTTGGGGGCCTTTAAGTCACACTATTGGCTCGAAATTTCGGGTAAACCCGTAGTTTCTGAAAGGTGTAGTTGATGCTCAAGGCCATCGCCATCCGGGCGTACAAGGCAGGTATTGCATGCGCTCTGGGCGCCGCGTTCGTTCTGGCCCCCGCCGCGGGGAACGCCCGGAACGTTCCGTCCCCGGGCGGACCCGACACCATCGCACTGGCCGAGCTCCCCCCGCAAGGACGCGCCACCTTCGGCCTCATCCGTGAAGGCGGCCCATTCCCCCACGACAAGGACGGCACCGTCTTTGGCAACCGGGAACGCCTGTTGCCCGCCCACCAGCGCGGTTACTACCGGGAATACACCGTCAGGACGCCGGGAGCTCGCGACCGTGGTGCGCGGCGGATCGTATGCGGCGGCCCTCCGCGCACGCCGGATGCCTGCTACTACACCAGCGACCACTACGCGAGCTTTCGGAAGATCGTGGAATGACGGGCTCCGGGCCCGTCCGGGCGGGAAGCCGGTGCACTGAACGATCCCGTTCCCGCCGACTCCCTTCCTGAGAAGCCGTGCCCCAGGGCGGCTTGCGACGATATCCCTCATTGGTGACTACATAAAGAAAGAGCAGCGGAGATGGAAAAGCCACTTCGTACCGACCAGGACAATTCCCTGCGCGGTGTACGCCCCAACATCGTGCAGTCGATCCGCGCCTTCCGCGTGCAGGACCTGCAGGCCTCCGCCCAGGCGCTGGGCCAGCACTTCCTGTACGCCAATCTCGCGCATGCCCTGACCAAGCAGGACGTGCTCGAGCTGATCGCCAGCCAGTTCATGTTCCCGGCGCATTTCGGCAAGAATTTCGACGCGCTGTACGACTGCATGACCGATCCGCTGCACAAGTCGGGCCCGCAGCCCGGCTTCATCGTGGTGCTCGAGCAGATCCCCACCACCGTGAAGTTCGACAAGGAAGCGCGCGAGCAGCTGCTGGACATCTTCCGCGAGGCGGCGGACTACTGGGCCGAGCGCAAGATCGCGTTCCGGTGCTTCTATTCTTTTCTGTAGCCCGTTCTGCATCCCACGGCCAGGCAGAACGGGCGAACGAGGCTAACGACAGGAAGAAGGTCGCCGCCGCCGAGCCCATCGCCATCACGCTCGCTCCGGGCTCGGAGAAGATGCCCACCGACAAGCTGGTGGACGTGTCGCCGCTGGCGCTGCGCATGAGCAGCCCGTTCAATTCGGGCTACTGGCTGGCGGCGGCCTAGGATTCGGCACTACCCCCTGAGGCGCCGACGCGCCTTCCCACTTCTCTCTACGCGCTGCGCGCTACGGGAAGGGGGACGCAGCCAGCGCGGCGGGGCGGCCCTTGCGCGGCTGCTGCTGGCCTGGCCGCGCCAGTCTCAAGCGCAGTGACGGCATCTTGCTGCGGGGTGAGATGGAATGGAACAGACCTTCAAACGCACGCTTGCGCCAGGGCCACGTAGTCGGCCACGGGCACTTCCTCGGCGCGGCGCTGGGTGTCGAAGGTGCCGGCGAACTGGCGTGCCTCGAGCCAGCGGCCCAGGGTGTGGCGCAGCAGCTTGCGGCGCTGGCTGAAGGCCACCTGCACGAGTTCTTCCAGCAGCGCGGGCTGCACGGCGGCGGGCTCGGCGCGGGGCACCATGCGCACCACGGCGCTGTCCACGCGCGGGGGCGGGTCGAAGCTCTCGGGCGGCACGAACAGCACGTCCTCCATCGCGTAGCGCCACTGCAGCATGACCGAAAGGCGCCCGTAGGCCGCGGTGGCGGGTGCCGCCACCATGCGGTCGATGACTTCCTTCTGCAGCATGAAGTGCTGGTCCTCGATCGCCTGCACGTGCTCCAGCAGGTGGAAGAGGATGGGCGTGGAGATGTTGTAGGGCAGGTTGCCCACGACGCGCACCTTCGCCACGCCCAGGCGCGCGGCGACCGCGGTGAAGTCCACCTTCAGCACGTCGGATTCGATCACGTCGAGCTGGCCGTGCGCGCGCAGCCGCTGCGCGAGGTCGCGGTCCAGCTCCACCACGGTGAGGCGCCCCAGGCGCTCGACGAGCGGCTGCGTGAGCGCGGCGAGTCCGGGGCCGATCTCCACCATCGGCTCGCCCGGCACGGGCGCGATCGCGCGCACGATGGCATCGATGATGGCCTGGTCGGACAGGAAGTGCTGGCCGAAGCGCTTGCGCGGGATGTGCTTCATTGGGGCGGTTCGCGGTATTCCACGTACGCGCGGGCGCGGGCCTCCTGGGCCCAGTTGGTGAACGCTTCCTCGAGCTTCTTCTCGCGCACGGTGTCGCGCACCGCGTCGCGCTGCTCGCGCTGCGTGAGCTTGGCCTCGCGGCGCTCCAGCAGCTGGATCAAGTGCACGCCGAAGCGCGACACCACGGGCTGGCTGATCTCCTCGGGCTTGAGCGCTTCGACGGCCTGCTCGAACTCGGGCACGTAGCGGCCCGGGCCCGCCCAGCCCAGGTCGCCGCCCTGCTTGGCGCTGCCGTCCTGGGAATGTTCGCGCGCGAGCGTGGCGAAGTCGGCCTGGCCCGACAGGATGCGGCGGCGGTATTCGGCGAGGCGTTCGGCGGCGGCGGATTCGGTCAGTTGCGGGCCGGTGCGCAGCAGGATGTGGCGCACGTGGGTCTGCAGGGCCGAGGAAGGAATGCCCACGCGCGAGCGCTCGATCACCCGCAGCACGTGGAAGCCCGCGGGCGAGCGCACCGGGCCGGCGATGCCGCCCACCGCCACCTGCTGCGTGGCGCGCAGGAAGAGGTCCGGGTAGCGGTCGGCCACGCGCAGGCCCAGTTCGCCGCCGGCGGACGCTTCGGAGGCGTCGGAGAACTCACGCGCCACCTTGGCGAAGTCCTCGCCGGCCCGCACGCGGTCGGCCGCCTGCTGCGCGCGCTGGCGGCGCTGCTCGACCACCTCGGGCGTGGCGTTCTCCGGCACGGTGACCAGGATGTGGCCCAGGTTCAGTTCATACTTGGACGGGTCGGTGACGCCGGACTGCTGCTGCTCGCGCATGTACTGGTCGACCTCGATGTCACTCACGCGCACGCGCGATTCGACGTCGCGCTCGCGCAGCCGCTGGATCAGCAGCTGGTTGCGCAGCTCGACGCGGAAGCGCTCGGGGCTGATGCCGTCCGCCGCCAGCCGGCGGTGCATCTCCTCGATGGTCACGCTGTTCTGGCGCGCCACCGACTGCTCGGCCTGCGAGACCGCGTAGTCATCGACCTTGATGCCGTATTCCTCCGCCATCTGCACCTGGATCTTCTCGTTGATGAGCCGCTCCAGCACCTCGCGCGCCAGCACCTGCCGCGGGGGCCGCTCGCCGCCCTGGGTCGCCAGCTGGTGCTCCACGCGCGCGAGGCGGCCCTGCACCTCGTTGTTGGTGATCGGCTCGGTGTTCACCACGGCGACGATGAAGTCGGCCTGCCGCGCGGCGGACGCACCGCCCGCCGAGGGCCCCGGGTCGGGCAGCGTGATCCGCGGCGCGGTGCGCAGCGAGGGCCCGGAGGCCGGGGCCGACAGCCCGCCGCCGCCCGGCGAGCGCAGCCCCTGCGCGCCGGCGCCGGCCGGCGCGAAGGAAACGATGGCGGAGGCAATGCCCGCCAGGCCCAGGAGGAGTGCTCGATGGTTCATGGGAAATCGTCGGAATCGGGTCGGTTGGAGCGGCGGATCGGTCGGCGCGTTCCGTTGCATTGCGTCAGTCGTAGTTCGTGAACCGGCTGGGCGGCGTCACCTGCTCGCGCAGGTACTGGTAGCGCGGGATGTTCTGCTTGAGGGTCTGGATCGGGTCGGAGCCCAGCGACAGCCGCGAGAAGCCCACGAATTCGATCTGGAACAGCAGCCGCGTCGTCGCCGTGGTCACGCTGCTCTGCAGGCGTTCAAGCACCACGCGGCCGATCCAGCAGCAGCTGTCGTATTCGAAGCCGACCACGGTGTCCACGAGCTTGCGGTCCTGCAGGCTGTAGTTGAGGCGGCCCACCGAATACCAGCGCCCGCCGCCCTGGCCGCGGCCCGGGCCGAGGTCGCGGCCCTTGTCGCCCCAGAGGTCGTTGATGGGCCACTGCCAGCCCACGTCGATCTGCTCGCTGGTGCCGCGCTGCAGGCGGTACGCGGCGCTCACGGTGCGGTAGTCGCCCGGGTTGTAGCGCGCGCCGATCGTGGTGCGGATCGAGCGCTCCGTCTTGGGGTTGTACTGCACGGTGGAGTCGAAGCCCCACTGGCGCGTCCAGTTGATGCCGGCGCCCAGCAGCACGTCGGAGAGGCGCTCGCTCACGGGCGATTCGCCCGGCATCACCACCTTCTGGTCGCTGAACCGCACGCGCTGGGCGATGCCGAAGCGCGCCGCCTCGCCGCCGGTGTCGGGGTCGAGCAGGCGCGTGGTCACGCCCAGGGTGAGCAGGTTGTTGTCGGCGATGCGGTCGTTGCCGCTGTAGCCGTTCTCGGTGTAGATGGTGGCGAAGTTGAAGTCGTTCGCCGCCGTGTCGTACACCGGGATCATGCTCTGATCGCGGTAGGGCGTGTAGGTGTAGAAGGCGCGCGGCTCCAGGGTCTGCACGAAATTGCGGCCGAAGTACCGCGCGTCGCGCTCGAACACGAGGCCGCTGTCCAGGCTGAAGGTGGGCAGCACGCGCGAGGCGGTGTTGCGGCCGGTGGCGACCAGGCTGCTGTCGAAGTCGTACTGCGTGGCGTGGAACTGCACGCGCGGCGTCAGGAAGCCGGCCGGCGCCAGGAACGGCCGGCTGAACTGCGCCATGGCGTAGGTGCGGCGGGCATTGGGCTGGCCCGTCAGCGCACGGTCGGCATGGAAGTTGGTGTAGTCCGCCTCCACGCTGCCGTCGAAGCCGCCGGGCAGCTGCGAGGGCGTGTAGCCCCAGTGGATCTGCGGCATGCGGTCGTAGGGCGGCACGATGGGCGCGTTCACGTCCTGCAGGGTCTGCCAGCGCAGGGTGCGCAGGCTCAGCGACATGTCGTTGCGCCCCCAGGTCAGCGAGGCGTCCGCCGGCAGCAAGCGCTGCGTGAGCTGGTTGACGCCGCCGTTGGTGCGGGTGGAGAAGTCGCGCCAGTAGTTGTCGTCGCTCACGCGGTTCACGTCGACGTTCAGGCCGATGGCTCCGATGCCGGTGTCGATGGTGCCCCGGTGCTTGAGGCCCAGGCCCCAGCGGTCGCGGTCGCGCAGCCGGTCGGACGGCATGTACTCGCCGCGCACCTCGCCGCTGTAGGTGGGCTCCAGGTAGCGGAACTCGCCGCCCAGGCTCACGCCGCGCTTGGCCATCACCGTGGGGGTGATGGTGGCGTCGCGGTTGGGCGCGATGTTCCAGTAGTAGGGCTGCGAATAGACGGCGCCGCTCACGCTGTCGATGCCCATGGTGGGCGGCAGCAGGCCGGACTTGCGCTTGTCCGACAGCGGGAACGTGAAGCTGCCGGGCACCGGCAGCACGGGCACGCCCAGGAATTCGAGCACGCCGCCCTCGGCCGTGCCCACTTCCTCGGCGGTGTCGAGCCGGATCGTCTTGGCGCGCACGATCCACGCCGGGCGCCAGGTGGATTCGTCGTTCCTCTGGCAGGTGGTGTAGGTGGCGTCGCGGACGACGGCGCGGTCGCGGTCGATGAAGTCCACGCGGCTCGCGTCGCCATAGGCGCCGTTCGCGAGGAAGCGGTAGCTGGCGTCGTCGAAGAAGCCCGAGAACGCATCCACCCGCAGCTCCAGCTGCGAGCCCTCGTAGACGTTGCCCGCGCGGTTGATGCGCACGTTGCCGCGCGCCTTGGCGAGGTCTTCGGGCACCTCGTAGTCGAGCCGGTCGGCGTGGATGATGGTGTCGCCGCGCCGCAGCTCGGCATTGCCTTCCACGGTGGCGTTGATGTCGGGCTGGCCAGACACGCGGTCGCCGCGCACGAAGATCGGCAACTGCGGGCGCACCGCCTCGGGTATGCGGTCCTGCAGCAGCGGGCTGGCGCGCAGGGCGGGCCCCGCGTCGACGGCGGTGGCCGCGGCGGATGCGGGAGTGCCGGGGGCCGGGGCGGGATCGGACTCGGCCTGCGCGAAGGCCGCCAGCGGCAGTCCGCAGACCATCCAGGCGGCCAGGCGCGCGAGCAGCCGGCGCTCGAACCGGGGCGGCTCGGCGGGGCGGCTGCGGCGGGCACGCGGGAGGGAATGCGTCGGTCGGAGAGGATCGGGCAAGGAAGGAAGGTCCATGGATTCAACCGGGTCGGCGGCGCAGCCAGGCGGAACGAAGAAGGCGGGCGCAGCAGGCCACCCGGACCGGAGGGGCCGGGTTTGTAAAATCGGATTATCCATGAGCCACCCCCGCCCCACCTCCCCGGCCACCGATGCCGGAGTCCCGCCCGTTGCATGGCCCGACGCCGCGCGCCATGCCGCCTTCGATGCCTGGCTCGCGCCCCTGGCCTCGGCGCACGGCCTGCTGCCCGCCAGCCTGCGCCCCGCCTCCGCCGACGCGAGCTTCCGCCGTTACCTGCGCATCGACGGCACGGACGGCGCCAGCCGCATCGTCATGGACGCCCCGCCGGACAAGGAGGACTGCCGGCCCTTCGTGCACGTCGGGCGGCTGATGGCCGAGGCGGGCCTGAACGTGCCGGACATCCTCGCCTGGGACGAGACGAACGGCTTCATGCTGCTGTCCGACCTCGGCAGCCAGACCGTCATCGAACGCCTGGACCCGGCGCGCCCTGCCGACGCGCATGCCTGGTACCTGCAGGCCGTCGACGTGCTGCTGCAGTGGCAGCAGGCCTCGCGGCCGGACACGCTGCCGCCCTACGACGGGGCCTTGCTGCGCCGCGAACTGGCGCTGTTCCCGGACTGGTACCTGGCGCGGCACCGCGGCGTGGCGCTGACGGATGCCCAGCAGTCCGCGCTGTCCCGGGCCTTTGATGCGATCGTGGCGGACAACCTCGCGGCCCCCACCGTGTACGTGCACCGCGACTTCATGATGCGCAACCTGATGGTGCCGCGCGAGGCCGGCGCGCCGCTGGGCGTGCTCGACTTCCAGGACGCGGTGCAGGGCCCCGTCACCTACGACATCGCCAGCCTGCTGCGTGATGCCTTCATCAGCTGGGATGAGGATTTCGTCATCGACATTACCGTGCGTTACTGGGAACGGGCCCGGCGTGCGGGCATTCTCGGCGCCGGCAGCGCCTCCGGATGGGGCGACGATTTCGGATCGTTCTACCGCGCGGTCGAATGGATGGGCTTGCAGCGCCACCTGAAGGTGGCCGGCATCTTCGCGCGGCTCACGCTGCGCGACGGCAAGCCGCGCTACCTTGCCGATACGCCCCGGTTCATCGCCTACATCCGCGCCACGGCCGGCCGCTACCGCGAGCTCGTGCCGCTGCTGCGGCTGATCGATGCGATCGAAGGCACCGAGGCGCCGACGGGGTACGCCTTCGGCCGCGTCTGAACCCAAGCCCCCTTCCCCCTTTTGAGCAACCCGACGACGCCAGCGTGAACATTCCCCGTTTCCATTGCCCCGAGCCGCTCGCCAGCGGTGCCGCGCTGGCCCTGCCGCCCACGGCGGCGCGCCATGTCCAGGTGCTGCGGCTGCAGCCCGGCGACGCGATCGTGCTGTTCGACGGCCGCGGCGGCGAATACGCGGCCACCGTGGCGCGCATGGGCCGCTCGGAGGTCGAAGTGCAGGTGGGCGCGCACGATCCCGTGGAGCGCGAGGCGCCGCGGGCCGTGCACCTCGTCGTGGGCATGCCGGCCAACGAGCGCATGGACTGGCTCGTCGAGAAGGCGACCGAGCTCGGCGTGGCCCGCATCCAGCCCGTGGCGGCGGCGCGCAGCGTGCTGAAGCTCTCGGGCGAGCGGGCCGTGAAGCGCCAGGCGCACTGGCAGGCGATCGCCGTGGCGGCCTGCGAGCAGTGCGGGCGCAACCGCGTGCCCGAGGTCGGCGCCCCCGTCGCGCTGGCCGAATGGCTGCGCCTGCCGGCCGAGCCCGGCGCCACCCGCCTCGTGCTGTCGCTGCGCGAAGGCAGCCGCCCGCTGTGCGAAGCCGCGGGCCCCGCCGGCACGGTGCAGGTGCTGCACGGCCCCGAAGGCGGCCTTGCGCCCCACGAGGAGGACCTGGCGCTGGCCCAGGGCTTCCTGCCCGCCGGACTGGGCGCGCGCGTGCTGCGGGCCGAGACGGCCTCCGTCGCGGCGCTGTCGCTGCTGGCCTGCGCATGACGGCCGCACGCACCGACGCCGCCGCCTGGCCGCTGCCGGCGGGCACCGACGCGCCCCTGTCCATGCCCTGGGCCGAACTGGCGGATGCCCACCCGGCCGCACCGGGCAGCCCGGACGAATCGGCCGGCGCGCTGTTCGACTTCTTCCGCGACACGGATGCCGCGACCGACGACCCCCTGCTGTGGCGCATCGCGCGCGAGCAGGAACTCTCGCAGGCGCTGAGCGGCCTTTTCCACGGCCCCGCGGCGCTGGTGCAGTTGCGCCTGTGGGTGTTTCTGCAGCTGGCGCGCCAGGGCGAGGCGCAGCTGCCGCGCGAGCGCATCGACGAACTCTTCCACGCCCTGCGCCCGGAGGCGCTGGACACGGTGCTCAAACGCTTCCGCGACGTCGGGCTGCTGGCCTGGGACGACAGCCTGCGCTCCTATGCGCTGCCGCCGCTCGCGCAGCGCGTGGCCGGCCTGCTGGCACCGCTGGCGAGCGGCGACGCGGCCGCGCAGGATGCCGAAGGCGGCGAGCTGGCCGCCCTGCTCGGGCAGGTGGTGGGCGCGAACCAGCTCGGCGCGCTCGATCCCGGCCAGCTGCAGATGCTGCAGGCGCAGCTCACGCGGCTGCACGGCGAGTTCGCCGACGCGATCGCGAGCGGCTCGGAATTCCGGCTGCGCGCGGCGCGGCTGCGCTACGACCGCGCCGCCCAGCTCATCGACCGGGCTTCGGACGCGATCACGGCCATCATCGGCCACGCACACGGCCATATCGCGATGGAGCGCGCAGCGCGCGCCCTCGGCCAGGCGCAGTCCCGCCTGCTGGCCATGGCCAGCCAGTTCAACCGCGCGCTCCAGCAGGTGGACCGCCAGCGCGTGACGCTCGGCACCACCGGCATCACCAGCACCGACGTGAAGCGCTGGCTGCAGACGCTGCGCCAGCCCGCGGCGCTGCTCGACACCGCGTTCGCCATGCCGGTGGGCCTGTGCGCGCTCGCCCCGCACGAACTGCTGGACGTGACCGAGGCGGAGTTCGAGCGCGACCGCCCGACCCAGGGCCCGGCGGAAGACCTGCCGGGCGCGCAGGAAGCGCCGGCCGGCACGCTCGCCGCCGTGGCCCTGCCGCGCGAACTGGGCGATCTCGCCGATCTGCTGTCGGCCTGGTCGCTGGAGCCGGCCACCGGGGAGGCCGGAGCCCCCCGCGACGCGGCCGCGGCGCTGCTGGGCGCCGATCCCGATTCCGCCCGCTACGCCCAGGTGGCCTACAAGGCCCAACTGCTGCCGCTGCTGGGCGACCCGCAGGCGGGCGTGCTGCCCGGCGCCACCGGCGCGCTCGCGCGCCAGCCCTGGCGGGTGGAATGGGAAGCGGCCCTCCAGCCGCTGGACCATGCGCAGGTGGAGCTGGTGAGCCGGGGCCGGCTGGTGCCGGCGGATGCGCCGCCGGACACTTCCCGGGATGCCGCCGGCTGACGCCCCGGAGCGTGCCCGCCTCCTCCCGCCTTTTTTCGCTTCGTTTTCGATTCCCTGCATTGCCTTTTCGGATGGACCGCTGCCCATGGACGACGCCGCCCTGCTGATCGCAGAACTCCTCACGCGCCGCTGGCTGCCGCGCAGCCACCCGCGGGTCAAGCGCGCGCTGGTGGATGCCGAACTCTTCACCCAGGTCGAACAGCGCCTGGCGCAGTCCGGCCTGCGCTTCGTGGACAGCATCTACGCGGACCACGTCAGCCTCGCGCTGCTGCCCCCCGCGCAGAACACCGTGCTGGGCGAAGGCGCGCTCAACGCCAACAACAACCTGGATCTGCCGCGCGATGCGCAGGCCCTGCTGGTGGTGCTCTGGGCGCTCATCGTGCTGCCGAAGCGCGAGCGCCAGACCAGCCGCACCGAGGCCGAGGGCGACGGCCAGAACGACTTCTTTCCCGGCGCCAAGCCCCTGCCCTCGGCGCGGCTCGTGAGCCCGATGCTGTCGTACAAGACGCTGCTGGAGGACTACGGCAACCAGCTCGGCAAGAAGCTGCGGCTGGACGCCAACCTGAAGCTGCTGGAGCGCCACGGCTTCATCACGCGCCGCCAGGACGAGATCGGCGAAGGCCCGCTGCTGGACGTGCTGCTCGACTACGACGTGCTCGCCCCCCGCATCCTCGACGGCGCGCTGGCCGACGTGCTGGCCCGCGAGCGCGCCGCGGCGCCGCCTTTGCCGGACGCCGCGGCCGCCCCCTCCTCTTCCTCCGGGTCCGAGACCCCCACGGCCTGACCGGGCCGCTCCACCCGACCATGTTCCATCTGCAATCCCTCGAACTCGTCCACTGGGACTACTGCCAGCGCGTCGCGCTGCCGCTGGACGCTTCCATCATCACCATCGCCGGCCCCAACGGCTCGGGCAAGACCACGCTGCTGGACGCCATGCGCACGCTGCTGGGCCTGCGCTGCTCGGCCCCGCGCGACTACCGCACCTACGCGCGCCACGCCGGCGCCCAGACCGCGTGGCTGCGCGCGGTGGTGGACAACCGCCCGCAGGGCCGCCAGACCTCCAGCCGGCCGTTCGCGCGCCGGCTGCTGTACGCCGACCAGGTCACGCTCGCCTGCCGCATCGACAAGAACGGCGGCGACTGGCAGCGGCGCTACTGCCTGCTCGACGGCGATGTCTCCATCGAGCAGTTGCGCGACACGCCCGAGAAGGACCTCGGCTTCATGGGCGTGGAGGCCTGGGGCCGCGTGCTCGGCGCCGCCGGCCTGTCGCCCGCCATCGCGCGCGTGCTGTCGCTCGAGCAGGGCCAGACCGACCGGCTGTGCGAATTCAGCCCGCGCGAGCTGCTGCGCCTCGTCTTCGACGTGTTCGGCGACCAGCAGGTGCTCGACGCCTACGACCAGGCGCGCGAGCACCAGCAGCAGCTCTCGCGCGAGATGGTGCAGGCCGAGCGCGAGCTCGACCACAGCCGCGCGCAGCTCGCCGAGCTGCAGAACCGCGTGGCCAACTACAAGACCTGGCAGCTCAAGCTCGCCGAACGCGAGCGCCTGGCGACCGAGGTGCTGCCGGTGCTCGGCTGGCACGGCGAACGCGAAGGCCTGGCGAAGCAGGCGCGCGAGCTGCGCCGCCAGAAGGCCCAGCACCGCGCCGCGCTGGCCGAGCAGGCCGCGCAGAACAAGCGCCTGCTCACGCTGCTGGACGAGAGCGCACGCGCGCAGACCGACGCCGAGCGGCTGCGTACCGAGCGCGACGAAGCGCGCGCCGCGCTCGACGGCGCCACGCGCCACGAGGCCCCGCTGGAGCAACTGGCGAAACGCGAGGCCGAGCTGCTCGCGCTGGTGGACAAGGGCAGCAACGCCGACGAACTGCAGGCCCACCTGCGGCAGCTGCAGGAGCAGGAATCCGCCGCGCAGGACGAGCGCTCCGCGCTGCAGCAGCGCCGCCGCATCGCGCAGGAAGCGCTCAAGGGCCTCGAAGGCCAGAGCCTGCCGCCGCTGCCGCCCGAAGTGCAGCAGTTCCGCAAGCGCCTCGTGGCCCAGGGCATCGGCCACCAGTTCGTGGCCGAGGTGATCGAGGTCGCGGACGAGGCCTGGCGCGCCGCCATCGAAGGGGTGCTGCGCGGCCACCGCTGGGTGGTGCTGCTCGACAAGGAAAGCGACCTCGCCGAGGCCTACGACATCGGCGAGCGCGAGCGCTACCGCCACTACCTCGTCGGCCCCGGCGAGAAGCCGCTGCGCGGCGAGCCCGGAACGCTGCTCGCGCACGTGCGCTTCACCGCGCCCGTGCCGCGCTGGCTGGTGCAGCAGTTGCAGCAGTTGCGCTGCGTGGCCGACCCGCGCGAGGGCAAGCGGCTGGGCGGTACCTGGATCACGCCGCAGGCCTACATGCACGACGGCCGCGGCGCGCGCTCCATGTGGGTCGAGCCGCGCGACCACCAGTTCGGCGCCGCCGCCGTGCATGCGCGCCGTGCCGCCGCCGAGCGCGACCTCGCGCAGATCGACGCGCAGCTCGCGCCCGTGCTCGACCGCCTGATGGCGCTCAAGCGCCAGGCCACCGACACCCGCCGCGCGCTCGAGGGCCACAGCGCCGCGGAAGAACTCGCGCGCCGCAGCGACGAATTCGCCCAGGCGCGCGAAGAACTGCCGGCTGCGAAGCAGGCGCGCATCGCCGCGGCCCAGCGCTGGCAGCGGCTGGACACCGAGGCCACGCGCGCCCACGACCGCCATCGCGCCTTCACCGACGAGCACCAGCGTCTGGAGCAGCAGCTGCGCCGCTCGCGCGGCGACACCGACCGCGCCGCGCAGGAATGGACGGCCCGCCGCCGCGGCCACCTGGACCACGCCCGGCGCAGCCAGGCACAGCGCCGGCAGTTCCCGGCCCGCTGGACGGCGCCCGACACGCTGCGCGCGCTCGAGAAGGACTACGTGAACGACACCCAGGCGAAGCTGCGCCTGGCCGCCGTCGAGCAGGAACTGGAGCACGGCACCTGGGAGCAGGATGCCACGGTGGAGGAGCGCTTCCGCCGCATGGAGGCCACCGTGCGCGAACAGGCCCTGAGCCTGTCGGACCACCAGGTGAAGAACGCCCAGGCGGGCACCGCGGTGATGAACGCGCGCGAGAGCTATATCGAGGTGCTGCGCAGCACCGTGCGCCGCTACCGCAAGAACATCCAGGAGCTGGGCGCGTTGGCGGGCGTGGAGGTGGCGGCCGACCTGCCGCTGCTGGAGAACGACGACACCGTGCTCGCCCAGGCGGGCCTGAAGGTGCATTTCGCGTTCGACGGCAAGGGCAGCATCGGCCTGAACGACGGCGAAGCCTCCGGTGGCCAGCAGGTCATCAAGTCGCTGATCCTGCTGGTGGGCCTGCTCAAGGACGAGGAAAGCGGCTCTGGCGGCTTCGTCTTCATCGACGAGCCCTTCGCCCACCTGGACGTGCGCAACATCCAGCTGGTCGGCCACTTCCTGCGCTCCACCCAGGCCCAGTACGTGCTGACCACGCCCATCACCCACAACCTGGAAGTGTTCGAGCCGGCCGAGATCACGCTCGTGACCAGCAAGAAGCCCCAGGGTTCGCGCTGGGCGCCGCCCATCGCCGTGGCCAAGCGGCGCGGCGTGCCGCAACTGGAGCCGGTGCCGGCCTGAGGGCGGCCTTGTAGGGTTTCCCCGCGACCTGCGGCGCAGGCATTGTTCCGGGGGGGCGGCCTGGAGTACAACCCTTCGGCGGCGCAGTTCCGCGTTCCCGAAGGAGAGTTCCGGTGTCAGAGCGGCCAGCCAGGTCCATGCCCTCCAGGCCCACCGCAGGGTCGCGGCTCCTCGACCTCCTGATTACTGCCGAGCCGCGCCAGCGCCAGCGGCTCTCCATGGCCGGCCTCGCCGCTTTGCTGATGGCCTGCTGCATGGCCGCGATGCACATCGCGGTGGCCGCGGGACTGACGGAGCCGGGCCCTGTGCGGATCTGGACCGTCCTGTCCGGCGGCGGGCTGGTGGTGGTGTATGCGCTCATCCGCAGCGGCGTGTCGCAGCGCTGGGCCGACCCGTCGCTCACGCTGCCGCAGATCGTCTACGCGATCGCATGCGACGCCGCGGCCTATGCCATCGGCGGACAGGCACGCGGCATCGCCCTGCCGATCCTGGCCGTGATCCTGATGTTCGGCATGTTCGGCCTGTCCACGCGCCAGATGTTCGGCGTGATGCTCTACGCCATGGCCGCGTTCGGGGTGGCGGCGGTGGCCGCGGAGTGGCAGGGCGACGCGGCGCATTCCACGGGACTCTCGCTGGCCTACGGGATCATGACCGCCGTGGTGCTCATGGGCAGCACCTTCCTCACCACCCGCCTGCAGGCCACGCGCGAGGAATTGCGGCGGCAGAAGCACGAGCTGGCCCGGGCGCTGGAGCACATCCGCGAGCTGGCCACGCACGACGAACTCACGGGGCTGCTCAACCGCCGTCACATGCTGGAGCTGATGCGGCTGGAGCAGCGCCGGGCCTCGCGCTCGGGCCTGCCGCTCGTGCTCGCGCTGCTCGACATGGACCATTTCAAGGCCGTCAACGACACCCACGGCCACGCGGCCGGCGACCGCGTGCTGCAGGCGTTCGCCCAGGCGGTGCGCACATGCCTGCGCGAGGGCGACGTCGTCTCCCGCTGGGGCGGCGAGGAATTCGTCCTCATGCTCTGCAACACGCCGCCCGATGCGGCGCACGCCCTGCTGGAGCGCCTGCGGCAGGCCATGGCGCAATTGCGCATCCCGCATCCGGCGGAGCGGCCCGAGACGCCGGCCCGCCAGCATGCCGCGCCGGAGCCGCTGCGCATCACCGTTTCCATCGGCTTCGCACTGCACGTACCCGGCGAACGCATCGAAGCCACCCTGGAGCGTGCCGACCGGGCGCTCTACGCGGCCAAGGCCGGCGGACGCGACCGCACCGTGGCGGAGACCGCTCTGCTTGACCCTGACACCATGGCATCGTGCAGGATCGGCGCATGACGCTCTCCGACCACCGCCGCTCGCTCGGCCTGCTCGCCCTCTGCCAGGGCCTGTTCCTCACCAACAACGTCGTCTTCATCGCCATCAACGGCCTGGTGGGCCTGCAGCTCGCGCCGCGCGGCTGGATGGCCACGCTGCCGGTGATGGGCTACGTGGTGGGCGGCGCGCTGTCCACCGGCCTGGTGGCGCGGGCACAGCGGCGTTGGGGGCGGCAGGCTTCGTTCCAGATCGGCCTGGCCGTGGCCGCCGGCTCGGCGCTGCTGTGCGCGCTGGCCGTGTGGACGCATGCGTTCTGGCTGCTGTGCACGGCCACGGTGATCGCCGGCTACTACAGCGCCAACGGCCAGCTCTACCGGTTCGCGGCCGCGGAGATCGTTCCCGCATCCCAGCGCGACACGGCCGTCTCGCTCGTCATGGCCGGCGGCCTGCTGGGCGCCGTGGCCGGCCCGAACCTCGCGAACCACACCCGCGACCTGCTCGGCGTGCCGTTCGCGGGCGCGTACCTGGCGCTGGTCGGCGTTGCGCTGGTGTCCATGGCCTGCATGGCCGCGCTGCGCTTCCCGCCCGTGGCGGCGCGCGCGGCCGGAGCGGACGGCACCGCGGGCCGCTCGGTGGCGCAGCTGCTGCGCGAGCCCGCGTTCGCCGTCGCCATGCTGGCCGCCGCGCTGGGCTACGGCGTGATGAACCTGCTCATGGCGGCCACGCCGCTCGCCATGCAGGTCTGCGGGCATACCTTCGGCGACGCGGCATTCGTGCTCGAGTGGCACGTGATCGGCATGTTCGCGCCGGGCTTCTTCACCGGCAGCCTGATCCGGCGCTTCGGGGTGCTGCGCGTGATGGGCGCCGGCGTGGCGCTCAACGCCGGCTGCGTGGCGATCGCGCTGCGCGGGGTGGACGTGCAGCACTTCACGGCCGCGCTGTTCCTGCTGGGCGTGGGCTGGAATTTCCTCTTCACCGGCAGCACCGCGCTGGCGCTGCGCGCCTACCGGCCCGAGGAGAAGGACCGCGCGCAGGCCGCGATCAACTTCGGCGTGTTCGCCACCATGGCGCTGACCTCTTTCGCCTCCGGCGCGCTCGTCACCACCCAGGGCTGGACGCTGCTCAACTACGGCTCGCTCGTGCCGATCGCGCTCACCGGCGCGGGGCTCGCCTGGCTGGCGCTGCGGCAGCGCCTCCGGCCGGCCGCATGAGATCGCTCCGAACGTAGGCCGGCCGCATCCTCCGGCAGTGCCGGCGCACGGGCGTGCCGGTATGGATCGTGCCGGACCGGCGCCCGCCCTGACGCTCAGGCGTCCGTGTCCGCGTCCTCGTCCTCGTCCGGCTCCGGCAGGCTCGCCACCACCTGCGCCACGGCGGCCGTGAGCTTCTTGGCGTACGGCACATGCAGGAACTCGTTCGGGCCGTGCGCGTTGCTCTTGGGGCCCAGCACGCCGCAGACCATCATCTGCGCCGTGGGAAAGCCCTGGCTCAGCATGTTCATGAGCGGGATCGTGCCGCCCTGGCCGATGTAGCCGCAGGGCGCGCCGAAGTGCGCCTGGCTCGCGGCGTTCAGCGCCTTCTCGAACCAGGGCGTGATGGCCGGCGCGTTCCAGCCGCTGGCGGCGCCGCCCGGCTCGAAGGTCACGCGCGCCTGGTAGGGTGCGTTGTCCTCCAGCAGGGCCTTGAGCGTCTGCACGCTCTCGGCCGCGTCCACCACGGGCGGCAGGCGCAGGCTGAGCTTGAAGGCGGTGTAGGGCCGCAGCACGTTGCCCGCGTCCTGCAGCGCCGGCAGGCCTTCCGCGCCGGTCACGCTGAGCGTGGGCGTCCAGGTGCGGTTGATGAGCGCCTGCACGGGGTCGGTGGTGGTGGGCAGCGCGAACGTGGTCGAGCCGCCGCAGTCGTAGTGCGCCCAGGGGAAACGCTTCGTCACCTCGTCGCCCAGGATCGCGGCCGTGGCGCGCGCCTGCGCGAGGCGGTCGGGCGGCACCTCGCAATGGAAGCTCGCGGGCAGCAGGCGGCCGGTGGCGCTGTCCTCCAGGCGGTCGAGCACCTGCCGCATGATGCGGAAGGACGACGGCACCAGGCCGGACGCATCGCCCGAATGCACGCCCTCGGTCAGGATCTGCACCTTGAGCGTGCCGCTCACCATGCCGCGCAGGCTGGTGGTGAGCCAGAGCTGGTCGTAGTTGCCCGCGCCGGAGTCCAGGCAGATCACGAGCGTGACGTCGCCCAGGCGCGGGCGCAGCAGGTCGATGTAGGGCAGCAGATCGCGCGAACCGCTTTCCTCGCAGGTCTCGATCAGGCCCACGATGCGCGGATGCGGCACGCCCTGGCGCTTGATCTCCTGCACCGCGGCGATGCTGGCATACACCGCATAGCCGTCGTCCGCGCCGCCGCGGCCGTAGAGCTTGCCGTCCTCGTACTTGGGCGTCCAGGGGCCCAGGTCGCGGCGCCAGCCGTCGAATTCGGGCTGCTTGTCCAGGTGGCCGTACATCAGCACCGTCTGCTGCGAGCCGGTGCGCGTGGCCTCCACCTCGAAGAACAGCACCGGCGTGCGGCCGGGCATGCGCAGCACTTCCAGGCGCAGCCCGGGCACCTTCTGGGCCTCCACCCACGCCGCGGCGTTGCGCAGCACGGTGTCGAGCAGGCCGAGCTGCTCCCAGTCGGGCGCGAAACCGGGGGACTTGGCGGGAATCGCGATGTAGTCGGTGAGCTGGCGCAGGATGTCGCCGTCCCATTGGCGGCTGACGTGGTCCAGCGCGTCGGCCGGCTGCAGGAGGTGCGGGGCGAGGGGGGCGTTCATGGTCGTTCGTTCCTTGGCGGAGGGCGTGCCGTGCGTGGCTTGCGGCGGGATGCCGCGGGACACGGCACCGGGCCGCGGGGGCCCTGTCAGCCGTCCACGGGATTGTCGCGCGGTCCGGCGCCGCGCGCCACCGCGCCCAGAGGCATGTCCGCGACGACGACGCGGTTGCGTCCCCCGTGCTTGGCGTCGTACATGGCCCGGTCGGCCGCCGCGATGAGCGCGTCCCAGTGGTCTTCCGCGTCGAGG
This sequence comes from Acidovorax sp. PRC11, assembly GCF_031844105.1. NCBI lineage: Bacteria > Pseudomonadati > Pseudomonadota > Betaproteobacteria > Burkholderiales > Comamonadaceae > Acidovorax > Acidovorax sp. PRC11. The sequence continues at coordinate 167,255 of NZ_JAUZUQ010000002.1, read as the reverse complement.
CGGCCGCCGAACACGCCGATGCTCAGGGTGACCCGCACGGGCCCCGCGGCGGTGTCGAAGGTCGTGCGCTCCACCGCGGCGCACAGGTCGGCGGCCAGCCGCTGCGCGCCGTCGAGCGGGGTGTCGGGCAGCAGCACCACGAACTCCTCGCCGCCGTAGCGGCCGATCAGGTCCTGCGCGCGGACGCGCGTGCCCATCAGGTCCACGACGCCGCGCAGCACCTCGTCGCCCGCCAGATGTCCCAACTCGTCGTTGACGCGCTTGAAGTGGTCGATGTCGACCATCATGAGCGAGAGCGGCTCGCGCGAGCGCACGGCGCGGCCGATGTCGCGGTCCAGCGCCGCGATGGTCGCCCGGCGGTTGGGCACGTCGGTGAGCGGATCGCGCGCGGCCATGCGCTGGTTGATGGCGTCGGCCCGGTCGCGCGCCATGAAGATGAAACCGAACGACGAGGCCTGCACGGTGACGAACGTGGTGAGGAAGGTCGCGTGCTGCCAGAGGCTCTCCTCCAGCAGCCCGGCCGTGGGCATGTGGCCCGTGGCCGCGGCCACCGCACGCACCACCAGCATGCCGCACTGCAGCCAGATGCCGATCGCCACCATGCGGGCCCCGCGGCCCTCCGACGGGTGCTGCCGCAGCGCCCACAGCACCAGGCCGAGCTGGCCCGTGTAGATCACGCCCGCCAGCACCAGGCGCGCCGCGTAGTCTTCACGGAAGGCCGCGAAGAGGGCGAGCGTCACCAGCACCGGGGGCACGATCTGTCGCCACGGCAGGGGCCGGCGCTGGAACTGGTAGACGGCTGCGAGCAGGCTCGCGAACACACCGGCCAGCAGTCCGTTGGCCACCACGATCGAGAGCATGTCTGGAATCCGGCCGCGCAGCGCGAGCAGCACGTAGGCCAGCGACTGCATCAGCAGGGCCGTGGCCCACAGGCCCTGCCCCTCGCCCCGCCGGCGCGCGCCCACCAGCAGCAGCCCGGCCGCCATCACCAGCGATCCCACCACGGTCATCGCCAGCAGGGTCGGCAGGTGCAGCAGGGGCTGGGACGGCATGGCGCGGAACGGAAAAAAGAACGGTCGTGCGGGGGCGCAGAATAAGCGAACGCGCCGCCACGCGCCACCGCCCCGGGCAACCCGCTGCGCGAATTCCGGCGTGCAGCGCGCCGCGGGCGTCAGTCGTGCTCGAAATGGAACACGGCCGTGCCGGCCAGCGCGTTCGGCAGGAAGCGCACCTCCCGCCCGCGCTGCAGGCCGAACGCGTCGAGCACGCGCAGGCGGTTCTTGTGCGCCAGCACCTCGAAATCCTTGAACGTTCCGACGCGGATGTTCGGCGTGTCGTACCACTGGTAGGGCAGCCGGCGCGTGACGGGCATGCGCCCGCGCAGCACCGACAGCCGGTTCGGCCAGTGCGCGAAGTTCGGGAACGCGACGATGCCCGCCCGCCCGACGCGCGCCGTCTCGCGCAGCATCACCTCGGCGTTGCGCAGGTGCTGCAGCGTGTCGATCTGCAGCACCACGTCGAACGAGTTGTCGCCGAACATCGCGAGGCCTTCGTCGAGGTTCAGCTGCACCACGTTCACGCCGCGGCGCACGCAGGCGAGCACGTTGTCGTCGGCGATCTCCACGCCGTAGCCGCTGCAGCCGCGCTCGCGCTGCAGCATGTCGAGCAGCGCGCCGTCGCCGCAGCCCAGGTCGAGCACGCGCGCGCCGTGGGGCACGAGCCGCGCGATCGCGTGCATGGTGGATGGATCGCTCATGCTGCGGACTCCCTGGCAATGCCGTCGAAATAGGAACGCATCAGGTTCATGTAGCGCGCATCGTCCAGCAGGAAGGCGTCGTGGCCGTGCGGCGCGTCGATTTCCGCGTAGCTCACGTCCCGCCGGTTCTCCAGCAGCGCCTTGACGATCTCCCGGCTGCGCGCGGGCGAGAAGCGCCAGTCGGTGGTGAAGCTCACCAGCAGAAAGCGCGCGTGGGCGCGGGCCAGCGCCCGCGTGAGGTTGCCGCCGAACGCGAGCGCCGGATCGAAGTAGTCCAGGGCCCGGGTGATGAGCAGGTAGGTGTTGGCGTCGAAGTAATCGCTGAACTTGTCGCCCTGGTAGCGCAGGTAGCTCTCGATCTGGAACTCGATGTCCTGCGTGCTGTAGAGGTAAGACCCCGCGCCCGGCACCGGCGCGTCGCCGTCCGCCAGGGGGGCCGTGGCGCCAGGGACCGCGCGATCGAGCACCCGGCTCCGGAGCTGCCGGCCGAACTTCTCGTTCATTACGTCGTCCGACAGGTAGGTGATGTGGCCGATCATGCGGGCGATGCGCAGGCCGCGCTTCGGAATGGTGCCGTGGCGGTAGAAGTGCCCGCCGTGGAAGTCCGGGTCGGTGACGATCGCGCGGCGCGCCACCTCGTTGAACGCGATGTTCTCGGCGGTGAGGTTGGGCGCGCTCGCCACCACCACGGCATGGCGCATGCGGTCGGGGTACTGCAGCGTCCACGACAGCGCCTGCATGCCGCCCAGGCTGCCGCCCAGCACCGCGGCGAGCTGCTGCACGCCCAGGCGGTCCAGCAGCCGCGCCTGGGCGTTCACCCAATCCTCCACCGTCACCACGGGGAAATCGGCGCCGTACACCTCGCCGGTGTCCGGGTGCGTGTGCATCGGCCCGGTGGAGCCGAAGCACGAACCCAGGTTGTTGATGCCGATCACGAAGAAGCGGTCGGTGTCCACCGGCTTGCCCGGGCCGATCATGTTGTCCCACCAGCCCTCGCTGCGGGCCTGCCCCTCGTAGACCCCGGCCACGTGGTGCGACGCGTTGAGCGCATGGCACACCAGCACCGCGTTGGAGCGGTCGGCGTTCAGCGTGCCGTAGGTTTCGTAGGCGAGCGTGTAGTCGCGGATCGACGCGCCTCCCTGCAGGGGCAGCGGCTCCGCGAAATGCATGGATTGCGGTGTGGCGATGAACGACATGGATGAAAAAAACCCGGCATCGCTAAAAACGAGGCCGGGTCGTCGCACTGCACCAACGGTCGGGTCTTTAGCTGGATTTATAAAGCGCCCGCAAGCGGTGGCAAATCGGCGCGTGTGCGGCAATTATGCCAAAGGACCGGCGGCCGGTGCGAACAGCGCGGCGAGCCCGAGCACCAGGAAGATGACGGCCGACACCACGTGCACCGCGCGGATCGGCACGCGCCGCGTGATGCGTTCGCCCAGCCAGACCACGGGCGCGTTGGCGAGCATCATGCCGAGCGTGGTGCCCGCCACCACCCAGAAGTACGCGCTGTACTGCGCGGCCAGCATCACCGTGGCGATCTGGGTCTTGTCGCCCATCTCGGCGAGGAAGAACGCCACCAGCGTGGTGCCGAACACGCCGAAGCGCGGGGTGCCGCCGGTTTCGTCGTCGTCGAGCTTGTCGGGGATCAGCATCCACACGGCCATCGCGATGAACGACAGGCCGAGGATCCAGCGCAGCATCTGCGGCCCGATGACGGTGGTGACCCAGGCGCCCACGGCACCGGCGAGCGCATGGTTGGCGGTGGTGGCCGCGAGGATGCCCAGCACGATGGGCCAGGGCTTGCGGAAGCGGGCCGCGAGCACGAGCGAGAGGAGCTGGGTCTTGTCGCCCATTTCCGCGAGCGCGACGATGGACGTGGATACGAGGAAGGCTTCCATGGGGTGGGGGTTTATCCGGCCGGATAAAGCGGACAGCATCGACTGCGCCCCGACTCCGGCCTGTGGATCGGTGCGCAGCCAATGGTCTCGCCCAGTTCGGTCGAACCGCATGCGCCATGGGCCGCGCAGGCCCAAGTTTGTTGACGCATGCCCCCGTGCGCGCGGTGCGCCGGGCGGGCTACTCCCCAGAGACTGCCGCGATTGTAGTGCGCGGGAGCGGGCCCGGACGCCGGAAAGTGCGGGTAAATACCCACAATGAACGTTGCAGGCACGCCAATTTCCTTGCGCCGATCCGGATCACATGGTTGATAATGGTCTTGCTTTTCTGCTTGCAGGAATGCAGTTGCGGTGATTGTCGGTTTCGCGTCTCTGAGATCGTCACAGGTTTGCTGGTTGCGTCGGGCTCCATCGCGTTTTCATGTTTTTTTTAGGAGTCCTTCATGGGCAACAAACTCTACGTGGGCAACCTGCCCTATTCCTTCCGCGATGAAGACCTGCAACAGACGTTCAGCCAGTACGGTTCCGTCTCCAGCGCCAAGGTCATGATGGAACGTGACACCGGCCGTTCGAAGGGCTTCGGCTTCGTCGAAATGGGCAGCGATGCCGAGGCGCAAGCCGCCATCCAGGGCGCGCACGGCCAGAACTTCGGCGGCCGCGACCTGGTCGTGAACGAAGCCCGTCCGATGGAAGCCCGCCCCCCCCGCAGCGGTGGTTTCGGTGGCGGCAATGGTGGCGGCGGCTACGGCGGCGGTGGCCGCAGCGGTGGCGGCGGCGGCTACGGTGGTGGCAATGGCGGCGGCGGCTACGGCGGCGGCCGCGGCTACTGATCGGCCGGCGACCACCTGGTTGCCAAAAGATACAAAAAAGGGTCCCTCGGGACCCTTTTTTTATTCATGCGAGCTACAAACGGACGCTTGGGAACGCTTGATCTCCCCCCCCACTTATGGCCCATAATGCTTCGGCGAAAAATCTTTTTTTCGCGTTGCATTGCGGGGATCCGTCAGTTTCGCGCGCAGGGGCTCTTTGCGACCGTCCGGCTGCGTTTTCGGGACTCCATCGCTTTTTCCATGTGTTTTTGAGGAGTCCCGTGATGGGCAACAAACTGTACGTCGGCAACCTGCCGTACTCCGTGCGCGACAGCGATCTGGAGCAGGCTTTCTCCCAGTTCGGCGCCGTGACCAGCGCAAAGGTGATGATGGAGCGCGACACCGGCCGCTCGAAGGGCTTCGGCTTCGTCGAGATGGCCAGTGACCCGGAGGCGCAGGCCGCCATCGAAGGCATGAACGGCCAGTCCCTGGGTGGCCGCAGCATCGTCGTGAACGAAGCCCGTCCGATGGAAGCGCGTCCGCCCCGCAGCGGTGGCGGCTTCGGCGGCGGTGGTGGTGGTGGCGGCGGCTACGGCGGCGGTGGCCGCAGCGGTGGCGGTGGCTACGGTGGCGGCGGTGGTGGTGGTTACGGCGGTGGCCGTGGCGACGGCGGCGGCGGCGGCGGCTACGGTGGTGGCCGTGACGGTGGCGGCGGCGGCGGTGGATACGGCGGCCGCGGCGACGGCGGCTTCCGCAGCCCCTACGGCTCCGGCGCCCGCAATGGCGGCGGCGGTGGTGGCCGCGGCGGCTACGGCAACGGTGGTGGCGGCAACGGCGGCTACTGATCGGCCGCACGGCGACCGCGGAACCGGCAGAGCGACATCTGCCGGGTTCCCAGCAAAGGCTCCCAACGGGGGCCTTTTCTTTTTCTTCTCTTGTCGCTCCCTGCTTCACCCGCGCCCGGCCCCGCCCTCCGCGGCGCCGCGCCGGTGCTTGCGCGGACGCCCGGCCAGCAGGCGGTCGAACCAGGCGTTGGGCAGTGCGCGCAGCAGCTTGGCCACCACGCCCATCTGCCAGGGGATCACGCGGTAGCTGGCCCCGGCAGCGATGGCCGCATGGGCCTTGTCCGCGAAATCGCCGGGCTGCATGAGGAAGGGCATGGCATAGCGGTTCTGCCGCGTGAGCGGCGTGTCGATGTAGCCCGGGCAGATCGTCACCACGCGCACGCCGCTGGCGCGCAGCTCGCCCCGCAGGCTCTCGCAATAGCTGATGGTGGCGGCCTTGCTCGCGCAATAGGCGCCGTGCCCCGGCAGCCCGCGGATGCCGGCCACGCTGCCGATCCCCACCAGCGTGCCGCTGCCGCGCTGCACCATGGACGCGATGAACGGATGGAAGGTGGCCGCCATGCCCAGGTTGTTGGTGGCGAACGTCTGCGCCATCACGTCGAGGTCGCTCCGCTCGGCGGTGTCCATGCCCACGCTGATGCCGGCGTTGGCGATCACCACATGAGGCACGCCCTGCTCCGCGATGCAGGCCGCGCCCGCCGCGACGATGTCGTCCGGCCGCGAGACATCCGCACCGTAGATGCGGAAGTCGTCCGCGCCCAGCCCGCCGGCCTGCGCCCAGGCCTGGATGTCCGCCGTGCGCCGTGCCACCAGGGCCAGCCGGTAGCCGTCACGGTGGTAGCGCAGCGCGAGCGCCTGGCCGATGCCGCTGGACGCGCCGGTGATGAAGACCAGGGGGCGTGGTGGCATGGCGGGCGGCCTTTGCGTGAGGAGAGGGATCGGGATGAAGACGGGGGTGCCGGTCAGCGCGCGGGCGGTATGAGCGAACCGCGCACCCGGCCGCGCATCTGCATGATCTGGTCGAGGTTGTCGTAGTCCATGCTGTCCGCGGTGAACTGGTCGTTGCCGCGCGTCAGCGTGACCGGCTGGTTGGAGCTCACGCGTTCGCTGTTGAGCCACGCATGCAGGAACTCTCCCTTGAACTGCAGCCGCGGCAGGGGCTCGCGCCCCGGCCGCTTCAGCGGCTCGCGCGTGACGACCGCGTTGCCGAAGAGCTGCACCTCGGAGCCGTCGGAATTGGTCAGCGCCCGGTTGGCCGTGGCCACCGTGACACGGCCGTCCGGTGCCATCGAGCGCATGTGGGCCTTGTCGATCTCCAGCGTGTCGGTGTCGGGATAGTGCCGCGCGACGTCGCCGCGGATCTCGCTCTGCAGCCGGCCGTTGGCGTCGAAGCTTTTCACCGAGAAGCCGCGCATGAAATAGTCGGGCTCGTGCGTGGGCGCCACCACCTGCGCCGGGCGCAGCGGCTTGGGGGCATTGCGCACCAGCCACCAGGTGCTGAGCGCCATCAGGCCCATGAGCACCACCGGCAGGTACAGGGAGATACGCTCCCACGCCTGGCGCGCGCGTCCCATCAGCGTCATGCGGCGTACGCCTCCAGCAGCGCCGCATAGCGGCCGGAGGCCACCAGCAGCAGATCGCAGAATTCGCGCGCGGCACCATTGCCGCCAGGGGCGGTGGTGACGTGGTGGGCCACGGCCCGGGCTTCGGCGTGCGCATGGAACGGCGCGCAGGCCAGCGCGCAGCGGCGCATCACCGGCAGATCGGGCCAGTCGTCGCCCATGGCGGCCGCCTGGTGCCAGCCGAGCCCCAGTTCGGCCAGGATGGCCTCGGCCGCGGGGCGCTTGTCCTCGGTGCCGAAGCGGGCGTGCACCACGCCCAGGGCCTGCAGCCGCAGGCGCAGCGCGGGCGCATCGCGCCCCGTGACCACCGCGGGCACGATGCCGGCCTTCTGCAGCAGCTTGATGCCGTGCCCGTCCAGGGTATGGAAGCGCTTGAGCGTCTCGCCCGTTTCGGAGAAATAGAGCCCGCCGTCGGTGAGCACGCCGTCGACGTCGAAGAAGGCGACGCGCACGTCCTGCGCGCGCAGCAGCAGCGCGGGGTCGAACTGCAGCGACGGCCGAAGGGGCGCCATTGGGGCGGCGGCATCCTGCGGGGCGGCGGAATGGGTGGGGGTGGAACGTGCCGTGCCGGTCATCAGATGACTTTCGCGCGCATCAGGTCGCCGATGTGCACCACCCCCAGGAGCATGCCGTCCGGTCCCGCGACGAGCACGCTGGTGATGGCATGGCGCTCCATCATCTCGGCGGCGTCGACCGCGAGCGCGTCGGGCGCGATGGTGCGCGGGCCGGCATGCATGACGTCGCCGGCCGACACGCCGCGCAGTGCGTCGCCCGCCTCGATGCGGCGGCGCAGGTCGCCATCGGTGAAGATGCCCAGGATGCGGCCCTGCGCGTCGGCGATGGCCGAGGCCCCGAGCCGCTTGGCGCTCATCTCGCGCATCAGTTCGCTGAACGAGGCTTCGGGCAGCACGCGCGGCACCTCGGCGCCGGCGCGCATCACATCGCTCACGAGGGTCAGCAGCTTGCGGCCGAGCGCGCCGCCGGGGTGCGAGCGCGCGAAGTCCTCGGAGCGGAAGCCGCGCGCATCCAGCAGCGCCACCGCCAGCGCGTCGCCCATGGCCAATTGGGCGGTGGTGCTGGCCGTGGGCGCCAGGTTGAGCGGGCAGGCCTCGCGCTCCACGCTGCAGTCGAGCACCAGGTCGGCATGGCGCGCCAGGGTGGACTGCAGCCCGCCCGTCATGGCCACCATCGGCACGCCCAGGCGCCGCAGCACCGGCAGCAGCACGGTGAGTTCGCCGCTCTCGCCGCTGTTGGAGATCGCCAGGACCAGGTCGCCGGCCGTCACCATGCCCAGGTCGCCATGGCTGGCCTCGGCAGGGTGCACGAAGAACGCCGGCGTGCCGGTGGAGGCCAGGGTGGCGGCGATCTTGCGGCCCACGTGGCCGCTCTTGCCCATGCCCATCACCACCACGCGCCCGGTGGTGGCGAGCACGCGCTGCACGGTCTGCGCGAAGGCATCGCCCACGCGCGCGGCGAGCCCCGTGAGCGCGGCGGCTTCGGTCTCGAAGGTGTCACGGGCCAGGCGCAGGGCCCGCTCGGCGGAAAAAAGCGCGGGCGGCACCGGGGCCGGCCCCGCCGCGGGAGAGGCGGAAAGCATCCGCGGATTCTATGCGGCAGGCCCCGGGCCGCCGGCCCCCGCACCCGAAACCCCTGGGAACGTTCCGGGCGCCGCCGCGGCGCATCGGAAAGCATGACGGCGGGCCACCGTGGGCCGGCCGCGCTCGGCTAGCATCGGGCATGTCCTCCCTCGCCCTGACGCTGCTCTACCTGCTCGCCGCCGTGCTCGGCGTGGTGGCCTGCCGCAGCCTCAAGCTGCCGCCGATGCTCGGCTACCTGGCCGCAGGCATCCTGATCGGCCCCCACGCGCTCGCTCTCACCCAGAACTCCGAGGGCGTGCGCCACCTCGGGGAATTCGGGGTGGTGTTCCTGATGTTCTCGATCGGGCTGGAGTTCAGCCTGTCGAAGCTGCGGGCCATGCGGCGCTTCGTGTTCGGGCTGGGGCTGCTGCAGGTCGTGCTCACCCTCACGGCCGGCATGGCGGGCATGCTGCTGCTGTCGCATTTCGTGGGCGGGCTGTGGCGCATGGGCTGGCAGACCGCGCTGGCGCTGGGCGGCACCCTGGTCATGAGCAGCACGGCCATCGTGGTCAAGCTGATGAGCGAGCGCGCCGAGCTGGAGAGCGAGCATGGCCGCCGCGTGCTGGGCGTGCTGCTGTTCCAGGATCTGGCGGTGGTGCCGCTGCTGGTGCTGATTCCCGCGCTGGGCTCCTCGCCCGAGCGGCTGCTGGTGGCGCTGGGACTCGCGCTGCTCAAGGCCACCGTGCTCGTCGGCGTGCTGCTGGTGGGCGGTCAGCGCGTGATGCGCTGGTGGCTCACCCTGGTGGCGCGGCGCAAGAGCGACGAACTCTTCATGCTGAACCTGCTGCTGATCACGCTGGGCCTCGCCTGGCTGACCGAGCTGGCCGGGCTGTCGCTGGCGCTGGGGGCCTTCATCGCGGGCGTGCTGGTGTCCGAGACGGAATACCGGCACCAGGTGGGCACGGACATCCGCCCCTTCCACGACGTGCTGCTGGGGCTCTTCTTCATCACCGTGGGCATGATGCTCGACTGGCACATCCTGCTGGAGCGCTGGGCCCTGGTGCTGCTGCTGCTGACCGTGCCGCTGCTGCTCAAGGCCGGGGTCATCCTGCTGCTGGCGCGCGGCATGGGCGCGACGACGGGCGTCTCGCTGCGCACCGGGCTCTACCTCGCGCAGGCCGGCGAATTCGGCTTCGTGCTGCTGTCGCTCACGCAGGAGCACGGCCTGGTCGAGCCCGCGCTCATGAACCCGGTGCTGGCCGCGATGGTGCTGTCCATGCTCGCCACGCCGTTCCTGATCCAGTACAGCAACCCGATCGTGATGAAGCTCGTGGCCAGCGACTGGCTGCAGCAGTCGCTGCAGATGACCACCATCGCGCGCAAGGCGATCAACACCAGCGGCCACGTGCTGATCTGCGGCTACGGCCGCTGCGGACAGAACCTGGCGCGCATGCTGGAGCGCGAGCACATCCCCTACATGGCGCTGGACCTGGACCCCGACCGCGTGCGGCAGGCCGCCGCGGCGGGCGATGCCGTGGTGTACGGCGACGCCACGCGGCTGCAGGCGCTGATGGCCGCGGGCCTGGTGCGCGCGAGCGCCGTGGCCGTCACCTACCTGGACATCCCGGCCACCTTCAAGGTGCTGGCCAACACCCGCTCGCACGCGCCGCAGGTGCCCGTCGTGGTGCGCACGCAGGACGACCTCTACCTCGACAAGCTGCAGGCGGCCGGCGCCACCGAGGTGGTGCCCGAGGCCATCGAAGGCTCGCTCATGCTCGCGGGCCATGCGCTGGCGCTGGTGGGCGTGCCGATGCGGCGCGTGCTGCGGCTGGTGCAGGACCAGCGCGAAGCCCGCTACAACCTGCTGCGCGGCTACTTCCACGGGGCCGACGACGACACCGCCTCCGAGCGCGACCAGGAGCGCCTCGCCACCGTCACGCTGCCGCCCGGCGCCGGCACCATCGGCCGGCCGCTGTCGGAGCTGCCGCTGCACGCCATGGGCGTGCGCGCGGTGAACCTGCGCCACAAGGACGGGCGCAGCTCCACCCCCACCGACGACAGCGTGCTGGCCGAGGGCGACACGCTGGTGATCTCCGGCCACCCGACCGCTCTGGCACTGGCGGAAGACGCGCTGCTGCGCGGCTGAGCCACGGCCGCGCAGACCCGCTTGCGCACGGGAACGCACCGCTCGCGGGCCGCTCAATGCACTGCCGGCGCACTACACTGCCGCCCTTTTTCCCACGCGCGTCGCCCGCCGTGCCCACCCTTTTCCTTCCCCGCCCGCCATGCAAGACCTCAGCGTCAACGACTACCTCCGCCAGTACATCCGCACCGTGCCCGACTGGCCCGCGCCGGGCGTGCAGTTCCGCGACATCACCCCGCTGCTGCAGGACCCGAAGGTGTTCCGCGTGCTCATCGATGCCTTCGTGCACCGCTACATGGACCGGGCCCTGCGCCCCGACGTGGTGGCGGGCCTGGACGCGCGCGGCTTCATCCTGGGCGCCGTCGTGGCCTACGAACTCAACGTCGGGTTCGTGCCGATCCGCAAGAAGGGCAAACTGCCCTTCACCACGGTCGAGGAGACCTACGAGCTGGAGTACGGCAGCGCCACGGTCGAGCTGCATGCCGATGCCGTGAAGCCCGGCGACCGCGTGCTGCTGATCGACGACCTGATCGCCACGGGCGGCACCATGATGGCCGGCCGCAAACTGCTGGAGCGCCTGGGCGCCACGGTGACCGAGGGCGCCGCCATCGTCGACCTGCCCGAGCTGGGCGGCTCTGCTCGGCTGAAGGCGTCGGGGCTGCCGCTCTTCACGCTGGTGGATTTCGCGGGGCACTGAGAGCTCTGGCAAGACCGCCCGCGGCGCGGCACCGCAGGGCGTGCCGCGGGCTCGACGGTAGAATGACAATCATTCTCAAAACACAGGACCGGTGGCATGTTCCGCCGGCCTGGCCACGCTTTCCGCCCCCCGTCCTCCATGGCCATCGATCCCGCGCAGCCGCGCGCAGCGCCCGTCCGTCCGCCGGTCCCCACGCCTTCAGTTGCTCCGGGCCTTCCGCGCCGGGCGTTCGCGTGGCCCGGTCTGCGCGCCGTCCTCTTCCAGCTCCACTGGTTCATCGGCATCACGGCGGGAACAGTGCTCGTCGTCATCGGCCTGTCGGGCGCGCTGCTGGCGTTCCGTGAAGAGATCCTGGACCTGATCAACCCCGGCGTGCGGCAGGTCGCGCCGCAGGCCGGCCCGGCATTGACGCCGCCCCAGCTCGTGGAGGCGCTCGCGCGCAGCGACGCGGCCGGCCGCCGCATCAACACGGTCACCGTGCAGTCCGCACCGGGCGCGGCGCCGCGCATCGGCTTCGCGGCCCGGGCGGGCGAGCGCCGCGGCGAAGCCGTGTACCTGAATCCCTATACCGGCGCGGTGCAGCCGGCGCTGCGCGGCGACGATGCCTTTGAGTGGGTCGAGTCGCTGCACCGCTGGCTGCTGCTGCCGCGCGAGCCGGGCCGCATCGCCGCCGGCACGCTTGCCCTGTGCCTGCTGGGCCTGTCGCTGTCGGGGCTGGTCCTGCGCTGGCCCCGGAACCCGCTGCGCTGGCGCACCTGGCTGGCGTTCGACACGCGGCTCAAGGGCCGGCCCTTCCTCTGGAGCCTGCATGCCGTGGCCGGCACCTGGGCCCTGGTGGTGTACGTGGTGCTCACCGCCACCGGGCTCTACTGGTCCTTCGATGCCGTGCGCGATACGGTCGACGGCTGGGCCGGGCAACCGCGACCGGCGCGCACGGCGATGGCGCCCGGCGCCCGCGGCACGGCCACCCCTGCCGGTACCGCCAAGGCGGGCGCGGCGCCGGGCTCCGCCCCGGATCTCGCTCCGGCCTGGCAGGCGTTCGCCGGACGCGCGCCGGACTGGAAGACGGCCGTGCTGCGCCTGCCGCAGCGTGCGGACCAGCCGCTGCAGATCCTCTGGCTCGACCACGATGCGCCGCACGACCGCGCCCGCCACCGCATGCTGATCGACATGGCCGACGGCGCGATCACCACGGACGACCGCTACGGCCAGCGCAGTGCCGGCGCGCGCGCCCTCACCACCATCTACCCGCTGCACCTGGGCACGTACTTCGGGCTGCCCGGCCGCATCGCGGTCACCGCGGCCAGCCTGGCGCTGCCGCTGTTCGCGGTGACGGGCTGGATGCTGTACCTGGGCCGGAGGCGCCAGCGCCGCGCGGCCGATGCGGCACGGCATGCGGCGGAGGCCATCGCCCCGCACCTGGCGAACCCGGCGAACCCGGCGGATGCGCGCGCCGGTGAACGCACGCTGCTCGTGGCCTATGCCAGCCAGGCCGGAACGGCCGAGCGCCTCGCCCTGCAGACGGCCTCCGCGCTGCAGCGGGCGGGCCTGCCCGCCCAGGCGCGCCCGCTGCAGGATCTGGCGCCGCACGACCTGGCCGGCCATGCGCGCGTGCTGCTGGTGGCCAGCAGCTTCGGCGAGGGCGAGGCGCCCGATGCCGCGCGCCGCTTCATGCGCGCCCTGCAGCAGGGGCCGGCGGCCGGCACGGCACCGCTGGCGGCGGTGCGCCATGCGCTGCTGGCGCTGGGCGACCGGCACTACGCGCACTTCTGCGGATTCGGCCATGCGCTGGATGCAGAGCTGCGCCGCTGGGGCGCCGAGCCGCTGTTTCCGCTGATCGAGGTGGACGACGGCGATCCGGCCGCCCTGGCGCGCTGGCACGAGGCCCTGGCGGCGCTGGACGGCGTGCAGGCATGGCCCGTGGTGGTCGCGCCAACGGCAACGGAAGCCCCCGCCGCGCTCGCCTGCCATGAACCCTGGCGGCTGGAGGGACGGACCCTGCTGAACCCCGGCAGCCTGGGCGGCCCCCTGGTGGAAATCACGCTGCGCCCCGCCGGGCCGGAGGCCGCCACGACGGCCCGCTGGCAACCCGGCGCCCTGGTGGACATCGCGCCCCGGCAGCCGGCCGAAGCCGTGGCCGCGTGGCTGCAGGCCTGCGGACTCGACGGCCTGGCCCTGGTGCGGCACCCGGCCGGCCAGGCGCCGCTGGCCGACGTGCTGGCCCGCAGCGTGCTGCCGACCCTGCCGCTGCCGCCGGGCATCCGCCATCCGCAGGCCTGCGCCGACGCGCTCACGCCCCTGGCGCCGCGCACCTACTCCATCGCCTCGCTGCCCGAGGACGGCGCGCTGCAGCTGCTGGTGCGCCAGGAGCGCCATGCGCAGGGGCTGGGCATCGCTTCCGGCTGGCTCACGGCGCATGCGCCGCAGGGCAGCGTGCAGTGGCTGCGCTTCGTGGAGAACCCGCGCTTCGGCCCGGACGACACGGACGGGCGCCCCTGCCTCTTCATCGGCAACGGCTCCGGTCTGGCAGGCCTGCGTGCGCACCTGCGCGCCCGCGTCCGGGCCGGCCAGCGCAACAACTGGCTGCTGTTCGGCGAGCGCCAGCGGGCGGCCGACAGCCTCTGCGCCGCGGAAATCGGCGCCTGGCAGGCCCAGGGCTTCCTGCCGCGGCTCGATCGGGTGTTCTCGCGCGACCCGGGCGCTCCGCACCGCTACGTGCAGGATGCCCTGCGGGAGCACGCGATGGAACTGCGCGCCTGGCTGGACGACGGCGCCGTCGTGTTCGTCTGCGGCAGCGCCGAAGGCATGGCGGCCGGCGTGGACCGGGTGCTGGCGGATCTGCTGGGCGACGAAGGCGTCGAGGCCCTCATCGCCGACGGCCGCTACCGCCGCGACGTCTACTGAGCGCGGGCCGCAGGATCAGCGCAACTCGCCGTACTGCGTGTTGCTCAGGTCCGGCGAGGAGGCGCGGTCGCGGCCGGACGTTTCCTCGTCGTCGTAGCCCGTGCCGTGGGCGGGCAGCAGCGGGCCCGAGCGCACCTGCGTGCCGGGAGCGATCGCCGCATGGCCCAGCGCGCGGCGGAACGCCGCGACCTCGTCGGCCTCGATCGGCTCGAAGCCCCGCCCGGGCGCGCCTGCAGGTGCGGATGCGGCCACAGCCGGTACCGGTGCCGGTATCGCGGGGGCACTGCGCGGGGAGCGCGGCGCAGGTTCCGGCGCTGCCGCGCGTGCCGGGTTCGGCGGCAGCAGCGGTGCCTGCGCGGGCGCGGGGGCAGCGTGCCCCTGGGTCGGCGCACGCGCCGGTTGCTGCTGCGGCGGATGCACGGGGCCGTGCGCCGCTGCGGCGTGCGGCACTGCGGCCGCGGGATGCGGTGCCGTGCGCCCCGGCACGCCGACCGCCACATGGTCGCTGATGCGCCAGTAGACGGCCGTGACCAGGATGTCGAAGCGCGTCTTCGCGGTCTGCGCGATGAGCGCCTCGATCTCGCTCAGGCGCATCGTCTCGCCGCCGTACTCGCGCGCGAGATCGATCATCACCAGGAACTGGCGGCCGCGCTGGTCCAGCGACAGCACCTTGAACTTGTAGCCGGCCGACAGCACGCTCGCGCGCACCATCGCGTCGCGCACCACGGTGTAGAGCAGTTCACGCCGCTCCATGCGCTCGTTCTTGCGGTTGGCGGCATGCTCCACCGGCGCGGGCGGGGCTGCGGGCCGCCCGCCGCGGCCCATCAGCGGGACGGTGGCGTCCGCATCCAGCAGGCCCGTCGGCTCCGCCGCAGGGTGCGGACGGGACGGTGTCTTCTTGCGGGAGAACCAGCTGAACAGCGACATGCGGGGGCCTTCTTGCGATGGTGCGGGCGAATGCCGATCAGTGTAGCCGTGGCTTTCCGCGCTGCCCCCCTCGCGCCCCCGCAGGCCTGCGCAGCCCTGCTTACTGTCGAGCCGGTGTCAGGTTGCCGCAACACGCCGCCGGCGGTTGCCCAGGCGGCGCGCCAGCACCGACCCCGCCGCCATGGACAGCGCCAGCGCCACCGCCGGCTGGCGGTTCGACAGCTCCGAGAACCGCAGCGCCGTCAGCGTCCAGAGCCGGGACGGCGCGCCCGCCTGCACCGTGGCGCTGCGGGGACGGTGCGAGAAGAACGCGCCTTCGCCCACCACCGATCCCGCGCCGACGATGGCGAGCCGCAGCCGGCCCTTCTCGTCTTCGTAGTGCACGCTGCAGCTGCCGCTCTCGATGAAGTAGAGCGTGCGGTCCTGCACGCCCTGGGTGAACAGCGTGTGGCCCGCATCCACCTGCATGGGCAGCAGGTAGCCCGCCAGCAGCTCCCATTGTTCGGGCGTGAACGGGTTCAGCAGGCCGTCTTCCGCCACGGACTGGGACACGGCCTGCACAAGGCCGCCGAGATCCACCCGGGCGGCGGACGAGGACGTGGGGGTGACGGGCAGCACGGCATTCATGGTGGCGGCACGGTAGCCGCGCTGGGCGGTACGCACAAGGCGGCCTTACGTTTTTTACAACCGCGGCCCGCCTGCCGGAATGCCACCGCCCCACCACTGGCGCGGCCGCTACTTTCCGATGCAGAAGCTCGAGAAGATCACGCCCAGCAGGTCGTCGGACGTGAATTCGCCCGTGATGGCGTTCAGCGCCTGCTGCGCGAGGCGCAGCTCCTCGGCCAGCAGGTCCAGCGCGGGCCCTTCGGCCGCCAGCTGCGCGGCCGCCTCCATCAGGTGCGCATCCACCGCCTGCAGCGCCTCGACGTGGCGTGCGCGGGCCGTGTAGATGCCTTCGGCGGCGGATTGCCAGCCGGCGATGTCCAGCAGCACGCGGCGCAGGGCGTCCAGCCCCTCGCCGGTGCGCGCGGACAGGCGCACGGCGGTGCCGGCATGCGCGGCGGGCGACGTCCCCGGCATTGCTGCGGCCCCGCCGTTCTCGCCACCGCCTGCATCCATGGCCACGGCACGGTCGCTCTTGTTCCACACGTCGATGACCGGCACCGCCTCCGGCACCTTGTGCGCGAGCCGTTCCGCGATCGCCGCGTCGGCCGCGTCGTGGCCAGGCTCGCCCGCGCGCGTGAGATCGTGCAGGAACAGCACCGCATCGGCCGCCGCGATCTCCTGCCAGGCGCGCTCGATGCCGATGCGCTCGACCTCGTCGTCGCTCTCGCGCAGGCCCGCCGTGTCGATCACGTGCAGTGGCACGCCCTCGATCTGGATGGTCTGCTGCACCTTGTCGCGCGTGGTGCCGGCGATCGGCGTGACGATGGCCAGCTCCGCGCCCGCCAGCGCGTTCAGCAGCGAACTCTTGCCCGCGTTGGGCTGGCCCGCGATCACCACCTTGATGCCCTCGCGCAGCAGCGCGCCCTGGCGCGTGCGGCCCATCACCTCCGCCAGCGTGCGCTGCAGCGCCGCCAGCTGGCCATGGGCATCGGCCTTGCGCAGAAAGTCGATCTCTTCTTCGGGGAAGTCGAGCGTGGCCTCCACCAGCATGCGCAGGTGCACCAGCGCGTCGCGCAGGCGGTGGATCTCGTCGGAGAACGCGCCCGCCAGCGAGCGGCTGGCGCTGCGCGCCGCGGCCTCGGTGCTGGCGTCGATCAGATCGGCGATCGCCTCGGCCTGCGCGAGATCGATCTTGTCGTTCAGGAAGGCGCGCTCGGTGAACTCGCCGGGCCGCGCCAGCCGCAGGCCGGACAGGCGCGGCCGGCCGGTGGCCGCCTGCGCCTCGGCGGCGGCCTGCAGGCAGCGGGCCAGCAGCAATTGCAGCACCACGGGCCCGCCGTGCGCCTGCAGCTCCAGCACGTCCTCGCCGGTGTAGCTGTGCGGCGCGGGGAAGTAGAGCGCCAGTCCCTGGTCGATGGCCTGGCCCGCGGCATCGCGGAACGGCAGGTAGGTGGCCTCGCGCGGGCGCAGCGCGCGCCCGCAGAGCGCCTCCACCAGCGGGCCGAGGCCCCGGCCCGACACGCGCACGATGCCCACGGCGCCCCGCCCCGGTGCGGTGGCGATGGCGGCGATGGGATCGGTGTGGCGGGGCAGCATGGGCGAAACGGCCGCGGCGGCGGCATGGGATGAGAGGGAAGGCGCGCATGATAAGCGCGCCTTCCCGCGGCCCGCCGGCCCGGCTTACTTGATGGTGGTCCAGGTCGGCATCGGGCGGTCGTCCGCGCGGTGCTGCGTCTCCACGCCCTTGCGCATCGCCCAGGGGCGGATCTGGTGGTGCATCGGCAGGTAGTAGTACTCGTCCTTGACCAGCTTCAGGGCATCGGCGATCAGCGCATCGCGCTTGGCCGCGTCCATCTCCACCTTGATCTGGCCGATCATGCCGTCGAGCTTGGCGTCGCTGAAGCGGCCGCCGTTGTAGACGCCCGCGGCCGTCTTGCCGTCCTTGGTGGACATCAGCGAGTCGAGCGAATAGAGCGCGTCGAACGTGGCCACGCCCCAGCCGAACAGATAGGCATTCACGTCGCTGTTCATCACGCGGGTGACGAACTGCGACATCGGCGCCGTCTGCAGCGTGGTCTTCACGCCGATGCGCGTCCACATGGCCGTCACGGCCTGGCAGATCGCCTCGTCGTTCACGTAGCGGTCGTTCGGGCAGTCGAGCTTGATCGAGAAGCCGTTGGGGTAGCCGGCATCGGACAGCAGCTTCTTCGCGGCCTCGACGTCGTACTTGGCGGCGCGCTCGTCCAGGCTCTTGCTCCAGCCGTTCACCATCGGCGCCACCATGGTCCCGGCGGGCACCGACAGGTTGCGCATCGTGCGGCTGTGGATGCCGGCCGAGTCGATCGCCTGGTAGAGCGCTTGGCGCACGCGCTTGTCCTTGAGCGGGTTCTTGCCGGGCGTGCCGGCGCCGGGCAGCTCGTCGCGGAACTGGTCCAGGCCCAGGTAGATGGTGCGGTTCTCGGCGCCTTCGATCAGCTTGATGTCGGGGCTGGCCTTCATGCGCGCCAGATCCTGCAGCGGCGGATCGACGACGAAATCGACCTGGCCGGAGATGAGCGCGGCCGAACGCGTGGAGGCCGACTTGATCGGCGTGAACACGACCTCGTCGATGTTGCCGGTGGGCTTGTCCCACCAGGCATCGTTCTTCGTCATCGTGACCTTCACGTCGGGCTGCCAGCCGACCATGATGAAGGGCCCGGTGCCGTTGGCATTGCGCGAGGCGAAGTTCTCTTCCTTGCCCGCATAGTCCTGCGCCTTGGTCGAGTTGTTCTTCTCGGCCCAGGCCTTGTTCATGATGCGCGCCTCGGTCAGCTCGCGCAGCAGCACCGGGTTGGGGCCCTTGAGGATCAGGTCCACGGTGAAGTCGTCCACCTTCTTGACCTCCTTCACGCTCTGCACGGACGAGATCATGTTCGACGGCGGCGTCATCACGCGGGTGATGGAGAAGACCACGTCATCGGCGGTGAACGGCGCGCCGTCGTGGAATTTGACGCCTTTGCGCAGTTCGAAGCGCACCTGCGTGGGCGAGATCTGCGTCCACTTGGTGGCCAGCGCCGGCTGGATCTGGTAGTTCTTGTCGTAGCGCACCAGGCTCTCGTACACCTGCTGCAGGAACGCGTGCGTGGTCTGGTGGTTCTGCGCGTGCGGGTCCACCGTCAGGATGTCGTTCGCGCCGGCCCAGCGCAGGGTGGCCGCGCTGGCGGAACCGGTGGCCATGAACACGGCGACAGCCACCACGCCCAGGGAAAATTTCAAACGCTGCTTCATCGGCCAAGCCTCCAGGGAAAAAGGGTTCAGTCAGGAACCGGAGAGCCTAGCAATGAACGTACCGAAAAAACAGCGGCCGCCCGAGGGCGGCCGTTGGGGATTGCCCGGATGGCGCGCCGCGCGGGCGGCGCACCATCCTGGAGCAGGGTCGTGGCACACGGGCCAGCGAAGCGGTTCTGGCTAGGCGCCGCATCGCAGGCAGTACAAGCCGTACGACAAGATGCGGCAACGACGCCAGAAGGCCCGTGTCAGCGGAACTTCGGCAGATTGAACTGGGGCGGAACGCCCATCCGCTTATTGATGATCCACTGCTGAGCGATCGACAGGATGTTGTTCGTCAGCCAGTACAGCACCAGGCCGGCCGGGAAGAAGAAGAACATCACGCTGAAGATCAGCGGCATGAACCACATCATCTTGGCCTGCATCGGGTCCGGCGGCGCGGGGTTGAGCGCGGTCTGCAGCAGCGAGCTGGCCGTCATCAGCAGGGGCAGGATGAAGAACGGGTCGGGCGAAGAGAGATCGCGGATCCAGCCGATCCAGGGCGCGTTGCGCATCTCCACGCTCGACAGCAGCACCCAGTAGAGCGCGATGAACACCGGGATCTGGATCATGATGGGGAAGCAGCCGCCCATCGGGTTGACCTTCTCCTCGCGGTAGATGCGCATCATCTCCTGCTGCATCTGCTGCGGCTTGTCCTTCAGGCGCTCGCGCATCTCCATGATCTTGGGGTTGATGGCCTTCATCTTGGCCATCGAGGCATATGCCTTGGCGTTGAGCCAGTAGAACGCGATCTTGAGCAGCAGCACCAGCGCCACGATCGACCAGCCCCAGTTGCTCAGGATCTTGTGCAGCTGGTCGAGCAGCCAGTAGAGCGGCTTGGACAGGATGGTCAGCCAGCCGTAGTCCTTCACCAGCTCCAGGCCGGGCGTCAGCTTCTCCATCATGGTCTCGATCTGCGGGCCCGCGAACAGGCGCGAATCCAGCGCCTTCGTCTGGCCGGGAGCGATCTCGCCGAGCGAGGTGATCATGCCCACCGCATAGAGGTTGGTGTCCACCTTGCGCACGAACATCTCGCGCTGGATGCCGTCGGCCAGCAGCCAGGCCGTGGCGAAATAGTGCTGCACCATGGCCACGTAGCCGTTGGGCGACGACTTGTCGATCTCGGCCTTGCCGCTTTCGATGTCCTTGAAGTCGACCTTGTGGTACTTCTTGGCCTCGGTATAGACCGCCGGGCCGGTGAAGGTGGAGTAGAACGACGACTCTCCGGGCGGCTTGTTGCCGTCGCGCACGAGCTGCATGTAGAGCTGGGGCGACACCGGGGCGGTGCCGGTGTTCACCACTTCGTGCTTCACGGCGATGTCGTAGGCACCGCGCTTGAGCGTCCAGGTCTTGACCAGCTTCACGCCGCCGAGGTCGGGCGACTCGAAGCGGATGCTGATGTCGTTCTGGCCGTCCTGCAGCGTGCGGTTGCCCGGCACCACGGTCATCGGCGTCTTGTGCGTGGGATAGTTCGCGCCGCCGATCAGGCCCGTCTGCGCCACGTAGACGCGCTGCGTGCTGTCGTCCAGCAGCGTGAACGGGCGCGACTTGTCGGCCATGTCGGGGTAGCCCAGCAGGTCGCCGTGCGTGACCGTGCCGCCTTCGCTGTCGAAGGTGACGCGCAGCACGTCGGTGGTGACGGTGACGCGCTCGCGCGGGGCGTTGCTGGTACCCACGGGCGTGGGCACCGCGGCACCTGGCAGCGGTTGCGCACCGGCCGTGGGCGCGGCGCTCGGCGCGGGCACGCTGCCCGGGGCGCTTGCGCCGCCGGCGGCGGCAGGCGCCGTGGCCACCGGCTCGGGCGACGGGAAGAACGTGGCCTTGTGGCCGTTGTGCACTTGCCACTTGTCCCACAGCAGAACCATGGAAAAGCCAAATATCACCCACAGGATGGTACGGCGAATGTCGTTCATGAAGACTTCTTTGGAGAGGAAGGGGTGGGGGTCCCGGCCACGGAGGAGGCCTCCGGAGGCCGGGATGTCAGCCGCGAAAACATCCGCATCGCGCGCGGCGCTTCGGCGGGCACGGGATCGTGGCCGCCGTCGCACCAGGGATGGCAGCGGGCGATCCGCCGCACGGTGAGGTAGCTGCCGGCCGCGGCACCGTGCCGCTCCAGCGCCTGCAGCGCATAGGCGGAGCAGGTGGGCTCGAAACGGCAGGATGCCCCGAGCCAGGGGCTCAGGAAGAAACGGTAGCCGCGCACCAGCGCCATGAGCAGCGCGCGCATCACGGACGGGCCGCTTCCGCGAGGGGCAGCGCTGCAGCGGACGCGTCGGCCCCTGCAGCGGCCTTCGCCGCCGGGGGCTTGTGGCCGCCGGGCCGGCGCACGGCCTGCGCGAAGAGCTGCAGCAGCTCGGCACGCACGGCCTGCCGGAGCGCGTCGGAGGTGGCGCTCGGGAACTGCTTGCGATCGAACCCGGCGCGCAGGCGCACCACGTGGGCGGCCGTGCCGAGCTCCGCGGCGAAGCCGGGGGCCACCGCGTAGATCTGCCGCTTGATGGTGTTGCGCGTCACCGCGCGGCGCGCCCAGCGCTTGGGCACCATCGCGCCCAGCCAGGGCTCGCCGGCACCGTCGCCGGAGCCGGGAACGCCGAAAAGGGCCTGCGGGCCCTGCCGTGGAGGCAGGGCGCCGGGCCCCGGAGATCGGGTGTCGGGCGTGATGGCGGTGGCAGCAGGGCTGGCGGACGCACCCGCGCCGAGGCGCAGGCGGTGCAGCGCGAAGTGCGCCGTCCGGGAAACGGTTCCCCCGGCCATGGCGGCCTGGAACTGCGGGCGGGTCTTGAGCCGATGCATGGAACCACCACTCCCGGAGGACCGGGCCGGACACCGCGGCGGCCTCATACGGAACCGCGACCGGCAAGCAAGGGCCAGCCGTCTGCGATCCACGGGCGGTGCCGTGGCGCGGCCGGATGGCAGGGCGTCGCAATGCAGCGCGCCCTCCGGTCGGGGAGCCGTATCAGACGGCCAGGCGCTTGCGGCCCTTGGCGCGGCGTGCGTTGATGACGGCACGGCCGCCGCGCGTCTTCATGCGCACGAGGAAACCGTGGGTGCGCGCACGGCGCGTCTTGGAAGGCTGGTAGGTACGTTTCATGATCGATCCTCGAAGGTTCTTGGGGTTTGGCAGGCACGGCTGCGATCGGCCGTGCCCGTTGCGCGGACCACCGAAGGACCGCGCGAGCCGCACGCGCCGCCCGGCCATGCCAGCATGGCCAGGAAGCCGCCCGGGCTTCATCGCCCTGAACGCATTCAGGGAAACCGGCGATTATCACAGGCTTCCTGCCAGGTGGCAATGCTCAGGCACTGCGGCGGGGTTATAGCAGACCCCGGCGGGCCCTGCCCAGCTTGTGGATAACCCCTTGAAAAGCTACAATCCCAGGCCCTGATCCGTTCCTCCTATCCACAACAAAAAACCGCCTTCATGACCGAGGAACCCTCCCGCAGCCCCGACCTCGACACCGGCGCCGATCCCGGCCAGGGGCTCTGGCAGGCCTGCGCAGAACAGCTCGCACAAGACCTGCCCGAGCAGCAGTTCAACACCTGGATCAAGCCGCTCGTCGCCCAGGTCGCTCCCGATTTCTCCAAGGTCACCCTGCTGGTGGCCAACCGCTTCAAGCTCGACTGGATCCGCGCCCAGTACGCCGGCCGCATCACCGCCCTGCTGGAGGGCCTGTACGGCCAGCCGGTCACGCTGGAGTTAGCGCTCGCTCAGCGGGAAACCGTGGCCCGCACGGTGGTCCGCCCCGCCGCACCCCAACCGGCCGCCCCATCCGAGACCCCCATCGGCGCCACCCCGTCGGACGAGCCCACGGCCGTGCCGTTCCGCTCGCGCCTCAACCCGGCGCTCACGTTCGAGACCCTGGTGGAGGGTACGGCCAACCGCATGGCGCGCTCGGCCGCGATGCACGTCGCGGGCTCGCCCGGGCACCTCTACAACCCGCTCTTCATCTACGGCGGCGTGGGCCTGGGCAAGACCCACCTGGTGCACGCGGTGGGCAACCGCCTGCTGCAGGACAAGCCCGACGCGAAAGTTCTCTACATCCATGCCGAGCAGTTCGTCTCGGATGTGGTTAAGGCCTACCAGCGCCGCACCTTCGACGAGTTCAAGGCGCACTACCACTCGCTCGATCTGCTGCTGATCGACGACGTGCAGTTCTTCGCCAACAAGGACCGCACGCAGGAGGAGTTCTTCAACGCCTTCGAGGCGCTGCTGGCCAAGAAGAGCCACATCGTGATGACCTCGGACACGTACCCGAAGGGCCTCGCGAACATCCACGAGCGGCTCGTCTCGCGTTTCGACTCCGGCCTCACCGTCACCATCGAGCCGCCCGAGCTGGAAATGCGCGTGGCCATCCTGATCAACAAGGCCCGCGCCGAAAGCGCCGAGATGCCCGAGGAAGTCGCCTTCTTCGTGGCCAAGAACGTGCGCTCCAACGTGCGCGAGCTCGAAGGCGCGCTGCGCAAGATCCTGGCCTATTCGCGCTTCAACCAGAAGGAAGTCTCCATCCAGCTCGCCCGCGAGGCGCTGCGCGATCTGCTGTCGATCCAGAACCGGCAGATCAGCGTGGAGAACATCCAGAAGACCGTCGCCGATTACTACAAGATCAAGGTGGCGGACATGTACAGCAAGAAGCGCCCGGCCTCCATCGCCCGGCCGCGCCAGATCGCCATGTACCTCGCCAAGGAACTCACGCAGAAGAGCCTGCCCGAGATCGGCGAGCTGTTCGGCGGGCGCGACCACACGACGGTGCTGCACGCGGTGCGCAAGATCGCGGCCGAGCGCCAGCAGCTCACGGAACTGAACCAGCAGCTGCACGTGCTGGAGCAGACGCTCAAGGGCTGACGCGGCCCGCCACCACAAGACCACGGTGACACCCGCCCGCGCCCAGGAAACGACCCGGTTCCCGGGCAAAATGCCAGGTTGGCCGGGGAAGGCCCGCGCAGGCCGTTTCCCCGCGGCCGCCGGGCGGCCCGGCACCGTCGCACAAATCACTAGGGGTTGAAGACATGATCGTCCTGAAGGCAACACAAGACAAGGTTCTCGCGGTACTGCAATCGGTCGCCGGCATCGTCGAGCGCCGCCACACGCTGCCCATCCTGGCCAACGTGCTGATCCGCAAGACGGGCAACGCGCTGCAGCTCACCACGAGCGATCTGGAGATCCAGATCCGCACCACCGCCGAACTCGGCGGCGACACGGGCGACTTCACCACCACGGTGGGCGCGCGCAAGCTGATCGACATCCTCAAGACCATGCCCGCCGACCAGACGGTGAGCCTGGAATCGCAGCAGTCCAAGCTGGTGCTCAAGGGCGGCAAGAGCCGCTTCACGCTGCAGTCGCTGCCGGCCGAGGACTTCCCGCTGGTGCAGGAATCCGCCGCCTTCGGCCCCGCGTTCAGCGTGCCGCAGAAGGTGCTCAAGGACCTGCTCGGCCAGGTCTCGTTCGCCATGGCGGTGCAGGACATCCGCTACTACCTGAACGGCATCCTGTTCGTGGCCGAGGGCAACACGCTGAGCCTGGTCGCCACCGACGGCCACCGCCTCGCCTTCGCGAGCGCCACGCTGGACGTGGAAGTGCCCAAGCAGGAAGTCATCCTGCCGCGCAAGACCGTGCTGGAGCTGCAGCGCCTGCTGTCGGACGCCGGCGGCGAGAACCAGCCCCACATCGAGATGCAGTTCGCCAACAACCAGGCGAAATTCACCTTCGGCGGCATGGAGTTCGTCACGAAGCTGGTCGAGGGCAAGTTCCCCGACTACAACCGCGTGATCCCCAAGGGCCACAAGAACAGCGTCACCCTGGGCCGCGCGCCGCTGCTGGCCAGCCTGCAGCGCACCGCCATCATGACCAGCGACAAGTTCAAGGGCGTGCGCCTGAACATCGAACCCGGCACCCTGCGCGTGGCGTCCAACAACGCCGAGCAGGAAGAGGCCGTCGACGAGCTCGACATCGACTACGGCGGCGACACCATCGAGATCGGCTTCAACGTCACCTACCTCATCGACGCGCTCGCGAACATGGGCCAGGACATGGTGCGCGTGGACCTCTCCGACGGCAACAGCTCCGCGCTGATGACCATCCCCGACAACGAGAGCTTCAAGTACGTCGTGATGCCGATGCGCATCTGACGCGCCGCCCCCTGATCTCTTTTGACCCCATCGGACGCCGCACCGCGGCGTCACCGGACCCGAGGCTACCCATCCATGACCGCTGAGAACCAATTGCCCGAGCCCTCCGAGAACGTCGCGGGCGACGCGCAGCCCACGCACAAGATCGACACCCGGCAGGCCGGCGCCAGCGAAGGGTACGGCGAAGGCGCGATCCAGATCCTGGAAGGCCTGGAGGCCGTGCGCAAGCGCCCCGGGATGTACATCGGCGACACGTCGGACGGCACGGGCCTGCACCACCTCGTCTTCGAAGTGGTGGACAACTCCATCGACGAGGCGCTGGCCGGCCACTGCGACGACATCGTCGTCACCATCCACTCCGACAACTCGATCAGCGTCACCGACAACGGCCGCGGCATTCCCACCGGCGTGAAGATGGACGACAAGCACGAGCCCAAGCGCTCCGCCGCCGAGATCGCGCTCACCGAACTGCACGCGGGCGGCAAGTTCAACCAGAACAGCTACAAGGTCTCGGGCGGCCTGCACGGCGTGGGCGTGAGCTGCGTGAACGCGCTCAGCAAGATGCTGCGCCTGACGGTGCGCCGCGACGGCAAGGTGCACGTGCTGGAATTCAGCCAGGGCTTCGTGCAGAACCGCCTCCTGGAGACGGTGAACGGCGTCGAAATCTCGCCCATGCGCGTGACCGGCGAGACCGACAAGCGCGGCACGGAAGTGCACTTCCTGCCCGACACCGAGATCTTCAAGGAGAACAACGACTTCCACTACGAGATTCTCGCCAAGCGACTGCGCGAGCTCTCGTTCCTGAACAACGGCGTGCGCATCCGCTTGAAGGACGAGCGCACGGGCAAGGAAGACGACTTCTCCGGCGCCGGCGGCGTCAAGGGCTTCGTCGACTTCATCAACGCCAGCAAGAAGGTGCTGCACCCCACCGCCTTCCACGCCACGGGCAGCCGCCCGGCAGAAACCTACGGCGGCATTCCCGGCACCGAGATCGGCGTCGAAGTGGCCATGCAGTGGAACGACGGCTACAGCGAGCAGGTGCTCTGCTTCACCAACAACATCCCGCAGCGCGACGGCGGCACCCACCTGACCGGCCTGCGCGCCGCCATGACGCGCGTGATCGGCAAGTACATCGAGCAGCAGGAGCTGGCCAAGAAGGCCAAGGTCGAGGTGAGCGGCGACGACATGCGCGAAGGCCTGTGCTGTGTGCTGTCCGTGAAGGTGCCCGAGCCCAAGTTCAGCAGCCAGACCAAGGACAAGCTCGTCTCCAGCGAAGTGCGCGCGCCCGTGGAGGACATCGTCGCCAAGACGCTGACCGACTACCTGGAAGAGCGCCCCAACGACGCGAAGATCCTCTGCGGCAAGATCATCGAGGCCGCCCGCGCACGCGAGGCCGCCCGCAAGGCCCGCGAGATGACGCGCCGCAAGGGCGTGCTCGACGGCATGGGCCTGCCCGGCAAGCTCGCCGATTGCCAGGAGAAAGACCCGGCGCTGTGCGAGATCTACATCGTCGAGGGCGACTCCGCCGGCGGCTCCGCCAAGCAGGGCCGCGACCGGAAGTTCCAGGCCATCCTGCCGCTGCGCGGCAAGATCCTGAACGTGGAGAAGGCGCGCTACGAGAAACTGCTCACCTCCAACGAAATCCTGACGCTCATCACCGCCCTGGGCACCGGCATCGGCAAGGCGAGTGTCGACGGCACCGGCTCCGGCAAGAGCGGCGCGGACGATTTCAACGTCGACAAGCTGCGCTACCACCGCATCATCATCATGACCGATGCCGACGTGGACGGCGCGCACATCCGCACCCTGCTGCTGACCTTCTTCTACCGCCAGATGCCCGAGCTGGTCGAGCGCGGCCACATCTACATCGCCCAGCCGCCGCTCTACAAGGTGAAGAACGGCAAGGAAGAGCTTTACCTGAAGGACGGCCCCGCGCTCGACACCTTCCTGCTGCGCGTGGCCCTGCGCGACGCCAGCGTGACCACCGGCGGCGAACAGGCCCGCACGCTCGAGGGTGAAACCCTCGGCACGCTGGCGCAGAAGCACCAGGTGGCCGAGGCCGTCATCGAACGCCTCTCCGCCTTCATGGACCGCGAGGCCCTGCGCGCGATCGCCGACGGCGTCGCGCTCAACCTCGACACCGTGGAAGACGCCGAAGCCAGCGCCGTCGCCCTGCAGGCCAAGCTGCGCGAACTCACCACCACCGGCGTGCCCGCCGAAGTGGCCGGCGAATTCGACGCCCGCACCGACAAGCCCATCCTGCGCATCAGCCGCCGCCACCACGGCAACATCAAGAGCAGCATCATCACGCAGGACTTCGTGCACGGCGCCGACTACGCCGCCCTGGCCGAAGCCGCCCACACCTTCCGCGGCCTGCTCGGCGAAGGCGCCAAGGTGCTGCGCGGCGAAGGCGAACGCCAGCGCGAAGAGAAAGTGGGCGACTTCCGCCAGGCCATGGCCTGGCTCATCAAGGAAGCCGAACGCACCACCAGCCGCCAGCGCTACAAGGGCCTGGGCGAGATGAACCCCGAACAGCTGTGGGAAACGACGATGGACCCCGAAGTGCGCCGCCTGCTGCGCGTGCAGATCGAGGACGCGATCGAGGCGGACCGGGTGTTCACGATGCTGATGGGGGATGAGGTGGAGCCGCGGCGGGACTTTATTGAGACGAATGCGTTGAGGGCGGGGAATATTGATGTGTGAGGGCAGGGAACGGGCATCGGCTCAAGCTCGCGCCCGCCCTTCATACGCGGCCATCAGCGCGGTTTGACCTTCTCAAAATCCCTCATCGAAGTCAGCGACATCTCCAGATTTCCCGTGCCCCAGTAGCCGATGTGTGACATCTCTGGCGTTCTTCATCGCCGTTGTCACAGGTCCTTGGTCCAGGTGCAAATACAGCAGCCCCCCTTTTTAGCCAAGACTACGGTGGCAAAGTTCTTGAGCCGCTTGAACGCCAGACACAACTCGAGCTCCTTGCGCAGCACATCGTCACCCAGCAAAGCTGTGTAGTCCTCCAGCGAGGTCAACACCAGCTTCAAATCGGGTGGCAGTGTGCTCAGTTGCTCTTAAAAACTTTTGTCCGTGCTGCCTGAGGTCTGGACGGCTACTGCTGGCGCCTTGGCTCCCTTGACGACCTTGGCCTTCCTGACTGCGGCGGTACTTGCGTTGGCCAACGCAAACAGCAACAGATCATCGTCGAATTGACGGTAGCGGATCAGCTCGATGTTGCGGTTCATCTGCTGTACCGCATGGCCATCGAACTTTGTGAAGTCGGCTGCAATGCACACCAGGCGCGGCACACTCCAGTCGATGGCATCGGCTGCGGACTTGCCCACCTTCTCCAGCACCAACAGCTTGAACTCGGCTTGGTGGTCCATCAACCAGTCCAGGTAATGGAGACGCTGATTGATGACGTTCTCGTCTACCGAACGCTTGTATTTGATGATGCCCGGGCAATGGCTCTCGTCGAGCCCCAGTGAGCAATGCGACCGCCGTGCGTCTTGCCCGTGGAGTACTTCAGAGCCAGGAAACGAATGCCCAGGAAAGTATCCAGATCGGCTTCGATCAGATTCTGCATCGGCTCTTCCAGGTCCGATGCGGCCCCCCTGAAGTTCTGCGGCTTGCCACTTTTCAATGCGAAATATTTTGATGTCACTCATGGCAGATCACACTTCAAAAGACGATCGCGGGCAGGGGCTCCATGCAATGTTTAGCGCAACCAAGGGTCATCTGGAAACTGGGGGCGGCTGGGTGTGGTCGTGTTGACGATGTATCGAAAAGGCGAACACTTCTTGCCTTCCAGACCGGCCATCGTACTGAAAAGACTGCGGTACACACTCAGGCCCGAATTAGTGTCGCGCGGGCTATGCGGCTATATTTTGTGCTCCAATAACAATCCTTTACACGATCGTTCGCCGGCGGGGCTACCCGGAGACAGGCGGCGCCCGTGCCGAGCGTTGTCTCTTCCGCAAAACACGGGTCTACGGTCCTATTGGCAGCTGACCAGTCCTTACATCCATGGCGTTTCATCCTGTCTTTCTTTCCGTCGTCTTTGTCGTCCGCAACCAAGCTGACGAATTGCCCCCCTTGCTCACCGAGGCGACTACACGACTAGGTCCTCAAGTAAGCGACTACGAAATCATCGTGGTCGACAATGCGTCGGACGACAACAGCGTCAGCGTGTTGAAGTCGCTCACCCAGGAAGCCGGGTTGCCCAATCTGCAGGTCTATGCTCTGACCAAGGCAGTGGACATGGATACGGCATCCTGGGTGGGCCTGGAAAACGCCTTGGGTGATTTCGTTGCCGTGGTCGACACCGCCGCAGACGACCTGGCCTTTCTGCCTACCATGCTTGAGCACGCGGTGCGGGGCGCCGACGTCGTATTCGCCACCAACCAGCAGAAGCTGCGCCACAGTATCAGCTACGGCGTTGCCTACGCGGTATTCGAGTGGCTGTACCTGCGCTTCAACGGCATTCGCCTGGCTAAGGAGGCGCCGCAATACCGCATCCTTAGCAAGCGGGTGGTCAACTTCCTGCTGCAGCATTCACAGCCGGCAATGAGCTACCGGCACCTGCCTGCCACAGCAGGATTCGCCCGCGTCAACCTCAGCTACAGCGCGCCGCCCAGGAGCAACCGCGTGCGCAAGCTGGCCGACAGCATCGACCGCGGGGTGCGCCTGCTGGTGTCTACCACCCGTGCGCCGATGCGGCTCGTCACGTCGCTGTCGTTGTTCGGTACCGTGGCCAACCTGCTGTACTCGATCTACGTTATGGCCGTGGCGCTGACCAATCCGCACGTGGCGCCGGGCTGGACCAGCATGTCTCTGCAACAGTCGGGCATGTTTTTTCTCATCTCGCTGGTGCTGCTGGTGCTGGGTGAGTACATCCTGCACATGGCCAGCCTGTCGAGCGAGGGGCCGCTCTACCACGTCGGCCAGGAGTTCACCAGTGCCCGCGTGACGCGCCGCGAGAAGCTCAACATTGAGGAAGTGGTGGCAGCCCAGCCCAAGTCCGAGTGGATGGCGCAGAGTTGAGCGCCGCGATGCAATCCTCTTCCACGGCATATGACGCGATTGTTGTCGGCGCCGGTTTTTATGGCGCTGCCATCGCCATCTATCTGGCGCGGCAGCGAGGCATGTCCCGCGTGCTGCTGGTGGAACGCGAAGGCGCCCTGATGCAGCGTGCGTCGTACACCAACCAAGCACGGGTGCACAACGGCTACCACTACCCCCGCAGTTTTACCACGGCCTACCGCAGCCGTATTAATCTCCCGCGCTTCGTGCAGGACTGGCCGCAAGTGGTACGCCAGGACTTCACCAAGCTCTATGCCATTGCGCGCCGCAATTCAAAGGTCACGGCACGCCAGTTCGAGCGCTTTTGCCGGGACATCGGTGCACGTATCGACAAGGCATCACCGGCGCTGCACGGCCTGTTCGAGCCGCGCCTGATCGAGGACGTTTTCACCGTCGAGGAATATGTATTCGACACCACGCTGCTGGCAGCGTGGGCGAAGAAAGAGTTGTCTGAGAGCGGTGTCGAGATCCGGCTGGAAACCAGCGTCAAACGCATCTTGGCGGGCCCTGATCGCAGCGTGACGGCCTGCATGGCAGCCAAGGCCAGTACAGAGGAGGCCATCACCTGTCGCTATCTCTTCAACTGCACTTATGCCGCGCTGAACCAGTTCGGTGGCGACTTCCCCGGCACACGCAGTCCGCTTAAGCACGAAATCACCGAGATGGCGCTGGTCCAACTACCGGCGGCGCTCAAAGGCCTGGGCGTGACCGTGATGGACGGCCCCTTCTTCTCAGTCATGCCGTTTCCGGCGCGCCGGCTGCATACGCTGTCGCATGTCCGGTATACGCCGCACCTGCATTGGAACGATGAAAGCAACCTCAATCCCTACGACCGGCTTGACGCCTATGATCGCCAAACCCGGGTAGACCGCATGCTGCGCGACGTGGCGCGCTACATGCCAGCCATCGCACAGGCACGTTATGCGGATTCCCTGTTCGAGGTGAAAACCATCCTGACTAAAAACGAAGGTGACGACGGCCGCCCCATTCTTTTCGAAAAACATGAAAATATACCCGGCTGCTATTCAGTACTTGGCGGCAAAATCGACAATATCTACGACGTGATCGAAAAACTCGATTCCGAGTGTTTCGACTTACTACCCATAGCCGCAATGGCGGGACAATCAACATGACTAACGCGCTGATCGGATATAGTGGATTCGTGGGCTCCACCCTTCTTAAGCAAGGTACTTTTGAAGACCTCTACCGGTCCACCAATATTGCCGACATCGGAGGAAAATCCTTCGATACGGTGGTGTGTGCCGGAGCGCCGGCGCAGAAATGGCTCGCCAATAAGGACCCCGATGGAGACCGCCAGAAAATCGACGGGCTCATTGCCAACCTCGACACAATTAAGACAAAGACTTTTGTGCTCATCAGTACCGTAGACGTTTTTGGTACGCCGGTCGGCGTGGACGAAAACACTCGGGTGGAAGAGACCGGCCTGCATGCCTATGGATTGCACCGCCGTCTGCTGGAGAAATTCGTCAAACAAAAATTCGAACGGCATTTGATCATGCGCCTGCCCGGACTGGTGGGGCCGGGTCTACGCAAGAACGCCATATTCGACTTTCTCAACAACAATAACACCAGTGCGATTGACAGCCGGTCAAAATTCCAGTTCTACCCAATGGTCAACCTGTGGTTCGACATCCAGACTGCACTGCAGGCCGATTTGCAACTGGTGCATATGGCAACCGAGCCGATCAGCATCGCCGCCATTTCGCAGCAGGGTTTCGGGCGGCATTTCGATAATGCCGGTGCCGGTACGCCGGTACTGTATGACATGCATAGCCGCCATGCCGGAATTTTCGGGGGCCAAGGCAATTACCAGTACACCATGCGTGACCAGATTCAGGCGGTTCGTTCTTACGCGCAATCCGAACCGCTGACGCGGAAGGCGGCAGCATGAGGCTGGCCATTTCGAACATCGCCTGGGAACGGCATGACGACCTAGCGATGTCCGCGCTGCTCAACAGTCAGGGCATAGACGCTATCGATATTGCGCCTGGCAAATATTTCCCGCAACCTGCAAGCGCAACGGAGCAAGACATTAAAGCAGTCAAGGCTTGGTGGGCGGACCGGGGCATTGCCGTTACCGGCATGCAGGCCCTGTTGTTCGGCACCACCGGACTGAATGTTTTTGGATCCGCCGAATCGCAGGAAGCTTTGCTAAAACACCTGGACGGCATATGCCGTATTGGTGGCCTGCTGCACGCGACACGTATCGTTTTTGGGTCACCAAAAAACCGTGACCGATCCGGCCTGAACGATGCCGATGCGATGGACAAGGCCACGGCCTTTTTCCGTAAACTGGGCGACAGCGCCGCGCGCCACGGGGTAATGATTTGCCTGGAGCCCAACCCCGCCCGTTACGGCGCCAATTTCATGTGCACCGCTGACGAAACCGCCACCGTCGTCACCGCCGTGGCGCATCCGGCAATTCGTATGCAGTTGGATACCGGAGCGCTCGCCATCAATGGCGAGAACGTCAACTGCGTGCTGCAGTCACATGCCAAAATCATCGGCCATATCCACGCGAGTGAGCCGGACCTGCTGCCGCTTGGCGATGGCGGTACGGCGCATGCCACCATGGCTCATGCCATCAGCCGCCATATTCCGGACCACTTGGTCACCATCGAAATGGTCGCCACCAAATCGGAACCTCCATTGCTATCGGTCGCCCGCGCCCTGGAGGTTGCCAAGTCCACCTATGGCTCTGCCATCGAGGGCGTGGCATGAAGTGGCTCATCCTGACTCTCGGCATTCTGTCGAATGCATCTGCCAGCGTATTGATCAAGGTAGCGGTGCAGCCGCCCTTGAAGTTTCCTTCGTTCTCCGATCCGGTAGCGGCGCTACGTAACTGGCCTTTCTGGCTGGGCCTGGGCCTTTATGGTGCAGCCTTCCTGTTGTACGCAGCGGCGTTGGCGAAGTTGCCGTTGAATGTTGCCCACCCCATTCTAACAGCCGGTGCCGTCGCGATGGTGGCGCTGTCCTCGGCCCTGATTTTCCGCGAGCCTTTTCCCTGGACCACCAGTGTGGGTATAGCCCTGGTGATTGCCGGGGTTGCCTTCATTACTGCGCGTGGCGCCTAGATTTTTAATTCACCGTGAACCATTCCCTCGAACCGTCGGTGCGCGCTACTTGGCAAGTGCCCAGCTACTCTACCACTTTTTGGCAAGGACGCCGACATCCGTGGTGTGTC
This sequence comes from Acidovorax sp. PRC11, assembly GCF_031844105.1. Classification (NCBI taxonomy): domain Bacteria; kingdom Pseudomonadati; phylum Pseudomonadota; class Betaproteobacteria; order Burkholderiales; family Comamonadaceae; genus Acidovorax; species Acidovorax sp. PRC11. The sequence continues at coordinate 133,767 of NZ_JAUZUQ010000002.1, read as the reverse complement.
GTTATTCCCCTGATCAACGAGGGCGAACGCATCAAAAGCCTGCTTGCCAGAATGCAGATGGTAGGTATTGCTGGACTTGCTGACATCATCATTGTGGATGGAGGAAGCACTGATGGCTCCCTTCAGCCGGACGCATTGAAAGCCCGGGACGTGCGCGGGCTACTGGTCAAGACAGGTCTTGGCAAACTGAGCGCGCAATTGCGCTGTGCATATGCATTTGCACTGGATGAAGGTTACGAGGGCATCGTCACCATCGATGGCAACGACAAGGATGATCCTGAAGCGATTGGCCGCTTCATCGAGGCACTGCAACAAGGATTCGATTTTGTGCAGGCTTCCCGTTTCTTGCCAGGAGGTGTGGCCGAAAACACCCCTAAGTCGCGTGACTTGGCTATTCGTTTGATTCACGCGCCCCTGCTGAGCCTATCGTCGGGATTTAAGTGGACCGACACCACCCAGGGTTTTCGCGCCTATAGCCGGAAAATGCTGCTCGACCCGCAGGTGGCGCCGTTCCGCGACGTGTTTAGTCATTACGAGCTGCTGGCTTACCTGTCCCATCGCGTGCCGCGCCTGGGACATCGGTGTGTGGAGTTGCCGACAGTGCGTCGTTATCCCAAGGGTGAGGTACCGACCAAGATCAGTGCCTTTTCCGGCAATCTGGCTGTTTTCAGAACTTTGTTGGATGCATGCATGGGAAAGTTTGATCCGAAGGAAGCTGCGTAATGGGTTCGAATTTTGACAAGACCGGCCGCTGGTTTGTTATGCTGGCGCTCGTCGGCACAGCCCTGATCATGGGCTTCAACTTCTATACTGCCCACCATGTATCGGCAGTGCTGCCGATCGTGGATGGGTGGGCCGTGTGGGATCGCGTGCTGCGCCTGAATGCCCACGAAATCACATGGTGGGACTATCTTTTTAACCCGCACGGTGCGCATCTGCATTCTATTGTCTATCTCATCGCCTGGTGGGATTATCGCTTTAGTGGCGCAGATCAGCAATTGATGCAGTTGTTCTCGTTCAGTGCCGTCGCGCTGTTCGCTGCAGCGGCCAGCTGGCTGATGTGGAAATGGGGTGCCTTGCAGCAAAAGCCACTTTGGCTGCGCGTTCTGGCGTGCTTGGCGACCGCTGCACTGCTAACCAGCGTGATTGATTTTGAAACGTTGCTGCAACCTTTCCAGGTCGTGCTGAGTGTTTCCCGATTTTTCTACTTTGCGCTGCTTGCAGCCATCGTTATCGGCTTGGTGTACCGCAAGCCTGTGCTGTATGTGCTGGCGATCGTTGTTTCCATGGTGGCCGTAAGTTTCCATGGATCGGGCTATCTTTTTGCCGGCCTGGTTGTGGTAGCGCATCTAATATTGGTCCGCAAGCCGACTGCGTTTATCACCGCGCTGCTGCCGTTGGTCGCTGTATTCGCCTTTCAGAAAACTTTCGGTAATGGCGGCGGTGAGTTATCGCAGCTCGACAAAATCCTGACGCCGAATGCCGTCCTATCGTTTATTCGCGGCGCCAGTGCGTATTTTTCGATGCCTTTCCGGACGCTTGAACTGTTGGTGGGCATCCCCGGCATTGTGCTGCTGGGGCTGGTCATGATGCTGATGACCGTCGGATTGACGCTAGGTGCGTTGCGTGCCGTTTTGCGCCGCACCTATGGCTTAACGCTTTTCGGCACGAAGCTGTCGCCCGCTGCCGTAGCGGATCGGCGCATCATCGCCATCGCGGCCATGGTATTTTTGACCGGATTGTTTTTACTCCTTTCGGCAGCGGCCGCTGCCGTGTTCTGGATCGTGCGGACGGCGGCTGCCGGATCGCCGCCCGTCCATTGGATGGTGCTGGGCTCTACCCGCTACACAGCTTACTCGACCGTCGCCGTGGTGATGCTGCTGGGTTATGCCATGACCTTCAGAAAATCGGTATGGATTATCGGTATTGCGGTGGCGTCAGTGGCGCTGGTGGTGATTGCGCTGTGGCCAGCCACTCATATCAACAAGATCTATCCGGGCGACGATGATCTCAACCGTGCCGCCGCTGCGCTCTCCGTTGGTATCTCGCCCCTGTACAAGGAGGCGGAAGCGGTGTGGCCCATGGCGGAGAAGGACTGGTATTGGTCTACCCACCTACCCAAGGCCATCGTGCAATTGCGGTTGGAGCAGAAGAGCGCCTGGAAGGATATTCCGCCTCTGGGCGCCATTGTAGACGGGCCATTAACGCCGTTGCCCGTGGCCCTAGTCCATGTCCGGACGCTGGATCGGCTTCCACAGCGGTGCGGCTTGGGTGCCACCCTGCCCGCCGTGCCATCCCAGAGTTCGGCCAGTGCGATCGTGGCGCTTGTATCGGGCTCGCGCGAGGTCGTCGGGTACGCCGCCCGGATGCGACGCGAGTTCGAGCCGAACACGCGCCGCATTGACGGCTTCGTAGTGTGCGAAGCCGGAAAAATCGCTGACTCGTCCCTATACATGGCAGGCCTTCCCAGCCGTTGGCATGGCGGCACGGGCATAATGGAAACACTGGGCTCGGCCGCTAACATCACTGATGTCACATGGCTCAATGGTGTAGCCAAGGGCTGGAGCGGCTTCTTCGTAGAGAGCACGCCCGAGGCCCTGAAAGCCTACGCTTCCGGCACGATGCTGAGAATGCCCGACGGCCAATTGAAAGTTGTCACCAGGACAAGTGAAAGTGGTGCTTACCTTAATGTGTTTCTGGACGGCCCGCCAATCGACGGCAACGTTAATGGTTACCCGTATCGGATGCAACGGGTTCGCTGATGCGTAAGGGGGCGGTCACGCGCCTTGCTAATTACCGTCCGTGTTTCCGTAGCTCCCATGACTATCGAGCCGGCCTGCGCCCCGGTTCCGTAGCGTACATGGTGGGGCCCGCTCGACCTTGAGCGTCTAAAGAAGCTCTCCGTCGCCGCATTGACCCAGGCATCGCTTTTCCTGCTCACCAACATCGGGATGGTGAAAGTGAAGTTGCCCCGGATTTGACGGACACCTTGCGCTTTAACGGCCCGCGCGCGTCCAAGATCATTCCTGCTTCGTCTGCTTCCAGATGCGGTCGGCACGCTCCCAGGCTGCCTTGGCAGCGGGTTCGGCGTCCTTCCAGTTCAGGCGGCTCGACGCGCGGTGGTCGGTGTCCCAGCGGCGCTCCAGGTCGGTGCGGGCTTCGTTCCAATCGCGGCCGCCGTCGATGACGTTCTGGTAGCCGGAGCGGTAGGCTGGCGCATAGTCGTCGTAGTTGTAGGCGTCGGTGTAGTAGGGCTCGCGGGCGTGGGCGTCTCGCCAGTAGGCGTCTTCGGTGGCGGGGTTCACGGCCTCGGCCGCACCGCTTCCGGCCAGGCCGCCGACGACGGCGCCGACCACCGCGCCCACGGCGGTGCCGATCGGCCCGCCGATGGAGCCTGCGGCGGCGCCGGTCACGGCACCCCCAGCGGCACCGACCCCGGTACCGATGGGATGTGCCTTGGCCGCGTCGGCAACGGATTCGGCAGTGGTGTGGCCTTGGTTCGGGTGGTTCATGCTGGGCTCCTCGAATAGGTTGGAAGTGAAATGCAGGGATGCATTCATTCAGTGCCACTTCATGGTGCACAGGCGTGGCGGGGCCCGGCGTAGGTCAAGCGCGCTTGGGGGCGCCGGTCGGGGCAAGCGGTCCGGCTGGCAGTGCGCCCAGGTGCCCGGAAGCTGCCGACCAGCCGCTCACGCAGGGCGACGGGCACAATCGCCCCACCCATGCGCTCCCCCATCTCCCTCGTCGACGTCGACAACCCCGCCACCTGGACCCGCTACCGCGCCGGCCTGTGCGCCACCTGCGCGGCCAACTGCTGCACGATGCCGCTCGAGGTACAGCTCTCCGATCTGGTGCGGCTCGGGCTGGTGGATGCGTTCGAGGCGGAGCACGAGGAGCCGCGGCACATCGCGAAGCGGCTGCAGAAGGCGCGGCTGATCGACCATTTCAACCACAAGAACGTGGTGTTCACGATGGCGCGGCGGGCGAGCGGGGACTGCCACTTTCTGGACGCGGCCACGCGGCGCTGCACGGTCTACGACGTGCGGCCGGAGACCTGCCGGCTGCATCCGCAGAAGAAGAGCCCGCGTCCTGGCTGGTGTGCCTACGGCTCGGCCGCCCAGGGGCAGCCCGGCGGTACGCGGCACCGCTGAGCAGCGTAGCGTGGCGCGTCGCGTCACGTTGCGTCCCAGCGCGGAATACGCCCTTCCGCTCCCTTTTTGCACGGAAGAGTTGCAGCGCGCTTCCATGCACTTTTTCTGCGTGCATGGCCGGGGCCGCCCCAGTTGCCGATGGCAGCGGTGTCCTTTAAATTGGAACGACAGAGGGAGAGAGAGCGGAAAAAGCACGCAAGGCGTCGGTTGAGCATGCCGCGCATGCCTTTCACCGCGCGACTGCGGCCCTCTGTGCTCTGCCGCAAGGGTTTTCCGTGGACTTCGAGGTTCCCATGGCCGGGCAGGGCGAGAAAAAATTCCGCACATTCCAAAAATCGCGACAAGGCCTGCTCCATGTACCCCACCTCCTTTTCCTTCGGGCCACAGCACCCCTGGCTGGCCACCCTGGCCGCGTCCGCGGTCGTGCTGGCGGCACTGGCCAGCGCACCCTCCGTGCAGGCGGCGGACGTCAGCATCACGCTGCCGCAGGGCGGCGGGTTCAGCGTGCGCAGCAGCACGGCGGAGGAGCGCCTGCGGGTGCAGACCGATGGCGCGGTGCTGCTGCCTGCGCTGCCGGCCGCGCCGCAGCAGGGCCAGCTGACCTGTTTCGACAGTGCCTCCGGACGGCTGGGTGGTTGTTCGCCCGCTGCCACGTCGGGCCTGGCGGGGACACCCGGTGCGACCGGCCCGGCGGGTGCGACCGGGGCCACCGGTCCCGCAGGGGCGACGGGGGCCACGGGGCCGGCGGGCGCGACCGGGGCGACCGGATCGGTCGGCCCCACGGGTGCGGCGGGGAGCGCAGGGTCCGTGGGTGCGGCCGGCCCCCAGGGTCTCCAGGGGATTCAAGGTCCCGCAGGGGCGACGGGCCCGGCCGGCGCCACGGGTGCCACGGGCCCGGCGGGCGAGACGGGGGCCACCGGCCCGGCGGGCGGCAGCATGGCGTCGATGGCGGCGCACAACACCTCGGGTGCCACGATCCCCGTGGTGCTCGGCGGCACGTCGGTTCCCCTGCCGAATGCGCAGAACCTGGGCAGCAGCGGCTTCACGGTGAACGGATCGAACGACAGCTTCGTCGTGCCTGCTTCGGGGCGCTATCGCGTGAAGTACACGATCCGCACGACCAGCTCCACGCTCGCCAGTGCGCGCCTGCTGGTCAACGGCGCTCCGATGGCAGCGCTGACGGAAAACCCCAGCATGTCGACGAACCGCTACAGCGCCGAGACCATCGTGACGCTGGCGGCCGGCTCCGTGCTGCAGCTGCAGCTTTTGGGCATAGTGGGAACCGTCGTGCTCGACGGCGGCGCCGGTGCGACGATGGTCGTGCAACAGTTGAATTGAACTGGGCTGTAGGACGCGAACGGGGCCGTGGGCGCTCCCTGCACCCACGCGTCCCGGGCGCGGGCCATGCTGTGATCGGGGGCTGTTTCCACCCCACCGCAAAAGGAGTCCGCATGTCCGAGAAAACCGCATCCGTCCATTGGCAAGGCGCCGGCAAGTCCGGCCAGGGCCAGATCAGCACCGAAACCGGCGCGCTCAAAAGCTACCCCTACGGCTTCGGCAGCCGCTTCGGCGACGACCGCACGGGCACCAATCCCGAGGAAATCGTGGGTGCCGCGCACGCGGCCTGCTTCACGATGGCATTCGCCTTCGCCTGCGAGAAGGCCGGCATTTCCACCGAAACGCTCGACACGACCGCCAAGGTGCGCCTGGCCAAGGAAGGCGAGGGCTTCAAGATCGACCGCATCGCGCTCACGCTGAAGGCCAAGGTGCCGGGCATCGACGATGCGAAGTTCCAGCAGATCGCGGCCGATGCCAAGGCGAACTGCCCGCTGTCGAAGGCGCTCGCGTCCGTGCCCGAGATCACGCTCGACGCGCAGCTCGTCGGCTGACCGCCCCGGAAAAGCATTGACCCGGCCACCGCCGCGTTCCGGTACACTGGCCGCCATGTCGTTCGCACGCACCCCCGGCCTTCTGCCCTGCGCCCTCCCGGCGCGGCACGTCGCCGCCTGCGCGCGAATGACGATGATCACCATTACCACCGCGGCTGCCTAGCCTGCGTGCTGGGTGGCCGTCCCGACGGTCGCCTGGTGTCATTCCTTCTCCCCGAACGAACCCGGCCCGACCGCCGGGTTTTTTGTTTTTCCGGGCCTGCGGGCCCATCGTTCGGCAGCAAGAAAGAGAGTGACGCGATGTTCAACGACCCCCAATGGCGGCCCGTTCCCGCCACCGCCGGCACCACCGCGCCTTCCGTCAGCGGTGCCCTCCGTCCCCTGCGCGTGGGCATGATCGGCATCGGCACGGTGGGCCGGGGCACATGGGAGCTGCTGGCGCGCAACCAGGCGGACATCGCCGCGCGCGCCGGGCGGGGCATCCGGGTCGTGGCCGTGGCGGCGCGGGACCTGGAGCGTGCCGCGCGCGTGCTGGGCGATGGCGCGGCCTCGGTGGATCTGACCGACGACCCGATGCGCGTGGCCACCCACCCCGACGTGGACGTGCTGGTGGAAGTGGCGGGCGGCATCGGCGCGGCGCGCGGCTGGGTGGCCGCCGCCATCGCCCACGGCAAGCCGGTGGTGACGGCCAACAAGGCGCTGCTGGCGGTGCACGGCAATGCGCTGTTCGCCCAGGCCGAGGCGCGCGGCGTGCCGCTGGCCTACGAGGCGGCGGTGGCCGGCGGCATCCCCATCGTGAAGGCGCTGCGCGAGGGCGCGGCGGCGAACCGGGTGGAATGGCTGGCGGGCATCGTCAACGGCACGAGCAACTACATCCTGAGCCGCATGCGCGCCGCAGGGCTGGCCTTCGGCGATGCGCTGGCGGAGGCACAGGCGCTGGGCTATGCAGAGGCCGATCCCACGTTCGACGTGGACGGCATCGATGCCGCGCACAAGACGGCGCTGCTCGCGGCGAATGCCTTCGGCACGCCGGTGGGTTTTGACCGGGCGCACGTGGAGGGCATCCGCGGGCTGGACGCGCTGGACGTGGCGGCCGCGGCGCACTGGGGCTATGCGGTGAAGCTGCTGGGCATCGCGCGGCGGCAGGGCGAAGCGGTGGAGCTGCGCGTGCATCCGGCCCTGGTGCCGGCAACGCAGTTGGTCGCCCAGGTGGAGGGTGCGATGAACGCGGTGCTGGTACACGGCGATGCGCAGGGCACCCTGCTGCATTGCGGCGCGGGGGCCGGCGCCGGGCCGACGGCTTCGGCCGTGGTGGCGGACCTCATCGACGTGGCGCGCCAGACGGTGGCGCAGGCGGGTGGGCCGGTGCGCTGCGCGGTGCTGCCGCTGGGCCGGCCCGTGGATACGCTGGTGGAGCGGCCCGTGGTGGCGATGGACGAGGTGGTGACGCGGCATTTTCTGCGCGTTCCGCTGCGGCTGCCTGCGGGTTCACCGGCAGGGGAAGGCGGCGCGGGTGCTGCGCTGGCCGCACTGGCGGGTGCCCTGGCGCAGGCCGGGGCCGGCGTGGAGCGGCTGGAGGTCTGGCAACCGCCCTGTGTCGCCAGCGAAGCGGCTGCACCGCAACTGCTGGCGCTCACGCGGCCCGCGCGGGACGGCGCCGTGCGCGCGGTGGCGGCGGCTGCCGCCGGCCTGGCAGGATGCGCCGCGCCTGCCTCGCACCTGCGTGTGGAGCTGCTGGACTGATCAGCGCTTCTGCTTCTGGTACGCCTCGTGCGCCGGACCGCCGCGGTCGGTGTCCTTCAGGCCGCGCTCCAGGTCGTCGTGCGCCTGCTTCATCTCGGCGTTGGGCTTGCCGTCGGTCATGGCCACGGACTGGTCGCGCTCGTGGGGCAGGCGGCCTTCGGGGCTGTTGAGGTCGTTCTGCTCGGCGTCGGGCGCGGGATGGTCCTGCGTCGTGTCCACGCGGCGCTCGACGCGCTCGGGGATGGGCGCCGATGCCGTGGGGTCGGTGGGCGGGCGGTCGTTGGGGCGGGGATCTTGCTGGGCCATGGGGAACTCCTGTCTCTGTGTGCTCGTGGTGCATCGCCGCGGAGCGGCCGATGGCATGCATCCCATGCTAGGCAGCCCTCCTGCGGACGTCTGTAGGTGGCCGCGCTCTGGAGGGGACGGCTGCATTCCTGCCGAGCTTCATGCCTGCGGCTGCACTGCTGCTGTCTTTGCAGCTATCGATTCAGGAGCTAGGCTGGCTGGTTGCGCCGCCGCACTGGCGCCGCGCCGCCCATCCATGTCACACTACCACTGTATGTCTCAACAGGAGTGGGCCGCGCAGGCCCTGCAGTCTTTCGATGCGGTGGTGCAGGCCACCGAGGGGTTCCGCAGCCGCGGCGGGCAGCGGCGCATGGCCGAGCAGGTGGCGCACACGTTCGCGCGGGCGCAGCTTGGCAAGGTGGAGGCCGAGGACGGCGACAGCGCATCGCCCCCGCCCGCGCGCTCGATCGCGGTGGTGCAGGCCGGCACGGGCGTGGGCAAGTCGCTCGCGTACAGCGTGCCGGCGATCGCCATGGCGCTCGCGCGCGGCACGCGCGTGCTGATCTCCACCGCCACGGTGGCGCTGCAGGAGCAATTGGTGCAGAAGGACCTGCCCGCGCTCGCCGCCCGCATGCCGCAGCCGTTCCAGTTCGCGCTCGCCAAGGGACGCGGGCGCTACGTGTGCAAGCTCAAGCTCGAACGCCTGGCCGGCACCGGCGAGGCGGGTGACGAAGCGCCGGAGGACGATCTCTTCGCCGAGGAAGAGGCCGCCGCGCGCGCCGCCCGACCGCGCCACGAGACCGAGGCGCGCATGAAGTTCTACGCCACCATGGCCGACGTGCTTGCGCGCGGGGCCTGGGACGGCGACCGCGACACGCTCGAATCGCCGCCCGAACCCGAGGTGTGGAGCCCCGTGGCGGCCGAGGCCAGCTCCTGCACCGGCAAGCACTGCCCGGCCTTCAGCCAGTGCACGTATTACGACCGCCGCAAGGCGCTGGTGGCCGCGCAGGTGATCGTGGCGAACCACGATCTGCTGCTGTCCTCGCTCGGCGCGCGGCTGCTGCCCGAGCTGGACAACTGCCTGCTGGTGATCGACGAGGCGCACCACCTGCCTTCCACCGCGCTCGACCAGTTCGCCTGCGAGGCCGACCTGAGCCGGCTGACCTGGATCGACAAGCTCGCGAGCCGCGCGCTGCGCATCGGCACGTTGATGGAAGTGGAGGAGGTGGCCGACATCCCCAACCATTCCGCCCGCCTGCGCACGGCGCTGCAGGACGCCGCGCGCATCGTGATGGACGTGTACGGCAGCGAACTGCGTTCGCCCCGGCCCGCCTGGGGCGGCGCGCGTCCGGCCACCGCGGGCTCCACAACACGCCCGCAGGCCACGGCCAACGCCATGCCCACCCGGGCGCGCGTGGCCGGCGGCGCGCTGCCCGAGGCGCTGGTGGAACCCTTCGGCCAGGTGGCGCACCATGCGGCTGGGTTTCTGGACGCGCTGCGCGCGATCGCCAAGGCCCTGCGCACCGAGATGCGCGACAAGCCCGACGAGGCGCGGCGCCTCTCCACGCTGTACGCGCAGATCGGCGCGCTCGCTCCGCGGCTGGAGGGCGTGCACGACACCGCCCAGCTGCTGCTGCAGGATGCGCCCGAGGGTGCGGTGCCCGCGGCCAAATGGTTCACGCTGGCGGTGGATGGCGATTTCATCGTCGTCAAGGCGCATGCGAGCCCGGTGCTGCCGGGCAATACGCTGCGCAATCACCTCTGGTCGGCCGTGCGCGGCGCGGTGCTCACCTCGGCCACGCTCACGAGCTGCGGCCAGTTCGATTTCTTCCTGCGCGAGGCCGGGCTGCATGGCGACGAGGCCGTGACCGCGCTGGAGGTGCCCAGCCCGTTCGACTATGCGCTGCAGGGCACGCTCATCGCGTCGGAAACCCAGGCCGATCCGCGCCAGGCCGCCGACTACACGGCCGAGATGGTGGATGCGCTCTTGAGCGATCTGGCGATGGTCGAGGCGGGGGCGCTGGTGCTGTTCACCTCGCGCGACCAGATGCGGCAGGCCGTGGACGCGCTGCCCACCGCGATGCGCGGCACCGTGCTGGTGCAGACGCAGATGCCGCGCGCCCAGCTGCTCGCGCGGCACCGCGAGCGCGTGGCGGCGGGCGAGCCGTCGATCATCTTCGGCATGCAGTCGTTCGGCGAGGGCCTGGACCTGCCGGGCGCGCTCTGCGAATCGCTCTTCATCACCAAGCTGCCGTTCGCGCCGCCCGACGACCCGGTGGGCGAGGCACGCGCCGAATGGCTGCGCGGCGCCGGGCGCGATCCGTTCAGCGAACTCGTCGTGCCGGCCACGGCCATCCGGCTCGCGCAGTGGGTGGGCCGCGCCATCCGCACCGAGGAAGACCGCGCCCACGTGTACTGCTACGACAAGCGCCTGGTGCGCACGGCCTACGGGCAGCGGCTGCTCAAGGGCCTGCCGCCGTTCACGCTCGAGCGGCGCACCGCAGGCTAGGCAGACAGGCCGGCCGCACTGCAGCGCGGCCTGCACCGGGCGATGCGCTGTCGGACGGACCCGACAGACAGGCGGGGGCAGGGCCGACCCAGGCCCGACCGCGAGCGGCCTACAGTGGGCTTTCGCACCGGGGCCGACGCACCCGGCAACGCACCCACCGGAGGCTCTCCCATGACCCAGGATTCCCCCCAGACCACGCTCTGGAAGCTGATCAAGGACATCCGTTTCGGCATGCTCACGCACCGCTCGGCCACCGGCCAGCTGCACGCGCATCCGCTGACGACGCAGAACAAGGACATCGACGAGCAATCGGAGCTGTACTTCTTCATCCCGCACGACGGCGAACTCGCCCAGCGGCTGAAGGCCGACGCGCAGACGAACGTCACCTACGCCAACCCCGAGAAGGACAGCTACGTGTCGCTCTCGGGCACCGCCGGCTTCATCGAGGACAAGGCCCGCAAGGAGGCCCTGTGGTCGCCCGCGGCCAAGGCCTGGTTCCCCAAGGGCATCGACGATCCCAACCTGGCGCTGCTCGTGGTCCGCATCCAGCACGCCGAGTACTGGGACGTGAAGGAAAGCAAGATGACCCAGCTCTTCAAGATGGCCAAGGCGGCCGTCACCGGCAACCCGCCGAACATGGGCGAGCACAAGGAACTCTCGCTGTCCTGAGGCCCGACCTGACCGCAGCGGCGGCGCACTGCGCGCTGCCGTCGCACTTTCTGCAACTTCTGGAAGGAGACAACGCCATGTCCGACAAGCAGCAGCCCGGCACGGGCAAGGTCGAGAACGACCACAACCAGCAAGGCCACCAGGAACCCACGCAGCGCAACGAAGGCCAGCGCACGCCGCAGAGCCGCCACGACCGCGATGCGCACGTGGGCAGCAGCAACCAGGTGCAATCCCGCCAGGGCGGCGGCGGCCCCTCCACCGGCGGCGGTGGCCGCGGCGCGGGCTGAGCGTTCCATGGGAGAAGGGGCGACAATCGCCCCATGCCTTCTCCCCGCATCGCCGTCATCGATTTCGAAACCACCGGCATGACGCCCGCCCAGGGCGCGCGGGCCACCGAGGTCGCGATCGTGCTGCTGGAGGACGGCCGCCCTGTGGACAAGTTCCAGAGCCTCATGAAGACCGGGGCCTGGCTTCCGCCCTTCATCGTGCAGCTCACGGGCATCACGCCGGCCATGCTGGAAACGGCGCCGCCGGCCGAGAGCGTGATGCGCGACGCGGCGCGCTTCGTGGGCGATGCGCCCATGGTGGCGCACAACGCCTCGTTCGACAGCCGCTTCTGGGCCGCGGAACTGGCGCTGGCGGATGTTCCGGCACCGCACGCGTTCGCCTGCACCGTGCTGCTGTCGCGCCGCCTGTATCCGGAGGCGACCAGCCACCAGCTCGGGCGCATCGTCACGCACCTGGGCCTGCCGCGTGCCGAGCGCGCCCACCGCGCACTCGCCGACGCGGAGATGGCCGCTGCGCTGCTCTCCCGCATGCAGCACGATCTGCGCACCCGCCATGGCATCGCCGATCCTGACCACGCCATGCTGACGGCACTGCAGCGCTGCGCGCGCAAGGGGCTCGGCAAGATGCTGGCGCGGTATGCGGCGGGGGACGACCTGCTTTCCCCATCACCCGTTCCACTGCCCGTGTAGCCCGCTGAGGCGGTTTCTACGCCGCTTTCAAGACTCCACCCGAAACCCGCCGCTGGCCCAAATCCTTCGGGTTCAGAACACCGGCCGTGACGGCACCGGCGCCAGGGCCTCCGCCAGATCCCGCGCCAGCGGGCCGACTTCCGCACCCGTGAGATCCCCGAGGCTGATGCGCACGGCCGGGGCGCTGGCGATGCGGAACGGCGCCCCCGCCTGGGCCGCCCAGCCGCGGGCCGCGAGCGCGGACAGCACGGCGTTCTCGTCATGCACGGGTATCCACAGGTGCAGCCCTTCGCCGCCCGTGGGCACCTGGGCATCCGGCCGCGAACGGAGCGCGAACTCCAGCGCCTGCCGCCGCCGCGCATACGCCTGGGTGGCGTGCGCGAGCTGGCCCGATCGCCGTGCTTCCTGCCAGAGCCGGGCCGCGAGCGTCTGCAGCAGCCGGCTCACCCAGCGCGCACCGACGGCCTGCTGCGCGCGCATGGCGTCGATGAGCGCGGGCGTGCCGGCGGCGAGCGCCACGCGCAGGTCCGGCCCGAGGAACTTGCCCACGGACACCACGTAGAGCCAGAGCGGCGGCAGACCGGCACCCGGCGCCAGCGGTTCCTGGCTGAGCGGGCCCCAGTAGTCGTCGAGGATGCACAGCAGGTGCGGGCGGCTTTGCAGCAGGCGGCGCAACGCCTTCCACCGCGCCTCCGACAGCGCACAGCCGGTGGGGTGGTGCGCACGCGGCGTGAGCACCAGCGCGCTGCAACCGTCCAGGCATTCGGCGGCGGGGATCTGCACGCCCTGCGCATCCACCGGCAGCGGCACGGCCTTGAGCCGCAGCGCATGCAGCAGCGCGGCCATCGGAGGCCAGCATGGGTCTTCGACCGCGACCCTGTCGCCCGGCCGGGCATGGTGGCGCAGTGCGCGCTCCACGGCATCGAGCGTTCCCGAGAACACGCCCGTGGCCTCGGCGGGCAGGCCCTGGCTTTCCAGCCAGTCGCGGGCCGTCGCCTGCCAGAGCGGCGCCTCGGCGGGCCCGCCGTAGCCGGCATCGGCAGGCAGTCCAGGCCAGCCGGTGGACGGGGGCCGCGGCAGCAGGGAGCGGTCTCCGTCACCGCCCGCGAGATCGCGCAGGCCATGGGGGAGGACCACCGCCGTGGCATCGGCCACGGGCGGTCGCGCCGGAGCCACGCGGGTGCCGCGGCGGCCATCGGTCACCAGCCGGCCGGCGTCGCGCAGGCGTGCGTAGGCGGCGGCCACGGTGTTCGGATTGACGTCCAGCCGGGACGCCAGCGCACGCACGGCCGGCAGCGCATCGCCGCACGACAGGGCCCCGGAGCGCAGATGGGTTTCGATGCTGTCCGCTATCTCGGCCGCGGACGATCCACCGAAATGCAATGTCTTCATACATTCATTTTAATGTATTAGTACAAAACTCCATTGTGTGAAAACATTGTTCAGTTCCGGCTTGAAAGTGGAATACATGGAAGCGGGGGAATCCGGGGAAAGGGCGGAAAAACGGGGTTTGAGCAGCGAAAAGGCGAAAAAAAGCCCCGAAAAAGTCGGAGCGGAGTGAGGAAAAAAAGAAAGCGGTCCCGTCGGCACCGCCGCGCTCTGGCGTGCCTGGAGGGCGCTCAAGGGGCGTCGGGCGCGTATTTGTCGCCCACCTGTTCGCGCAGGGGGTGCGTGTCGTAGACGATGTGCATTTCCTGGATCCGGGCGCTGCCCGCGGCGAACCGGAACACGTCCACGCAGGTGAAATGCACGATCCGCCCGTCGGCGAGCGTCCAGTCGTACCGGAAATACGCGGCCACGCGCACGGTATCCGCGGCCGGTTCGGCGGAGACCATGAGGTCGATCGGCGTGATCACGCTCGCGGCCGAGGCCTGGGCGAGCTTCTGGAAGAACTCCCGGGCCCGCATCGTTCCGAGGAACGGCGAATGCACCTGGCCCTCGCTGTCGAAGCAGGCGATCAGGCCTTCGGTGTCGCCCGCATGCAGGCAGGCGAGGTAGCTTTTCACGGTGGCGAGCTGTGGATAGGTCATGGCAAGGTCTTCCGGAACAAAGAAACAGCAGGAAAAAATAGGGAAGGAACGCGCCCCGCAGCATCACCGCCCGCCGCTGCGCCCGCAAGCGCCGTGGCGCGGGATATATAAACGGCATCGATGTATCTGCCCCACCTCGCCTACCTTCGCGCGGTCATCGAGCACGGCTCGTTCGCCGCCGCGGCCCGTGCCTGCGGCGTGTCGCAGCCGGCCGTGAGCCACGGCATGCGCGTGCTGCAGGCCCGGTTCGACGCGCCGCTGCTGGTGCGGGACGGCCGCCGCCGCGTGCCCACGGCGCTGGCGCTGCGGCTGGCCGCCGGGTCGCGCCCGCTGGCCGAAGGGCTCGACGCCCTGGTTCCCGGCGCGGCGGAGGCAGGCGCCGGCAACCCCCGGGTGCTGCGGGTGGGCGTGACGCCGTCGGCGGCGCTGGTATGCGGCCCGCTGCTGTATGCCGGCTGGTGCGAGGGCCGTCCCCGCCGCACGCTGGAGATGGTGTGCGCCGACGAGGGACGCCTGCTGGCGGATCTTCTGGAAGGCACGCTCGATTGCGCCATCGCGCCGCGCCCCCGCGGCTTCGCGCACCACGGTGTCGTGCAGGAGCGGCTGTACGCGCTCCGCCCGCAGGTGGTGGCACGGCGCGGCCATCCGCTGGCCGGCGCCCGGTCGCTGGACGCACTGCGCGGCGCGGCCTGGGCGCGCGTGGATCCCAGTGCCAGCGGGCCGGTGGACGTGCTGGCGGAAGCCCACCGCGTGCGCCGCATGCCGCCACCCCGCGTGGCCGTGCACTGCCCGGATTTCGCCAGCATGCTGCGGCTGGCGGCGCAATCCGATCTGCTGGCCGTGGTGCCGCATCCGGCGCTGCTCGGCGCGGACGCCCGCACGCTGATGCCGCTGGCACTCCAGGAATCCCTGCCGCTCTACGACGTGTGGCTGTTCGAGCCGGCGCGCCGGCGATCGAAGCTGGCGCCCGCCCTGCGGCGGCAGCTGCAGGCGCTGGGCAGCGGGCCACCGGACGCCTCCGGCATGCCGCGAGGGCAGGGCCCGCCGGGAGCGCGCGCCGGCTGACCGGTCTCGGGGGCCATCGCACGGGCTTTACCGCGGCGCGCCGCCTGTGCTAGCATGAATGCTCGATCTCGCACACCATGCAACGCAGCCGCATCCTATCCACCCTAGCTCTAGGCCTAGTGCCTGGCCGGGGTCTGCCTGCGTTCGCCATCCCTGTTGCCCGCTGATCCGGCACCCGTGCCACCAGCCCGCGCAACACCGACCTTCCCCTGACCCCGGCCCACGAACCAGCCTCCACGCATGTGGAGGGCTGCAGGGAATGTCGCACCGGTTTTCTTCCCTTCTTTTCAGTTTCGTGGAGCCCGTCATGATGATTTCCAAGCCCGCCACCAAGTACCAACCCACCGCCACCGTGTCCCTGCCCGACCGCACGTGGCCCACGCGCAGCATCACGCAGGCGCCGATCTGGCTTTCCACCGATCTGCGCGATGGCAACCAGGCGCTCTTCGAGCCGATGAACGGCGAGCGCAAGATGCGCCTCTTCGAGGAACTCGTGCGCATCGGCTTCAAGGAGATCGAGGTGGGCTTCCCCGCCGCGTCGCAGACGGATTTCGATTTCGTGCGCCGCCTCATCGAGGAAAACCGCATTCCCGACGACGTGACCATCATGGTCATGACCCAGTCGCGCGAGGACCTGATCGAGCGCACGGTGCAGGCCGTGCAGGGCGCGCCGCGCGCCATCGTGCACCTCTACAACGCCACGGCGCCGGCCTGGCGGCGCATCGTGTTCGGCATGAACGTGTCGCAGGTGATGGAATTCATCGAACACCACGTATCGCTGCTCAAGCGCCTCACCGACGCGCAGCCCGCCACGGCCTGGACGCTGCAGTATTCGCCCGAGACGTTCAGCGCCACCGAGCCCGAGGTGTCGCTGCGCGCCTGCCAGACGGCGATCGCGACATGGGGCGCCGGCCCGGGCCGGCCGATCATCATCAACCTGCCGACCACGGTGGAGAACGCCACGCCCAACGTGTTCGCCGACCAGATCGAGTGGATGCACCGCCGGCTCGCGCCGCGCGAGCACATCGTGCTGTCGGTGCATCCGCACAACGACCGCGGCACGGGCGTGGCCGCGGCCGAGCTGGCGATGATGGCCGGCGCCGACCGCGTGGAAGGGTGCCTCTTCGGCAACGGCGAGCGCTGCGGCAACGTGGACATCGTGACGCTCGCGCTCAACATGTACACGCAGGGCGTGCACCCGAACCTCGACTTCTCCGACATCACGCACGTGGCGCGCGTGGCCGAGGAATGCACCTCGCTGCCGGTGCATCCGCGCCACCCCTATGCGGGCGACCTCGTCTTCACCGCGTTCTCGGGCTCGCACCAGGACGCGATCAAGAAGGGCTTCGCCGCGCAGGACCCGGCGGGCCTCTGGGAAGTGCCCTACCTCCCGATCGATCCGGCCGACCTCGGCCGCACCTACGACAGCGTGATCCGCGTGAACAGCCAGTCGGGCAAGGGCGGCATCGCCTTCCTGCTGGAGCGCGAGCGCGGCGTGGTGATGCCGCGCCGCCTGCAGGTGGAATTCAGCGCCGTGGTGCAGCGCGCGACCGACACGAGCGAAGGCGAGATGGACGGCGGCGCGCTCTGGAGCCTCTTCGAGCAGCACTACATCGGGCCGGCCCACGGCCGGGCCCCGGGCGGCGCGGCCCCCGGCACGCTCACGCTGCACGGCCAGCGGCTGGAGGAAGACGGGCAGGGCATCGCGCTCGACGTGACGATCGACGGCGTGCGCCAGACGCTGCAGGGCCGGGGCAACGGTCCGATCGATGCCACGGTGGACGCGATCGGCCTGCCGCTGCGCGTGGACCACTACGAGGAGCGCGCCACCGGGGCGGGGGCGGGCGCCCAGGCGCTCGCGATCGTGGAGGCCGCGCTCGAGGGCGTGCCGGGCGCCACCTTCGGGGTCGGCCTGGACCACAGCATCGTGAGCGCGTCGGTGCAGGCCGTGGTGGCGGTGGCCAACCGGCTGATCGCACGGCGCGGCACGAAGGCCGACACGGCGCAGGCGGCTCCGGCCACGGCCTGAGGTTCGAAGCGCCCCGCGGAAATCCGGTGAACGCCGCCGGTTTCCGCACCTGCGTTAATCTGCGGCGCCATGCAGACCGAGTCTCCCCCTGCCCGCAGTGCCCGTGGTGACGCCGCCGCGGCGGGCCTTTCTTCCCGCCGCACCGTGCTCGCCGCGGCATCGGTGGCGGCCGTGCTGCTGCTGCCGGCCTGCGGTACGTCGCCCTCCCGCGGCCGGCGCGGCGGGGCGCCCGCTTATTCGTATTCGCGCCTCACGCCCGAGCAATCGAGCGACATCGCGATCCATGCGATGGGCCTGGTCGGCACGCCGTACCGCTACGGCGGCAACACGCCCGAGGGCGGGTTCGACTGCAGCGGCCTGATCGGCTATGTGTACCGCAGCCTCGCGGGGATTCCGCCGCCACGCACCGTGGCGCAACTGAGCGATTTCGGCGCCCCGGTGGAGGCGGGCGACGAGCGCACCGGCGACCTGGTGATCTTCGGCTCCGGCCGGCCGACGCATGCGGGCATCGTGGTGGAAGGCGGCCGCTTCGTGCATGCGCCCTCCACGGGCGGCACGGTGAAGCTGGACCGCTTCAGTTCGGGCTACTGGTCCCGCCAGCCGATCGCGTTCCGCAGGCCGTGAGCGGGCCTCCGCCGGCCGGCACCGGCGGATCGGTGCGACCTGGCGCAAGGCTTTTTTTTTCGGGCGCGCGACAATCGCCGCCCATGAACCCCACCATTTCCCAGGACGCTGCCGGCGTCGCTTCCGCTTCGCACGTCCACCGCACCGCGCCGCAGCCCGGTACCCACGACACCACGCGCATCGACGACACGCGCATTAAGGCCGTGCGGCCGCTGATCACTCCGGCACTGCTGCAGGAGTGGCTGCCCGCCCCCGACAGCGCGCAGGCGCTGGTGGAATCGAGCCGCGCCGCGCTCTCGCGCGTGCTGCACGGCGAGGACGACCGGCTCGTGGTGGTGGTGGGGCCGTGCTCTATCCACGACCACGGCCAGGCGATGGAATACGCCAGAGCGCTCAAGGAGCATGCCGACCGGCTGGCGGCCGACCTGCTCGTGGTGATGCGGGTGTATTTCGAGAAGCCCCGCACCACCGTGGGCTGGAAGGGCTACATCAACGACCCGCACCTGGACGGCAGCTTCGCCATCAACGAAGGACTGGAAATGGCGCGGGCGCTGCTGCTGGACGTGCTCGCGCTCGGCCTGCCCGTGGGCACGGAATTCCTCGATCTGCTCTCGCCGCAGTTCATCAGCGACCTGGTCAGCTGGGGCGCGATCGGCGCGCGCACCACCGAGAGCCAGAGCCACCGCCAGCTGGCCAGCGGCCTTTCCTGCCCCGTGGGATTCAAGAACGGCACCGACGGCGGCGTGAAGGTGGCCTCGGACGCCATCCTCGCGGCCCAGGCGCCCCATGCCTTCATGGGCATGACGAAGATGGGACAGGCGGCGATCTTCGAGACGCGCGGCAACCGCGACTGCCACGTGATCCTGCGCGGCGGCCGGCAGCCCAACTACGCGGCGGCCGACGTGGACGCGGCCTGCGCGCTGCTGCGCGGCGCCGGACTGCGCGAGCAGGTGATGATCGACGTTTCGCATGCCAACAGCAGCAAGCAGCACCGCCGCCAGATCGACGTGGCGGCCGACGTGGCGGCGCAGATCGCGGCGGGCGATGCGCGGATCACCGGGCTGATGATCGAAAGCCACCTCGAAGAGGGCCGCCAGGACATCGTCGCCAGCCAGCCGCTGCAGCGCGGGGTGTCGGTGACGGATGCCTGCATCAGCCTCGCGCAGACGGTGCCGGTGCTGGAGGGGCTGGCCGCGGCAGTACGTGCGCGGCGCCACCACGGTTGAGCTGTCATCGCCCGCCGGGCTGTTGTTTTCTGCACGGATTCCGCCCTGCAGTCACGTCCGTACGGGGCGGCCAGGGTGTACATTCGGAAACACGCACGCCCTGGATCATCCGCTTCAGACAGCGGGTGGCTCCGGCCCTGCCATTCCCCGTCCAACCACCACCACGCCCACGCCATGCAGGTGCAGCCGCCCCCGCCTCCGACGTCGCACGTTCCTGAGCGCAGGGCTTCCACTTGCCTCCCGGAACGCTGACCATGGGGGCACGCACGGACGCTCCCGGCCGGCGCCTGGATGCGCTGCACGCCTGCGCCATCCTCGACACCCCGCCCGAAGACACCTTCGATCAGCTGGCCCGCCTCGCCGCGCACCTGTGCGATGCGCCTCTGGCCGTGATCGGCTTCGTGGACGCGGACCGCGAGTGGTTCAAGGCGAGCTCGGGCATGGCCGCCGACGTGCTGCAGAAATTGGCCGGCGCCCACACGCTCTGCACGCTCGCGCAGGGCGGGCAACTCGTGCAGGTCGAAGATGCCCGCGCCCATGCCGCGCTGCGCGGGCACCCCCTGGTGCTGGGGCCGCCCCGCATCCGCATGTGCGCCTGCATGCCGATCCGCAACGCCGAGGGACTGGTGCTGGGCGCCGTGGTGGTCATGGACACGGCTGCACGCACGCTGGATGCCGCGCGGCAGGAGGCGCTCGCGGCCATCGCCGAACAGACGATGGCGCTGCTGGAACTGCGGCGGCAGCGGCGCGGCTGGGTGCGGCGCGCGCAGGAGCGCGCGCTGTCCGAGGAGCGCTTCCACCTCGTGGCGCGCGCCACGGCCGACGCGATCTGGGACTGGAACCTCACCGACGATTCGATGTGGTGGAACGAGGGCATGGAAACCCTGTTCGGCGTGCCGCTGCACACGCTGCCGCACGACAGCACTTCGTGGACGCAGCGCCTGCATCCGGACGACAGCGACCACGTGCTCGAGGGCATCCACGCGACCATCGAGGGAACGTCCCGGCACTGGACCGACGAATACCGCTTCCGCCGCCAGGACGGCACCTATGCCTGGGTGCGCGACCGCGGCTTCGTGATCCGTGACGACGAGGGCGCGGCCGTGCGCATGGTGGGCGGCATGACCGACATCAGCGCCCAGAAGCAGAGTGCCCTGCAGGCGCAGCGGGACGCGAGCGCCCATGCCGAGCTGGTGCGCGTGCAGCAGCGCATGAGCGCACCCGAGCTGCCGCTGGACGAAGTGCTGCAATTGGCGGCGCGCACCGCCATGGACTTGGCGGACGGGCATGGCGCCATGGTGGTGCTGCGCGAGGGCGAACGCCTGCGCGTGCGCGCCAGCACCGGCCGCCGCTCCGAACCCGTGGACGAATCGCGCCCCGTGCTCGGCTACCCGCTCTGGGAGCAACTGGGCGCGGGGCAGACCGTTCTGTACAGCGACGGCGCGCAGCCGCAGGCGCTGCTGGCCACCGACGAAGGCCGGCACGGCACGCTGTCGTTCATCGCGGCGCCGCTGCGCGCCGGCGAGAACATGCTGGGCATGCTGAAGGTGAACGCCGATCCGGTGTTCACGTTCACGCAGCGCCATGTGGCCTACGTGCAGATCCTGGCCGAATCGCTGGGCGCCGTGCTGCAGCTGCGCAGCTACGCCGCGCAGCTGAGCGCGTCGGAGCAGCAATACCGCTCGCTCTTCGACGCCCATCCGCAGCCGATGTGGGTCTACGAGCGCGGCAGCCTGCGCATCCTCGCCGTGAACCGGGCCATGGTGCGCCACTACGGCTACACGGAAGCCGAGCTGCTGGGGATGACGACCGCGCAGCTCTGGCCCCCGCAGGAACGCGTGCGCCGGGAAGTGGAAGCGCGCGCCCTGCCGCCTGGAATGCGGCGCGACGGCGTGCACCGCCGCCACTGCCGCAAGGACGGCACGCTGATCGACATGGAGGTCTACGCGGGTGACACCACCTTCGCCGGACGGTCCGCGCGGCAGGTGCTCGCGACCGACGTGACGCAGCGCATGCGCGTGGAGCGCGAGCTGGCGCGCGTCGGCACGGTGCAGCGGCTGCTGAGCGCCTGCAACGAGGCGCTGGTGCGCGCCACCAGCGAGTCGGCACTGCTCTCGGAGGTGTGCCGCATCGCGCGCGAAGTCGGCGGCTACCGCAGTGCCTGGGTGGGCATGGTGCGCAGCTGGACCGTCGGGGGCACGGAGCGCCGCAGCATCGAGCCGGTGGCCTGGGCCGGCCTGACGACCGTGGCCGTGGAAGCCCTGCGCCCCCGTGGCCGGCAGGACGCCCCCTGGACGCCGCACAGCCCCGGCCCCTCCGGCGAAGCGCTGCGCAACGGCCGCCCGGTCATCGTGCACGATCTGGCCAAGGACCCGGACGCGGGCCTCTGGGCGCAGCCGCTCATGGAGCAGGGCCTGCCCGCCGTCATCAGCCTGCCGCTGCGCGATGCGGAACAGGTGTTCGGGCTGCTCACGCTCTACCCCGAGGACGTGCTGGAGACCGGCGCCGAGGAAACCGAGCTGCTGCAGCAGCTCGCCAACGACATCGCGTTCGGGCTGGGCAGCCTGCGCACGCGCCAGGACCAGCAGCGCCTGCAGGCAGTGGTGCTCAAGGCGGCGGCCGCGGTGTCGGCCAGCACCGGCACGCAGTTCTTCAAGCAGCTCGCCAGCCACATGTGCGACGCGCTGGGCGCGCAGGCGGGTTGCGTGACGCGCCTGCTGCCGCAGCCGGCCGGCCAGCTGCCGCGCGCGGTGACGCTGTCGCGCGTGGAAGAGGGCGTGGCGCAGCCCAATGCCGAGTACGCGCTGGAAGGCACGCCGAGCCTGCGCCTCGTGAACGAGGCCGAATGCGTGATACCGCACGGCATCTCGGAGCTCTACCCCGATTCGCCCGCTGCGCGCATGGGCGCGCAGGCCTACGTCGGCCTGCAGCTGCGCGATGCCGAGGGACACGCCATCGGCTTCGTGTTCGTGGTGTTCCGCGAGCCGATGCAGCAGCCGGGCATGGTGATTTCCACGCTGCGCATCTTCGCGGCCCGGGCCGCCGCCGAGATGGCGCGCCAGGCATCGGACGCGCACATCCGCCGGCAGGCCTCGCTGCTCGACAAGGCGCGCGACGCGATCATCGTGCGCGACCTGGACCACCGCATCACGTTCTGGAACGAAGGCGCCGAGCGCCTGTACGGATGGACGCGCGAAGAGGCGACCGGCCAGTCCATCGCCATGCTGCTCTACCAGGACATGCAGGAATTCCTGCGCGCCACCCAGACCACGCGCGAGCACGGCGAATGGTCCGGCGAGATCGTGCAGTTCCACCGCGACGGCCGTCGCCTGGACGTGGAAGGCCGCTGGACGCTGATCCCCGGCGAGCAGGGCCAGCCCGACGCGATCCTGGCGATCAACACCGACATCGGCCAGCGCAAGGCGACCGAGCGGGAGATCCAGCGCCTGGCGTTCTACGATTCGCTCACCGGCCTGCCCAACCGGATGCTGCTGATGGACCGCATGCGCCAGGCCCTGGCGACGGCGCACCGGCGGCGCCAGGGCGGAGCGCTGCTCTTCATCGACCTGGACAACTTCAAGACCCTCAACGACACCCTGGGCCACGACCAGGGCGACGTGCTGCTGCAGCAGGTGGCGGCGCGCCTGAACACCTGCGTGCGCTCGGTGGACACCGTGGCCCGCCTGGGCGGCGACGAGTTCGTGGTGATGGTGGAGGGCCTCAGCGCCCACGCCGACGAGCTCGCCATGAGCGCGCGCACCGTGGGCGAGAAGATCCTGTCGGTGCTGGCGACGCCGTACGTGCTGCAGGGCTACCACTACCGCAGCACGCCCAGCATCGGGGTGGCGCCGTTCGGCGACGGGCGCACCTCGACCGTGGGCGAACTGCTCAAGCAGGCCGACCTCGCCATGTACCAGGCCAAGACCGCCGGCCGCAACACGCTGCGCTTCTTCGACCCGGGCATGCAGGCGGTGGTGACGGCGCGCGCCGAACTCGAGAACGACCTGCGCGCCGCGCTGGCGCGCGACCAGCTCATGCTGCACTACCAGCCCCAGGTGGACCACCGCGGCTGCGTGACCGGCGTGGAGGCGCTCGTGCGCTGGCCGCATCCGCACCGCGGCATGGTCTCGCCCGGCGAATTCATTCCGCTGGCGGAGGAAACGGGCCTCGTGCTGCCGCTGGGCCGCTGGGTGCTGCACACCGCCTGCACGCAGCTCGCCCGCTGGAAGGACATTCCCCAGCGGGCCCACCTCAGCATGGCGGTGAACGTGAGTTCGCGCCAGTTCCACCACGAGGCGTTCGTGGAGGACGTGGTCCGCGCCATCACGTCCACGGGCGCGCCGGCCAACCGGCTGAAGCTGGAACTGACGGAAAGCCTCTTCGTGGAGGACATGGAAACCACGATCGCCACCATGTCGGCCCTGCGCGCCCATGGCGTGGGTTTCTCGCTGGACGACTTCGGCACGGGCTACTCGTCGCTGAGCTACCTCAAGCGCATGCCGCTGGACCAGCTCAAGATCGACCAGAGCTTCGTGCGCGACCTGCTGGCCGATCCGAACGACGCGGCCATCGTGGACACCATAATCGCGCTCTCGCGCAGCCTGGGCCTGGACGTGATCGCCGAAGGCGTCGAGACCGCCGAACAGCGCGGCTGGCTCGAACACGCCGGCTGCCGTGCCTACCAGGGCTATTTCTTCAGCCGCCCGCTGCCCGAGACGGTCCTCGAAGACTTCCTGCGCGCCCGGATCACGGCCCGCTGAGCCGCTGCCGCGCCCGTGGCGCTGCTCCATGCGCCCGGGCATCGCTGCGGGCAACCTCCCACATCCCACCAGACGCCCGCAGAGCGGTTTTCGGCGGCAGGGCGCCCACCCCCTACGTGACACCCGCCAAGAGGCCTTCCCGGCCCTTCCAGAGGCCTGGGCAGTGCGTGTGCCGTCCGGCCCTGCCTGCGGCTGTTTCTCCTGCCGCCATCACACGCTCCTTCCGCACACTGTACGGCCCTAGTTTCCGTACCCTGGTTGTCCCTGTCTTCTTCTTTGTAGTTTTTATAAAAACATAGTCGTAGTAGTAAGGACCGGCCCGTTCTGTGGATAACTGCGGATTTCCGTTGTGCGACAACGGTTTTCGCCGCGGACCAACCCTGTGGGTGGCACCCGGCTGCCGCTGTCCGCGCGTCGGGGACAAATCGGCGCGCCGGCCGTTTCGTGTGGACAACTGGGCGCTTGTGCGAAAGATGTCCCCAGGGTTGTTCTTCCGGACCGGCCGTGGGCAGCCCGCAGCCGCGGAAATCCGGGGTCCGCAGCGCTTCTGGCCGGCCCCGGGGCGCGCACATCCGCCGAAATCGTCCGGTCGGCGGGGTGGAGGGCGGCAGGCTGCCTGCCGTCGACCGGCGCTCGCCGCGTGCCAGAACCGCGGATCGTTCTCCTGCCGACCGTTCCGGTGCGCCGAAAGCGTGCGCCAGCCGTCCTGGATCCCCGCTCAAGGCCCGCGGCACCGTGGGGTCGGCCGGGGGGCCCGTGCGGCACTCGGTTGCCGCCCCTGCCCACGCTTCGCTGCCCATGCACGCCCGGCGGCAGCCACCACCCCGCGGCCGGATCGGCGCACAAACCTGCCCGCGGACCGTTTTCGGTGCCCCGGACGGATGTTCTTGTTATTACTTGAAAGCTTTTATAAAACCATAGGAATAGTAGTAAGGACCGGCCCCTTCTGTGGACAAGCGGCTTTTATCCAATGGCTGCGCGGACTTGGATGCGGCCGAACCCTGTGGCGCGAACCGGGGTGAACCCGCGCGCCGACCGATAACAACTTCGGCCAACCGGTCGCGCCTGTGGATAACGTCGCACTTGCTCCATAAATACCCCCAGACTTATCCACAGGCGGTAAAAAAACACGGTCAAAAAAAAGCCCCGCAGGGCGGGGCTCTCTGGAAGCGGGCGCCGACGGCAGGGCCGGCTGGCCGTCGCAGGGTCAGAAGTGGTAGGCGTAACGCAGCTGGACGAAGTTCTCGCCGGGGTTCGGCTTCTTGATCCCGCCGTTGGAGAGGTGCTGCACGCGCACCATCACCTCGTGCTGGCGCTGCGCTCCCAGGCTGTAGCCCAGGCCCAGGTGGGACGCGAAGTTGTAGCGGGTGCCGAACTCCTTGTGGACCGTTTCGTAGCGCTTGTCCATGTAGGTGACGCCGATGCCGCCTTCCCAGAAGAAGGCCGAGCGGCCGTTGTCCGGCCGCAGGCGGAAAGTGGGCGTGACGCCGACGAGCGTGGCGTGGCCGGACCCGCCCGCGACGCCGTCGTACGACCAGCGGCTGGCGTGGATGTCCCAGTAGCCGCGCACTTCATGGCCCAGCAGTTCGCTGCGCCAGTTGCCCCAGGGCAGGGTGACGCCCAGGGTGGCCGCATCGGTGCTGTGCTCCGCCCAGCCCCCCTGCACGTACACCGACGGGGTGTCGGCAGTGCCTGCCGTCTGTGCCTGGACGCCCATCGCCGTGACGGCCGCCAGAACGAAGAAAGCGCCCCGGGCCACCAGCGTGGCGCCGAGGCGCTTCGTGAATGAATGATTCATGAGTGAATTTCCAGTTATATCGCGACTGTGAGGTTACACACTCGGCGCGGCACACTGTAGAACCGCGACTGGTCATCCACTGTAGGCGGCCGCCGCGTCAGCGACGGCCGCGTCGGCCTCCTGAATCACTGCGGAGCGGGCGGCGGCGCCACGGGCGCGGGCACCGGTTGGCCCTGGCCGTGCCGGCCGCCGTGGCCGCCCGGCTTGCCGTCCTTGCCGTGCATGCCGTCCCGGCCATGCATGTGGCGGCTTTCCTGGTCGAACACCTTCTGCTGCGCCGGGGTGAGCGCGGCGTAGAAAGTCTTCACGGCTTCGTCGCGGCGGTCCGCCGCGGCGTTGTGCTGGGCGCGCAGCGCCTTCATGCGGTCGATGCGCTCCGGTGTGGTGAGCTGTGCCATGCCGGCCATGTCGGGGCGCGGGCCTTGCGGGCGCATGGCGGCGGTGAAGGCGTCCCAGGCGGGTTGCTGGGCGGGCGTGATCTGCAGCTTCTGCCGCAGCGCTTCCGTGCGCTGGGCCCGGCGGGCTTCGCGTTGTTCGGGGCTGGGCATGCGGTGCGGGCGCTCGGCCCCCGCGGTGGCTGCCGGGGCGCCGGGCTGCGCCGGCGGAGCGGGCTGGGCGAAGGCGGGTGCGGCCAGCACGGCCGCCAGTGCGGCGGCCGCGGCGGCGGTGGCGAAGCGTCGTTGCAGGAGGGGTGCGGTCATGGGGGAAGTCCTTTCGTGCCCCGGGGGGCGTTGCCTCCGCGGCCGGTACGGCGCGGTGGTTGAGGGCCAGTGTCGGCCGCCCGTGTATCCCCGCCATGAGGAGGGCGTGTGGCTGTGTAAAGTTGTGCCAAGGTTCTGTGTCCCCGCCGGGGCGCAGCAACGACAATGGCGCCCTTTCGCCGGCACCGCGGCCGGCGCGCCCGCCCCAGGGCGATACCGCACACAAGGAATTCCGTGTTCAAGAACATGATCATCTACCGCATCGCCGAGTGGCATGCGGAACTGCCCCAGCTCGAAGAAGCCCTCGCCCGCACCCCGTTCGTGGAGTGCGGCGCCACCCAGGAGAAATCCGTCGGCTGGGTGCCCCCGCGCGGCGAGGCCCACGGCGCGCTCGCCGAATCCGTGGGCGGCCAGTGGATCCTGCGCTTCATGACCGAATCGAAGATGCTCCCGGGCTCGGTGCTCGCGCGCAAGGTGAAGGACAAGGCCGCGCGCATCGAGCGCGAGACCGGCCGCAAGCCCGGCAAGAAGGAAACCCGCGAGCTCAAGGAAGAGGCCAAGCTCGACCTGCTGCCGATGGCGTTCACCAAGCAGGGTTCGATGTGGATCTGGATCGACACCGAGGCGCGCCTGCTGGTGCTCGACACCGGCAGCCAGGGCCGCGCCGACGAGGTCGTCTCGCTGCTGGTGGAAGCGCTGCCGGGCCTGTCGGTCTCCCTGCTCGACACGCAGACCTCGCCGCAGGCGGCCATGGCCCACTGGCTCAAGGAGCAGGAACCGCCGGTGGGCTTCAGTGTGGACCGCGAGTGCGAGCTCAAGAGCGCCGACGAATCCAAGGCCGTGGTCCGCTACGCGCGCCATCCGCTCGACATCGACGAGATCCGCGAGCACATCGCCGCAGGCAAATTGCCCACCAAGCTCGCGATGAGCTGGGACGACCGCGTCGCCTTCGTGCTGACCGAAGGCCTGCAGATCAAGAAGGTGTCGTTCCTCGATACGGTGTTCGAGGGCCGCGGCCAGGACGACTCGGGTTTCGACACCGACGTGGCGATCGCCACGGGCGAACTCTCCAAGCTGATTCCCGACCTGATCGAGGCGCTGGGCGGCGAGGGCCGCACGGGGCTGGACGGCCCGGCGCCGGCACCGGGCGAGCGCCAGGCCGATGCGGGCGGTGCCGCTGCCGCGCCGGCGGCTGCCGCGGCGGGCGCGGGCGCCGACGCGGACGACGACGCACCGTTCTGACCGGGCGGCTCGGTCCGTGGCCTGCGCGCCGCGGGACCGCCGGGGCCGGCCCGGGCAACGGCCCGGGCAACGGCCCGGGCGCGGATCGGTGCGGCTACCATCGCCCCCCATGGCGCTCAACTGGGTCTGGATCGGCTTTTTCACCATCGCGTTCGTGACCGCCGCCGTGCGCTGGGCCCTGGGGGATGGAGACATCTTCCCGGCGCTGCTGGCCGCGATGTTCACCGCCGCGCGCTCGGGCTTCGAGATCTCGCTGGGCCTGGCCGGCGCGATGGCGCTCTGGCTGGGCCTGATGCGCGTGGGCGAGCGCGCCGGCATGGTGGAACTGCTCGCGCGCGCGGCCGGCCCGCTCTTGCGGCGGCTCTTTCCGGGCGTGCCGCAGGGCCATCCGGCGCAGGGCGCGATGACCATGAATTTCT
Organism: Acidovorax sp. PRC11; assembly: GCF_031844105.1. Lineage (NCBI taxonomy): Bacteria > Pseudomonadati > Pseudomonadota > Betaproteobacteria > Burkholderiales > Comamonadaceae > Acidovorax > Acidovorax sp. PRC11. The sequence goes on along the minus strand of NZ_JAUZUQ010000002.1, from coordinate 105,650 downwards.
CGGCCAACCTGCTGGGCCTGGACAACGCAGCCACCCCGCTCGGGCTCACCGCCATGCGCGAGCTGCAGTCGCTGCACACGGGGCCGCGCGATACGGCCAGCGACGCGCAGATCATGTTCGTGGTCATGAACACGGCCGGGCTCACGCTGATTCCCACGTCGGTGATCGCGATCCGCCAGAGCGTCGCGGTGCAGCAGGGGCTGGGCGCGGGCTTCAACGCGGCGGACATCTTCCTGCCCACGCTGCTGGTCACCTTCATCGCGCTGATCGCGGGCGTGCTGGCCGTGGGCATTTGCCAGCGGCTGCCGCTCTGGCGGCCCCGGCTGCTGCTGCCGCTCGCGGCCGTGTCCGGCCTGCTGGGCGCGGCCGTGTGGGCGCTGGGCCGGCTGCCCGCGGAGCAGGCGTCCCGCATCGCGGGCACCCTCGGCGCGGCGGTGATCCTCGGCATCGTGATGCTGTTCATCCTGGCCGGGGCGGTGCGCCGCATCAATGTGTACGACGCCTTCATCGACGGCGCCAAGGAAGGCTTCGGCGTGGCCGTGCAGATCATCCCCTACCTCGTGGCGATCCTGGTGGCCATCGGCGTGTTCCGCGCGGCCGGCTGCATGGACGCGCTGCTCGCGGCCGTCGGCGCGGGCGTGGCGGCGCTCGGCTGGAACACGGATTTCCTGCCGGCTCTGCCGGTGGGTCTGATGCGGGTGCTCTCGGGCGCGGGTGCGCGCGGGCTGATGGTCGACGTGATGCAGGCGCACGGCGTGGACTCGTTCGCCGCGCGGCTCGCCGCGGTGATGCAGGGCTCCGCCGAGACCACCTTCTACGTGCTGGCGGTGTACTTCGGCAGCGTCGGCGTGAAGCACACGCGCCATGCCCTGGCCTGCGCGCTGTTCGCCGATGCCGTGGGTCTGGCCGCGGCGATCGCAGTGGGGTATGCGATGCTGCGGTGACGGTGGACGGGCTCGCCAATTGCAGGAGAATCCGGGCTTTCCTTTCTTCTTCTCCCTGTTTCAGCCAGAGAGCCTCATCCCGTGACCGACGCAGTGCAACGCCCCGAACTCCCCGACCATCTCTCCATCGATCCGCGCAGCAAGTTCCATGTGCCCGCGGTGTTCGAGCACGACATCGGCATCCGCTTCAACGGCAAGGAACGCTTCGACGTGGAAGAGTACTGCGTGAGCGAAGGCTGGATCAAGGTGCCCGCCGGCAAGACGGTGGACCGCAAGGGCCGGCCGCTGATGATCACGCTCAAGGGAACGGTGGAAGCGTTCTACAAATAAAAAATCCGCCGGGAAGGCGGATTTCCTGGGCCGGCAGGCCGGCGGTGCGTGGCGCCGTCACTCGCACCGGAACCGCACCTGCAGCACCGATGGAGTTCCGGCGGTGCGCGACGTGGCCATGCAGCGCTTCGCCGCGTCGTCCATGCGCTGCACCAGGCGCACCGTGCCCCCTGCGTAGTCGCACGAGGCGAACTTGCCTTGCGGGTAGTCGCCCTCGAACACCCACGTGGCGGTGGACTCGCCCCTGCCACCCTTCGCGCCCTTGGCCGGCCTGTCCGACGTGGGCACCAGTGCCGCACCCTGGGCGGGCGGGCCGTCGAAAAAGTTGTAGCCGGTGAGGCGCAGCGGGCGGGCGTCCAGCACGATCTCGGTGCCTGCAGGCACGCCCGGGGCACTGGCCTTCGGGGCATCGAGCCGGACCGTGGCGGGACACTCGAGCATGGCGGCCGGCGCGGCCTCGGTGCCGGTGGGCGCCGGAGCCGGTGCGGACGCCGATGACGTGGCAGCACCGGCCAGTCCCGTGCCCACGATGAGCAACAGGGCCAGGGCCACCGACCGGCCGCCTGCGAGGTCGAGGGCAGAGGCGGAGGCGGAGGCTGAAGCGGAAGCTGGATGCGTCATGGAGATTCCGGTGTCGTTCTTCTGGCGTGCCTGCATCGTCATTCGATGACGGAATACGCGGCGGCGTTGTTGCTCGGGTCGGCGAAGTCGCCGTTCTTGCGCTGGGGCTTGGGACGCACGTAGCGCATGGACACCTTGGGCTTTTGCGTATCGCTCAGCCACTGGTCCATGATCCAGATGCCGCCGGCATCCTGCGCGATGAAGAACGCCGCGTGGTTGCCGGTGGGCAGGCTGCCGTACTTGCCGGCGCTGTTGAACGTGGCGATGGCCGTGCCCTTTTTGATGTGGGCGTTGCCGAACACGGTCTCGCCCTGTTTCCAGGTGCTGGTGTGCGGCAGCTGTGCATAACGCTGCAGGAGCGCCACGCAGTGTTTGCTGCCGACCTTGTCGGTTCCCTCGAGTGCTTCGGCGTTCTGGTAGATGTAGGGCATCTGCTGTCGTCGGATCGAAAAAACGCGATCCTATGCGCCCACGGAGCGTTTGCCGCGGCTGTTTCCAACCGTTGCAATCACACGCGCTCGAAGATGGCCGCGATGCCCTGGCCTCCGCCGATGCACATGGTGACCAGCGCATAGCGGCCGCCCGTGCGGTGCAGCTCGGCAATGGCCTTGGTGGTGATGATCGCGCCCGTCGCGCCCACCGGGTGGCCCAGCGAAATGCCCGAGCCGTTCGGGTTCACCTTGGCCGGGTCCAGGCCCAGTTCCTGGATCACGGCGCAGGCCTGGGCGGCGAAGGCTTCGTTGGCCTCGATCACGTCCATGTCCTGCACCGACAGGCCCGTGCGCTGCAGCACCGCGCGCGTGGCGGGCACCGGGCCGATGCCCATGTAGGCCGGGTCCACGCCAGCGTGCGCATAGCCGACCAGGCGCGCCAGGGGCTTGGCACCCAGTGCGGCCGCGCGGTCGCCCGCCACCAGCACCACGGCGGCGGCGCCGTCGTTGATGCCCGAGGCATTGCCTGCCGTCACCGTGCCGCCGTCCTTCTTGAACGCGGGCTTCATGCCGGCCAGCACCTCGACCGTGGTCGCGGCGCGCACGTGCTCATCCGTATCGAACAGCGTCACCGCGCCTCTGCGGCCCGGGATTTCCACCGGCACGATCTGCGACGCGAAATGCCCGGCCGCGATGGCGGCGGCGGCGCGGCGCTGGCTCTCGGCGGCGAGCTGGTCCTGCGCCTCGCGGCCGATGCGGTAGCGCTCGGCCACGTTCTCGGCGGTGATGCCCATGTGCATCTTCTGCCACGGGTCGTGCAGGATGCCCAGCATGTAGTCGATGCTCTTGGCGTCGCCCATGCGTGCACCCCAGCGGGCCGCGGTGTCGAAATACGGTCCCCGGCTCATCGATTCGCTGCCGCCGCCGATCGCCACGTCGCAGTCGCCCAGCGCGATCGCCTGCGCCGCGGAGACGATCGCCTGCAGACCCGAGCCGCACAGGCGGTTGACGTTGAAGGCCGGCGTCTCCACCGGGCAGCCCGCGTCGATGGCGGCCACGCGCGAGAGGTAGGCGTCCTTCGTGTCGGTGGGAATCACGTTGCCCATCACCACATGCCCCACCGCATCGGCCGCGATGCCGCTGCGCTCGATGGCCGCGCGCACGGCGGTGGTGGCGAGCTGGGTGTTGGGGATGTCCTTGAGCGAGCCGCCGAAGGTGCCGATGGGGGTGCGGGCGATGGAGGCGATGAGGATGTCGCGTGGAGGCATGGCTGATGGTCCTTCGAAGAGAGAAAAGGTGGGAGATCGACTTCCCACAGGCGTGTTGCCTGTCGGGTTCTGGGGCGGCGATCCATGCCGCCATCGTAGGTTTGTGATCTCGCACGCACTGGCGCCAAGGCGTCATCGCATAGGACGTGAAAACCTTGGGACGAGCGAAACTTTTAAACCTTGCGGGTTTTATAAGTCGTTGACCTGAAAGGATAAATTTTGGAGGTATAGATCTTCTATACCTCTTCGGATCAAGGCTTTCCTGCTCCGCTCTCCGGATCAGCCCCAACCGCCCCCCGCCAGATCGTCCAAAATCGGGCAATCCGGCCGCCCATCCCCCTGGCAGCAGCCCACCAGCTGCCGCAGCGAGCGCTGCATGGCCTGCATGGACTCGATGCGGCGGCCCAGGTCGTCGATGTGGGCCTGGGCGATGCGCTTGACCTCGCGGCTGGCGCGGCGCTGGTCCTGCCAGAGGCCGAGCAGGGCGGCGATCTCGTCCATCGAGAAGCCGAGGTCGCGCGCGCGGCGGATGAAGCGCAGGGTGTGGATATCTCCTTCGCCGTACTGGCGGTAGCCGCCGTCCGTGCGCGCCACGCCGCGCAGCAGGCCGAGGGCCTCGTAGTGGCGGACCATGCGCTGCGAGACGCCCGCCCGCGCGGCGGCGGTGCCGATGGGCACCGGGCGCTGCGGTGCCTGCGCGCTCATGCCGCGACCGTGTAGCCCTCTTCGGTGATGGCGGCGGCCAGCGCCTCGCGGGGGCGGTCGCTGTCCACCACGACGCGGCCGGTGGGCAGGTCGACCTGCACGGTGGCGTCGGTGTCGACCTGGCGGACGGCGTGCACGACGGCGCGCTCGCAGTGGCCGCAGGTCATGCCCTGGACTTGGAAGCTGTGTTGCATGGCGGGCTCCTTTTCAGACAAATGCCGGTGATGGGATGTCGGGATCATGAACCCTGACATGGTGGCAGAGTCAAGCGCCGGCCGTGCGATGCCAGGGCCTTGACCTTGCCATGATGTCAGGGGTTAACGTGCCGGCATGGCTGATTCATCTTCCTCCCCTTCCTTCTCTCACGACGGCCCGGCTGCCGCGCTGGCGGAGCGGTCGCTGGACCTGGGCATCGGCGGCATGACCTGCGCGAGCTGCTCGGGCCGCGTGGAGCGCGCGCTGCGCAAGGTGCCCGGCGTGCGCAGTGCCGAGGTCAACCTCGCGACCGAGCGCGCGCACATCGTCTACGGTGCGCCGGACGGTGCGGCGCCCGATGCCATGGACGGCCTGCTGCGCCGCGCCGTGCGCCATGCCGGCTACGAGCCGCACGCGGCGGATGCGCCGGAGCCGCCGGAGGCCTCTTCGCCCTGGGCCGGTTTTGCGCCGGTGGCGGTGGGGATCGCGCTGTCGCTGCCGCTGGTGCTGCCCATGCTCGGCGGCCTGGCGGGGCGGGACTGGATGCCGCCGGCCTGGCTGCAGTGGCTGCTGGCCACGCCCGTGCAGTTCGTGCTGGGCGCGCGCTTCTACCGCGCGGGCTGGCATGCGCTGCGGGCACGCGCCGGCAACATGGATCTGCTGGTGGCCATCGGCACGAGCGCGGCCTATGGCCTGTCGCTGTGGCTCTGGCTCACGGCCGCGCATGGCGGCGGGGGGGGCCATGCGCCGCATCTGTACTTCGAGGCCTCGTCCGTCGTGATCACGCTGGTGCTGCTGGGCAAGTGGCTGGAGGCGCGCGCCAAGCGGCAGACCACGGAAGCGATCCGTGCGCTGCATGCCCTGCGGCCCGAGGCCGCGCACTGGATCGGCCCGGATGGCGAAGTGGACGTGGCCGTGGCCGAGCTGATGGCGGGCGACCGCATCGCCGTGCGCCCCGGCGAGCGCCTGCCGGTGGACGGCACGGTGCTCGAAGGGCACACGCAGGTGGACGAATCGATGCTCACCGGCGAGCCCCTGCCGGTGGCGCGGAACCCGGGCGACGCGGTGACGGGCGGCTCGGTGAACGGCGACGGCCGCGTGGTGGTGCAGGTGACGGCGGTGGGTGCCGAGACGGTGCTGGCGCGCATCATCCGCCTGGTGGAGGACGCACAGGCCGCCAAGGCGCCGATCCAGCGGCTCGTGGACCGGGTTTCCGCGGTGTTCGTGCCGGTGGTGCTGGCGCTGGCACTGTGCACGCTGCTGGGATGGCTGTGGGCGGGCTCCGGCATGGAGGCCGCGCTGATCCACGCAGTGGCGGTGCTGGTGATCGCCTGCCCCTGCGCGCTGGGCCTGGCGACGCCCGCCGCGATCATGGCGGGCACGGGCGTGGCCGCGCGGCACGGCGTGCTCATCAAGGACGCCGAGGCGCTGGAGACGGCCCACCGCGTGGACACCGTGGTGTTCGACAAGACCGGCACGCTCACGCTCGGGCGGCCGCGCCTGCAGGCGTTCGAGGCGGCGCCCGGGCACGACGGGCGGGCGCTGCTGGCGGTCGCGGCCGCATTGCAGGCGGGCAGCGAACACCCGCTCGCGCACGCCACGCTGCAGGCCGTGCGCGAGCGGGGCGAAGCCCTTCCGGCAGCGGCCGACGCGGTGCGGGCCGTGCCGGGCCGGGGCACGGAAGGGCAGGCGGGAGGGGCCGCATGGCGCCTGGGCAGCCTGCGCTGGATGGAGTCGCTCGGGGCCGACGTACCGCCCGCATTGGCTGCACGCGCGCAGGCTCTGCAGGACGGCGGTGCGACGGTGTCGGCGCTGGCGGAACGGCTGCCCGGCGGCGGTGACGCGGTGCGTGCACTGCTGGCCTTCGGCGACGAGCCCAAGCCCGGCGCGGCCGCGGCGATCGAGGCCCTGCGCACGCGCGGGCTGCGGGTGGCGATGCTGTCGGGCGACAACCGCGGCGCGGCCGAGGCGATGGCGCGGCGGCTGGGCCTGCGCCCCGAAGCGGGCGAGGTGATCGCCGAGGTGCTGCCCGCCGACAAGGCGGCGCACGTGGCGCGGCTCCAACGCGACGTTGCACACGGAGCGGGTTCATCGGGGGTCCGCACGGTCGCCATGGTGGGCGACGGCGTGAACGACGCTCCGGCGCTGGCGGCGGCCGACGTGGGCATCGCCATGGGCAACGGCACCGACGTGGCGATGCATGCCGCGGGCATCACGCTCATGCGTGGCGATCCCGCGCTGGTGGCGGCGGCGCTCGACATATCGCGCCGCACGGTGGCCAAGATCCGGCAGAACCTGTTCTGGGCCTTTGCGTACAACGTGGCCGGCATTCCGCTCGCCGCGCTGGGCTATCTGAGCCCGGTGGTGGCCGGTGCCGCGATGGCGCTCAGCTCGGTGAGCGTGATGGCCAATGCACTGCTGTTGAAGCGCTGGCGTCTTTGAGAATCACTCCCCATTCGGTTACGCTTGCCCCTCAGTCAGCTACGTTTTGTTTCATTCATAGCCAGCCCGCATCGCCGGGTTGGGGGGATTAGAGGAAGGCAATCATGAAGTTAGATTCGCTCATGCGCGGGTTCACCATCCGTGTCCGCATGCTGGGGGCCATCGGTGTCGTACTGGGTCTGCTGGGCCTGCTGGGCGGGGCGGGCATGCTGGGCATGTTCCGCATCCACGCGATGAGCGAGGACTTCATCGGCCACTCGTTCGCGCAGGTGAGCGCGATGGCCGAGCTGCGCGGCGAGATGGGCGCCATCCGCCAGTACGAGAAGGACATGATCATCCAGTACGAGAAGCCGGAGGGCGTGCAGAAGGCGCATGCCGCCTGGCTGGCCAGCCTGGATCGCGCGAAGAAGGTCGCCGCCACCTTCCAGCAGGGCGGACAGGACACCGACAACCGGCTCGCCAGCGACATCGTGAAGCGCCTGGATGCCTACAGCGCGCAGTTCGCGAGCATCGCGCGCCAGCTCGAGGCCGGCGGCTACGACAGCGCCACCATCGCCAACCGCATGAGCACCCGGGCCATCGCGGAGTTCGCCGAGGCCGACAAGCTGCTGGTGCAGCTCAACGAGGCGCTGCGCAAGGAAGTCGCGGCCGTGACCGAGCGCCAGCAGACCGTGTCCGAGCAGACCAAGTGGCTGTTCGCGCTGGCGGTGCTGATCACCGTGGTGGTGGTGGTGCCGCTCACGCTGCTGAACATGATTTCCATCTGCCGCCCGCTGGTGGAGGCGCGGCGCATGGCGCAGGCCATCGCCGGCGGCGACCTGTCGCAGCGCATGCACGTGGAGGGCCGCGACGAAGTGGCCGACCTGCAGCGCTCGCTGCAGGGCATGCAGCAGGGCCTGAGCGCCCTCGTGTCGCAGGTGCGCGATGCGAGCGGCAGCATCGCCACGGCGAGCCAGGAGATCGCTTCCGGCAACCAGGATCTGTCCTCCCGCACCGAGCAGACCGCCAGCAATGCGCAGGAGGCCGTGGCTTCGCTGTCGCAGCTGACGGCCACGGTGCAGCAGACGGCGTCGTCCTCGCAGGTGGCGAACCAGCTCGTCGCTTCCGCCTCGGGCATCGCCACGCGCGGCGGCAGCGTGGTGGAGCAGGCCGTGGCCAGCATGCACGAGATCTCGGCCTCCAGCCGCAAGATCGGCGACATCATCGGCCTGATCGACTCGATCGCCTTCCAGACCAACATCCTGGCGCTGAACGCCGCGGTGGAAGCGGCCCGTGCCGGCGAGCAGGGCCGCGGCTTCGCGGTGGTGGCGGGCGAGGTGCGCAGCCTCGCGCAGCGCAGCGCCCAGGCGGCCAGCGAGATCAAGGGCCTCATCAGCTCCAGCGTGACGGCCGTGAACGGCGGCGTGCGCCACGTGGAGGATGCCGGCACCGCCATGAAGGAAATCGTGGAGAGCGTGCAGCGCGTCACGGACATCATCGGCGAGATCACCTCCGCGTCGGCAGAGCAGTCCTCGGGCATCGGGCAGGTCAACAGCTCGGTGGGCGAGATCGACCGCATGACCCAGCAGAACGCCGCGCTGGTGGAGGAATCCGCCGCCGCCGCCCAGTCCCTGCGCGAGCAGGCCGCGCGCCTGTCGCAGGTGGTGCAGCAGTTCCATCTGGACGACAGCGGCACCGCGCTGCATGCCATGGCACATCCCGACACGGGCCGCGATCTGGCGCTGCTGCCGGCCTGAGGTCGATAGCGGCCCCGGCGGCCGCCCGCCCTGCCGAAAAAAACGCCCGGACCGACGTGATCGGCCCGGGCGTTTTTTTGTGGACGCACGGCTTCCAAGACCATCCGGCACATCCGCCAGAACCTTGGCGCCAGCCAGCATCGCTGACGGGCGGGCATTCGTCCACGACTTGTCAGCCGGCCAGTTCCTTCGACCAGCTCGCGTACCAATCGCGGAACAGCTGGTACTGGTTCTGGGCATAGTTGCGCTGCGCGTCGGTCAGCACGTCGGTCTCGTTGAAGTGCAGCGTGTATTCCTGCTGCCCGTTGAGCACCAGCAGGTACTTGTAGTAGAGCACCAGGTCCGTTCCCTCGTCGAACGACGACAGCACTGCCAGGGCTGCTTCCAGCTCGCGGGCCTGGCGGCGCGCGTTCACGTCGCCCTTCGCAGCCTTCTTGCACAGGTCCACCAGTTGCAGCACCTCGCGCGGCAGGGCGTTGCCGATGCCGGTGATCGCACCGGTGGCGCCGCAGTTGACGAAGCCGTGGAACACCTGCGTGTCCACACCCACCATGAGGGTCACCTCCTCGTCTTGCGAGGTGATGTTTTCCGCTGCGTACCGCAGGTCGGCGGCACCGCCGAATTCCTTGAAGCCGATCAGGTTCGGGTGAGCGGCGCGCAGTTCGAAGAACAGATCGGCGCGCGTGGCGAAGCCGTAGTAGGGGCTGTTGTAGATCACGGCCGGCAGCTGCGGCGCGGCCGCGAGAATGGCCGAGAAGTGCGCCTTCTGCGCGGTGGCGGAACTGCCGCGCGAGAGCACCCGCGGAATCACCATCAGACCGTGCGCGCCGACCTTCGCCGCATGCGCGGCATGGGACACCGCTTCGCGCGAATTGACCGCGCCGGTGCCCACGATGGTGGGGATGCCGGCGGCCACCAGGCGGGCCACGCCTTCCTGTCGCTGCGCCTCGCTCAGCAGGGGCCAGTCGCCCATCGAGCCGCAGTAGACGACGGCGCTCATGCCGGCGTCCACCAACGAGCGACCCTGCGCCACCAGGGCGTCGAAGTCGGGCTGGCGGTCGGGGGTGCACGGGGTCATGAGTGCGGGAATGGTGCCGGTGAAGATGTTGTCGCTCATGAGGTTCTACCTGTTGAAAACAATGGGATCGGCGCACGGGCCGGGAAAGTGAACGCCTTTTAATAGGCTGTAAATATATTAGCGATATGCCGATGGGGAGCATAGGCGATGCGCTCTTTTTGCACAAGCACCCGACGAAAAAGCTGTGGTGAACCCGCTGGAATAGATTCGCGATATATTGCTCCGGCACCTGCCTGCAGGATTCCACCGACCCACACGTTCATTCCAATGTCCTCCTCCGGCAAGAAGCCTCCCGCCAAGCCGGCGCCCAAGCGCCGGGCCGCCGACATCGCCTACGACAAGATCGAGTCGCTCATCGCGCGGCTGGAGATCGCCCCGGGCACCCCGGTCGTGGAGGCCGACATCGCCGAGATGACCGGCATGGGCCGCACCCCGGTCCGCGAGGCGCTGATGCGCATGGTGTCGATTGGGCTGGTCGCGCAGCAGCCGCGGCGCGGCCTGGTGGTCTCCAGCATCGACGTGTCCGACCACCTCGACGTGGTCGAGACCCGCCGCGTGCTGGAGCGCCTGATCGCCGCGGCCTCCGCCCGCCGCGCCACGCCCGAGCAGCGCAAGGCGCTGGTGGCGGCGGCGCAGAAGATGATGAAGGCGGCCGAGAAGGACAACCTCGATGCCTACATGCAGGCCGACCAGGAGCTCGACCACATCAACCATGCCGCCTGCGGCAACGCGTCGGCGGTCGGTGCGGTGCTGCCGCTGGTGGTGCAGTGCCGCCGCTTCTGGTATGCCTACCAGCACGAAGGCGAGATCAGCGAAGGGGCGCAGGCCCACCTCGCGATGGCCGAGGCGATCGCCTCCAGCGACGCCGCCGCCGCCGAGGAAGGCGCCGAGCAATTGATGCGCTACCTGGCGCGCTTCACGCACCGCATCATCAATTCCTGAGGAGGAAGCGCAGGGGCGTCGCCCCCGGCCCTGGCACATCCTGTGTCGGAGGCGCTGGGGTCAGGAGCGTCCCGGGCCCTGCGGCGCGTGCGGCGGGCGGTCAGAGCTTCGCGCCCACCGCCCGCAGTTCGGCGATCTGCGGCGCCTTGGGCAGCCAGAGCTTGTCGAACGCTTCGATGGCCGGCTTGGTGTCGAAGTTGCTCAGTTCGCGGATCGCGATCGGCTCCTTGCGCAGTTTCTCCAGCAGGCCGGCCTCGGTCATGACGATGTCGCTGATCTGCGCGTCCAGTACCTGGGCCGTCAGTTGGCGGATCAGGTCACGGTCCTTGGCGTCGAGCGTCTGCCAGACGCGGCCGGAGAACAGGGGCGCGAAGGGCATGAACAGCGCGTTCATCGGCATCATGACCTTGGAGACCTTGTCGAAACGCTGGTTCCAGGAGAATTCGACATCGGCTTCCAGGCCGTCGACCTGTCCGTTGGTCATCGCGTCGAACACCGCCGGGGTCGGGATCGGCGTGGGTGCCGCGCCGAAGTACTGGTAGAAGTCGCGGTAGACCGGCGTGGGATTGATGCGCAGCTTCATGCCCTTGAGGTCGTTGGGCGTCTTGATGTCCTTGGTGGAGAACACCACCCGCATGCCGGTGATGCCCCAGCCTAGGCCCACGCAGCCGGTCTCGCGCGGCAGCACTTCCAGCAGCTTGAGCGCCGCGGGCGTCTTGACCAGCTTGCCGGCGGCAGCCGTGGAGCGCACCAGGTAGGGCGCGTTGATCGAGGCCACGCTGGGTACACGGGTGCCGAGCTCGGCGGCCTGAATCCAGCCCATGTCGAGGGCGCCGGACTGCATCTGCTGCATCATCACCGACTCGTTGCCGAGCTGGCCCGAGTGGAAGACGGTGACCGTCAGCCGGCCGTTGGTAGCGTTCTTGAGTTCGTTGCCGAACTGCATCGCGGCCCGGTTCCAGGAGTGGCCCGCGGGTGTGATCACGCCCAGGCGGAATTCCTTGGGCGCTGCGGCACGCGAGGGAGTCACGAACGCCAGGGGCGCGGCGGTGGCGGCCGAGGCCTGGAGGAAATGGCGGCGGTTCAAGGGCATGGCGGGCTCCGTGGAAAACGAGGTGAGGACGAAAGCGGAAACGAAAGCGGGCGACCGGGATGCGCGGGCGCTCCGGCCTACTTCAGCAGGCCGAGCGACAAGCTCGGGAACAGCGACAGCATCACCAGCGCGACGCAACTGATGATGAAGAAGGGCAGGGTGACGATGAACATCTTCCCGGGCTTGGCCCCGGTCACCGCGGAGGCGACGAAGAAGCTGAGCCCCACCGGCGGCGTCATCAGCCCCAACACCAGGTTGATCACGATCACCACGCCGAAATGGCGCGGGTCGATGTGGTAGACCTCGGTCGCGATCGGCAGCAGGATCGGCGCGGTCATGATCAGGCCCGGGATGCCGTCGATCACGGTGCCGATCACCAGCAGGATCAGGTTGACCAGCAGCAGGAAGGTGATCGGATCCTTCGCGACGGTCTGTATCCATTCCGCGACCAGCTGCGGCACCTTGCCGTAGATCAGCAGCCACGAGAACACCGACGCGGCGGCCACCAGGAACAGCACGATGGCCGAGTAGATGCCCGAGCGCAGCATGATCGCGCCCAGGTCGCCGAGCCTGAATTCGCGGGTCACGTAGCGGCCCACCAGCACCGCGCTCACCGCGCCCACGGCGGCGGCCTCGGTGGGGTTGGCCACGCCGGTCAGGATCGAGCCCACGATCACCAGCGGGATCAGCAGCGTCGGGCTCGACACCAGCACGGTGTGGGCGCGCTGGCGCAGCGTGCGCTTGGGACTGCGCGGGTAGTTGTAGATGAAGCCCATGCAGGCGATCACCCCGAAGAACAGCGCCGTCAGCAGGATTCCGGGCAGGATGCCCGCGATCAGCATGTCGCCCACCGCCACTTGCGCCAGCACGCTGTAGACCACGAACATCACCGAGGGCGGGATGATCGGACCCAGCATGCCGCCGTAGACCGTCAGGCCCGCGGCAAAGGTCTTGTCATAGCCCTGCTTCTCCATCTCCGGCACCATCACCTGCGCCATGATCGCCACCTGCGCGGTGGCCGAGCCGATGATCGACGACACCAGCATGTTGGCCAGGATGTTGACGTAGGCCAGCCCGCCCTTGACCGAGCCGACGAAGGCCATCGACAGGTCGACCAGCCGGCGCGTGATGCCGCCGCTGTTCATCACCTCGCCGATCAGGATGAACAGCGGGATTGCGATCAGCCCGTAGCTGTCGACGCCCGCGAACATCTGCGTCGCGTAGGACTGCAGCAGCACCGGGTTCTCGATGCTGTAGATGTAGAAGATGCCGGAGAGACACAGGCACAGGCCGATCGGCACGCCGACCAACATGATCGCCAGGAAGAAGAGCGAGGTCATCATGTCAGTTCACCGCTTCCGGGTTGGCGGCGTCGAAGGCCGGGTGTTTGCGCTGCGGCGCAAGGTGCAGGTCTTCGAGCAGATTGGCCAGCGCGTGCAAGCTCATGCACAGTGCAAAGATCGGCATGATCAGCTGCAGCACCCACATCGGCCATTCCAGCGTCTGCGTGTGCTCGGTGTAGAGGAAGTTGAAGGACTCGGCCGCATATTCCCTGGCGTCGAAGCCCTTGCGCGCAATGCCGATCGGATCCATCCAGATCCAGCACATCGCCAGCAGCGCCAGGGCGAAGGCCAGCACGCCGGAGGTTGCGATCACCTTGGCGACGCGGGTGCTGCGCGGGCCCAGCTTGTCGGTGAGCATGGTGACCGCGAAGTCCATGCGCAGCCGCGTCATCGCCGAGGCACCTATGAAGGTGAGCCAGACCACCGCGTAGACCGAGGCCTCGTCCACCCAGTAGAGCGGCATGCCGGAATAGCGGGTGACCACGTTGAGCAGCACCAGCAGGGTCAGCAGCGTCATCAGTCCGGCGATGAGCCAGCGCTCCAGGCCGAGCAGCGCGCCTGAGGCATCGAGGATCAGGCGCACCACGGGGTGCGGCGGGGATGAGGGGGGTGGGCTATCGAAGGCTTCCATGGGCGGTGTGCGATGGTGCGGTTCGCTCGTTTGAAGATACGGTGGATATATTTGCGGTATCGCTACAAGCAAATTGAATGCCAGACCAACGGGTTCCATCGCCCTGGCTCCAGTTGTTAATATATTTACAGTATCCTGCAAGGGCATCAGCGTAAACCATGCCTAGCAGCCGATGCGGTTCTGTGACAAGCGGGCAAGACTGTGTGCACCGCGCCCGTGCAGATGGCCCCACGGGTGTGCGTATCCGCCCTGGATATGGCACCGATCCGCTGCAAGTGGGGTCGGGACATCAGCGCGGGCCGCGCGCAGGGACTGCCGCCGGACGGAAGGCTGCGGCAGCTTCAGCGGTCGCTGCCCCTGCAAACAAAAAAAAGCCCGTACCGATCACATCGGTCCGGGCGTTTTCAAGGGGAACGCTGGAGGCTCAGGCCGTGCCCGCCGCCGGGGCCACCGGATCAGGCTCCTGCCCCTTCTTCGGCCCGAACCACGCCACGTACAGCGCCGGCAGCACCACCAGCGTGAGCATCGTGGCCGTCACCAGTCCGCCGATCACCACGATGGCGAGAGGCCGCTGGGTCTCGGAGCCGATTTCGTGCGAGAGGGCCATGGGCAGCAGGCCCAGCATGGCGAGCATCGCGGTCATGAGCACGGTGCGCAGGCGCTGCATGGAGCCCTGGCGCACGGCCTCGACCACGCTGGCGCCGCCGGCCTGCAGCTGCTGGAACACCGAGAGCATCACCACGCCGTTGAGCACGGCCTGCCCCGAGAGCGCGATGAAGCCGATGGCGGCGGACACCGACAGCGGGATGCCGAAGGCCCAGAGCGCCACGAAGCCGCCGATGAGCGCCAGGGGCACGTTCAGCAGGATCAGCGAGGCCATCTTCACCGACTTGAAGGCGTCGAACAGCAGCACGAAGATCAGGAGCAGCGAGATCGGCACGACCACCGAGAGGCGCTTCATGGCGCGTTCCTGGTTCTCGAACTCGCCCGACCAGTTGACCTGGTAGTTCTCGGGGATCTTCACGTTTTTCTCGACGCGGGCCTTCATGTCGGCCACGACCGAGCCCATGTCGCGGCCGGCGATGAAGATGCCGATGGCCGTGGTGCGGCGGCCGGCCTCGCGGGCGATGTTCATGGCGCCCGCGCTTTCGCGGATCTTCGCGACGTCGCCCAGCTGCACATAGCCGCCGTCCGGCGTGGCGATGGGCGTGCGCGGCAGGTTGGCGATGGTGCGCTCGTCCCGCGGCAGGCGCACGGCCACGGCGAACTTGCGCTCGCCTTCCCACAGGTTGGTGGCGGCCTTGCCGGCGAGCGCCGCCTCGATCACGTCCTGGATGTCGCTCACGTTCAGGCCGTAGCGCGCGGCGCGGTCGCGGTCGATGTCGATCAGCAGCTGCGGCACCTGGCCTTCACGGTCGATCTCGGCGCGGGCCACGCCCTGCACCTGCTTCACCTCGCGGGCGATCTCTTCCGTGATGCGCTTCATCTCCACCAGGTCGTCACCGGCCAGCTTGATCACGATCTGGCCCTTGATCTGCGAGATCGATTCGAGCACGTTGTCGCGGATGGGCTGCGAGAACGCCGGGTCGATGCCGGGGATGGCGGAGAGCGCGCGGCCCATCTCCTCGGTGATCTTGGCGCGCGTCATGCCGGCGCGCCACTGGTCCTCGGGTTTCAGGTCCACGAAGATCTCGGCCATGGAGATGGTCTTGGGATCGGTACCGTCTTCGGGCTGGCCGGCCTTGGAGACGGTGGTGCGCACCTCGGGCACCGACAGCAGGGCCTTGCGCGCCATGCGCAGGATGCGCGAGGCTTCGGCGGTCGAGACGTTGGGAGAGAGGCTGAAGTTCACCCAGGTCGTGCCCTCGTCGAGTTCCGGCAGGAATTCCGAGCCCAGGCGCGAGGCGGCCACCATGGCCAGGCCGAACACCGCCAGCGCGATGATGACCACCGTGCGGCGGCGCTCCAGCGCCCAGTCGAGCACCGGCGCGTAGAGGCGCTTGGCGCGCGTCACCACGCGGTTGTCGCCGTGCGGCAGCTTGCGGCGCAGCAGCCAGTAGGCCAGCAGCGGCACCAGCGTGAGCGAGAAGATCAGCGAGCCGATGAGGGCGGTGGTGACCGACAGCGCCATGGGCTGGAAGATGCGGCCCTCGTGGCGCTGCAGCGCGAAGATCGGGATGTGCGCGGCGATGATGATGAGCATCGAGAACAGCGTGGGCCGGCCGACTTCGCCCGCGGCCTCGATGATGGTGTCGCGCCGGTCGCGGTCGTCCATGTCCTCGCCGCGCTCGGCCAGGCGGTGCATGATGTTCTCGATCACGATCACCGCGCCGTCCACGATGATGCCGAAGTCCATCGCGCCCAGGCTCAGCAGGTTGGCCGGCACGCCCATGATCTTCAGGCCCATGAAGGTGGAGAGCAGGGCGAGCGGGATGATGACCACCACGGCCAGGCTGGCGCGCAGGTTCGACAGGAAGATGTAGAGCACCAGCGACACCAGCAGCGCGCCTTCCACGAGGTTGTGGAACACGGTGGTGAGGGTCTTGTCCATCAGCCAGGTGCGGTCGTAGAAGGGCACGATCTGCACGCCGGGCGGCAGGCCGCGTTCGTTGAGCTGGGCGATCTTGTCCTTCACGCCCTTGAGCACCACGCTCGGGTTCTCGCCTTTGCGCATCACCACGATGCCGGTGACGATGTCGTCGTCCTGGTCCTGGCCCACCACGCCGAGCTGCGGCACGGCGCCGATGCGCACCTGGGCGATGTCGCGGATCAACACGGGCGTGCCGCCCCGGGACGCGACCACGATGCGGCCGATGTCCTCGGCCGAGCGCAGCAGGCCCAGGCCGCGGATGGTGTACTGCTGCGCGCCCTGCGCGACGTAGCTGCCGCCCGCGTTGGCGTTGCCGCGGCCCAGCACGTCCAGCAGGTTCTGGAAGCTCACCTTGTACGCGCGCAGCTTGTCCATGTCGGGCTGCACTTCGTACTGCTTGATGGCGCCGCCCATGGCGACCACGTCGGCCACGCCGGGTACCTGCCGCAGCGCGCGTTCCACCGTCCAGTCCTCGATGGTGCGGATGTCGGTGGTGGTGAGGCCGTCGCCCTTGAGGCGATAGCGCATGATCTCGCCCACCGGCGTGGCGTTGGGCGCGATCTCGGCCTGCACGCCGGGCGGCAGGTCGATGGTGGAGAGCCGCTCGGCCACCTGCTGGCGCACGATGTTCACGTTGGCCGCGTCGTCGTAAGTGACCACGGTGAACGACAGCCCGAACTGCGTGTGCGAGAACACGCGGATGGAGTTGGGCAGGCCGGCGAGCGCGGTCTCGATGGGCAGCGTGACCTGCTTTTCGACCTCTTCCGGCGCGCGGCCGGGAAAGAGCGCGATCACGGTGACCTGGGTGTCGGTCACGTCGGGGAAGGCTTCCACCGACAGGTTCTTGAAGGCGATGACGCCGGCCAGCGCGAACAGCAGCGTGCCCAGCACGATGAAGAGCGGCTGGTGCAGCGCGTAATGGATCAGGCGCTTCATGGGGTCGCTTTCTTCGCGGCGGCGGCGTCTTCGGTCATGGACTGGAACTGGCGGGACAGCAGCAGCGCGTTCTGGTTCACCACGGCGTCACCGGGCTGCAGGCCGCTCGCCACGATGACTTCGGCCGGGCCTTCCTGCGCGAGTTCGACCTTGCGCGGCTCGAACACGCCGGCCTCGCGGCGCACGTAGACCACGTGCTGCGTGCCGTCGAGCACGATGGCGCTGGCGGGCACCACCACGCCGCCCGCGCGGCTTTCCTGCACGCGCGCGGTGGCCAGCATCTCGGCCTTCAGGCGGCGGTCGGCATTCGCCACCACGCCGCGCACCTTGATCGTGCGCGTGCCGGGGTCGATCGCGTCGGCCGTGGCCGTGACCTTGCCGGTGAACGTGGCGCCGGGATAGGCCGGCACCTGCAGCGTGATCGGGTCGCCGGGGCGCAGCGAGGAGAGATCGCTCTCGCGCGCGTCGATCTGCACCCAGAGGGAGGTCGGGTCGGTCACCACGAAGAGCGCGGGGCCGGACTGGTCCGGGCGCACTTCCTGGCCGGGGTTGAGGTTGCGCTCCACCACCACGCCGCCGATGCCGCTGGAGAGGGCCAGCTGCTGGTTCACGCCGCTGGCGCTGCCGTAGAGGCGCGTGCGGGCCGCGGCGCGGGCCACTTCGGCCTGGGCGCCGGCGGCATCGGCTTCGGCCTGCTCCAGGTCCTTGCGGGCGATGATGCCGGCCTCGAACAATTCACGCTGGCGCTTGAGCGATTGCTGCGCGAGCGACTGGCCGGCCTGCGCCTTGGCGGTGTCGGCCTGGGCCTGGCCGAAATCCGGCGAGGCCAGCAGGGCCAGGGGCGCGCCGGCCTTCACCGACTGGCCCAGGTCGGCCTGGATGGTGGTCACGCGGCCGGCGAAGGCCGGGTAGATGCGCTGGGTGCGCTCTTCGTTCCAGACGAGCCGGGCGGGCAGGTCCACCGCCACGTCCTTGGCGGCGCGCGCCTCCACCGTGCCCAGCAGGGCGAGCTGCGGATGGCCGGAGGGAAAGCGCAACTGGCCCGACTGCACCACGGGCGGCGCGGGTTCGGGCGGGGCGGCGGCCGCATCGGCGGCGGATTTGCCGCAGCCGGGCAGCAGGGCGCAGGCGGCGCCCAGGGCGGCCACGGCCACCAGGCCGCGCACGGCGCGGCGCCGCGCGGAAAGGGAGGGGTGTTGCACCATCATGGTCGGGGAGGTCCGGGAAGGCATACGGGATCGAGGAAAGGCGTGGGCGGAAGGGGCTGCGGCGCGGTTGGCGCTCACGGCATGCCGGTGAGCACCTGCGGCTGCGTGCGCAGCAGCCAGGCGCCGCGCGCCTTGGCGTAGTCGGCGCGGGCGGCCAGGGCGTCGAGCACGGTGGCGCGCAGGGTGCGCTGCGCATCCAGCAGGTCGGTGAGGGCGATGGCGCCCTTGCGGTAGGCCAGCTCGGCGTTGTCGGCCACCTGGCGCGCGCGGGGCAGCACGCCCTGGTCGTAATCGGTGGCGCGGCGCGCGGCGTTGTCCATCGTCTGGCGCAGGCGCTGCAGGTCCAGCAGCGCCAGGCGGCGGGTGTTGTCCAGCGCGTCCTGGGCCTTGGCATAGTCGGCCTGGGCGCGGCCGATCTCGCCCTGGTACTGGTAGCCCCACTGCAGCGGGATCTGCACACGCAGTTCGACCTGCCGGGTGGAGGTACCGGGGTAGTGGTCGACGGAGGCGCCCACCGTCCAGTCGGATTGGCGCAGCGCGTTGGCGCCGTCGAGCGCGGCCTGGGCGGCCTGCGCGCGGGAGAGGGCGGCGCGCACGTCGGCGCGCGTCTCGGCCCAGGCGGCCAGGTCCGCGTCGGTGGCGGGCCGGTCGCCGTTCAGGGCGGGCCAGGGCGTGTCCACGGCCTCCAGGCGGCTGCCGGTGCTGCCGGTGACCTGCGCCAGCGCCAGGGCGGCGTCGTCGCGCGCCTGTTCTGCCGCGCGGGTGTCGGCCCGGGCGCGCTCGGCCTCGATGCGGGTGCGCGAGGCATCCTGCGCCGACAGGTCGCCCGCCTTCACGCGGCGGTCCGCCATGCCAGCCACTTGCCCCAAGCTGCGCTCGATGGCCGCCACTTCGGCGAGGCGGTCCTGCGCGGCCAGCAGGTCGTAGTAGGCCGAGAGGGCCCCCGTCAGCTGCTGGACCTGCGTGTCTTCCACGTCGGCTTCGGCGGCATCGGCCGCGCTCTCCGCCGCCTTCTTGCGCAGCGCGCGCTTGCCGCCGCGCTCCCAGGTCCAGTCGATGCCGACGGACTTGTCGATGCGCTTGCGCGTGAACACGTTGCCCGGCCCGGGGCCGTGCTGCAGGTCGATGGAGGCGGTCTTGGCGATCAGGGAGGGCAGGGGCGCATGGTCGGCACTCAGCACGTCGGCGCGCGCGCCGGCCAGCTCCTGGCGGGCCTGGTTGACTTCGCTGTTGTCGCGCGCGGCGGCCAGGGCCTGCGCGAGCGTCCAGGCGGCGCCGCGCTGCGTGGGCGCCCCCGTCCTCGCGGACGGCGCCGCGCCCGCCGGGGAAACGGCAGGGGCCGTACCCATCGCGGGCGCGGCGGTGGAAGGTACCGGCTGGGCCTGGGCGGCCGGCCAGGCCGCGAAGGCGCCGCCGCAGGCCAGCAGGGCCGCCGCGAGCCGGGAGGCGGCCGGCGCCTGCACGGCACCGGCACGCCGGGGGGAGCGGGGAGAGAAGAGGGAATGGGAGCGCATGGCATGTTTATCCGACGCCCAGCCTGACCACGGCCTGACCGCCGAGCCCGCAACCGCCCCGGCCGGGACACAATGCGGTGTCCGCGCCACGGTGCGGTGCGTTCTGGACTTCGTCCCTTCCTTCCCTTCACCGCTTTTCGTTTCCTGCCCATGCGCATCCTGGTAGTCGAAGACGATGCCGTGCTGCGCGGCGTCATGCAGCGCAGCCTGGCCGATGCCGGGCACCGCGTGGATGCGGCCGTCACGGTGGCCGAGGCCGACCATTTCTGGAGTGTCCAGCCGTTCGATGCCGTGCTGCTGGACCTGAACCTGCCGCAGGACGCCAGCCCGGCGAGCCCGCTGGGCAGCGGCCTGGCCGTGCTGCGCGCCGCCCGGGCGCGGGGCGACCGCACGCCGGTGCTGGTGCTCACCGCCCGCGACCGCACCGAGGAGCGCATCGCCGGCCTGGATGCGGGCGCGGACGACTACCTGGGCAAGCCGTTCGACCTGGCCGAGGTGGAGGCCCGGCTGCGCGCCCTGGTGCGCCGCACCCAGGGCACGGACGACCGCACCCGGGCGGGCACCCTGGTGCTGGACCGGCGCGCGCGCCGCTTCACGATCCAGGACGTGCCGTTCGAGCTGCCCGCGCGCGAATTCGAGGTGCTGTGGGAGCTGATGACCCCGCCGGGCCGCGTGGTGAGCAAGCGGACGCTCTCGGACAAGCTCTCGGGCTTCGACGACACGCTGGGCGACAACGCGCTGGAGGCCTTCATCTCGCGCCTGCGCAAGAAGCTGCAGGGCAGCGGCGCGGGCATCCGCACGCTGCGCGGCCTGGGCTACATGCTGGAGGCCGGGGCGGCCCCGTCCGATGGCGACACCCCGCCGGAGCCCGCATGAGCGAAGGCCCCGTGCCGCCGCAGGACCGCGCCGGCCCGCCGCGGCCCGCAGCACCGGCCGCGCCGCCTGCACACCCGCCCTCGCTGCGTGCCCGCCTGCTGCGCCACGTGCTGGTGCCGCTGGCCCTGACCTGGTTCGCGGGCACGGCGATCTCGGTGCTCGTGGCCAACGGCTTCTCGCAGCGCGCCTTCGACCGCGCGCTGCTGGACGACGCCTACGCCATCGCGGCCAACGTGCGGATCAAGGGCGGCGCGCTCGATCTGGCGCTGACTTCGCGCGAACTGAAATCGGTGCTGTTCGACCAGGTGGAGACGGTGTATTTCGCGGTGCTGCTGCCGGACGGATCGATGCTTTCGGGCAACGCCAGCCTGCCCGCGCCGCCGCCGCGCGACGACTCCTACCGCTTCTCCGACATCAACTACCGCGGCCGCGCGCTGCGGGCGGTGCGCGTGCGGGTGAGCGAACCGCAGGCTTTCGAGGTGATCACCGCGCAGACCGTGCATGCGCGCAGCGCCATGCTGCGCAGCGTGCTGCTGTATTCGGTGGTGTCGCAGCTGCTGCTGCTGGGCGCGCTGGCCTTCTGGCTGCGGCGCGCCATCCAGGCCGATCTGCAGCCGCTGGCGGCCTTCCAGGCGGAGTTGTCGGCCCGCGACGTGCGTGGGCTCGATCCGGTGGCCGTGGAGGCCTCCACGCGCGACCTGCAGCGCCTGGGCACGGCCGTGAACGATCTGCTGGCGCGCGTGGCCCAGGGCGTGCGCGCGCAGCGCGAGTTCGCCGGCAACGTGGCGCACGAGCTGCGCACGCCGCTGGCCGGTATCCGCGCCCTGGCCGCCTACGGCCTCGCCCACCGGGACCCGGCGGTGTGGCGCGAACAGCTCGCCGGCGTGGCCGACAGCGAGGCCCGCGCCAGCCACCTGGTGGACCAGCTCCTCGCGCTGGCGCTGGCCGACGAGGTGCGCGGCGCCATGCCGCGCGAGCCCGTGGCGCTCGACGAGCTGGCGCGGGACGCGGTGCTGCGCGTGCTGCCGCGCGCCGATGCGGCCGGCGTGGACCTGGGCGCGCGCGGCCTCGACCGGCCCGTGGTGGTGCAGGGGCAGGCGGTGCTGATCGAGGGGGTGCTCGGCAACCTCATCGACAACGCGCTGCGCTACGGCCGCCCCGCGGAAGGCGGCCCGGCCCCGCGCATCACGGTGGAGATCGCCTCCGGCGCGCCGGGCGAAGAGGGCTCCGTGATGCTGTCGGTGGTGGACAACGGCCCCGGCATTCCCGAGGCGCAGCGCACCGACCTGCTGCAGCGCTGGGCGCAGGGCCGCGAGGGCGAACGCCTGGGGCAGGGCGCCGGACTGGGCCTGGCCATCGTGGCGCGCTATGCCGAACTGCTGGGTGCGCGGCTGGCGCTGGGCACGGGGCCGGACGGGCAGGGGCTGCGCGTGGGCCTGGTGTTCGCGCCGCCCGCACCGACGCCGCCGGCGGCCTGACGTGCCGGCGCACAGGCTGGGAGGCGGCGCGGAGGCGTCAGTCCGGCTGCGCGCCGAACACCGGCCGGAAGAAGCTGCGCTCGTAGCTCAGGATGCAGCGCGTGTCCTCGGCATAGCGGAAGGCCGCGATGCATTCGGCGTCCTGCATCGATTGCTGGCGGTAGGTTTCGTAGGCGGCGAGCGAAGGGAAGGTGAACATCGCCAGCGCGATGTTGTTGGCGCCTTCCGACGGCAGGAAGTAGCCGTGGTGGCGGCCGCCAAACTTCTCCACCAGGGGAATCCAGAGCCGGCCGTAGTGCTCGAACTCGGCGAGCTTGTAGGGATCGATGACGTAGCGCAGGGTGCAGGTGATCATGACCCGATTTCACCGCATTTCCGGGCCCGGTGCGGCATCGGGTGCCCCAGGGCCCGCGGAGGGCGGCGTTCGGGCCTCCTGGGGCCCTTCTGGGCCTTCCAGGGCGGGGCCTTCCACGCGGGTTTTTGCTGCCGCGGCGGTGCCGGACACGCGATCCCGCTGCCGCCACGCGGTGGCGCGGCGGCAGCGAGGCCTTCCGTCAGCCCTTCGCGGATTCGCCGAGCGTCGGGTAGTCGGTGTAGCCCTTCTCGCCGCCGCCATAGAAGGTCTTGGAATCCCACGGGTTGAGCGGTGCGTCCTGGCGCAGCCGTTCGACCAGGTCGGGGTTGGAGATGAAGGCCTTGCCGAAGGCGACGATGTCGGCGCGGCCGCTGGCCACCGCTTCCATCGCCAGCGCGCGGTCGTAGGCGTTGTTGACCATCCAGGCGCCCTGGCCGCCGGCTTCGCGGTAGGCGGTCTTCAGCGCCTCGTAGTCGAACGGACGGTCTTCCATCTCGCGCGGGCCGCCGGTGGAGCCTTCGATCACGTGCACGTAGGCCAGGCCCAGGGGCGCGAGCTGGCGGATCACGTAGTCGAACAGCGGCTGCGGATCGGCATCCACGATGTCGTTGGCCGGGGTGACGGGCGAGAGGCGGATGCCCACCTTGCCGCCGCCGATCGCGTCCACCACGGCGCGCGTGGCTTCGAGCAGCAGGCGGGCGCGGTTCTCGATGCTGCCGCCGTAGTCGTCGGTGCGCTGGTTGGCGCCGGTCTTGAGGAACTGGTCCAGCAGATAGCCGTTGGCGCCGTGGATCTCGACGCCGTCGAAACCGGCCGTCTCCACCGCGTTGCGCGCGGCGGCGGCGTAGTCGTGCACGATGCCGGGAAGTTCCTCGGCATCCAGCGCGCGGGGCTCGGACGTGGCCGCGAAATGGCCCTGGCCGGTGGCCTTGTCGATCAGGTAGGTCTTGGACTTGGCGGCGATGGCGGAGGGCGCCACCGGGGCGCCGCCGTCGGGCTGCAGGTCGTTGTGCGAGATGCGGCCCACGTGCCAGAGCTGGGTGACGATCTTGCCGCCGCGCTTGTGCACCGCCGCCGTCACCTTCTTCCAGCCGTCGAGCTGGTCGGTGCCGTACAGGCCCGGCACGTCCGCATAGCCCTGGCCCTGGTGGCTGATGGCCGTGGCCTCAGTGATCAGCAGGCCGGCGGTGGCGCGCTGGGCGTAGTAGGTGGCGGTGATGTCCTTCGGCACCGCGTTCGGCGAGCGGTTGCGCGTGAGCGGCGCCATGGCGATGCGGTTGGCAAGCTGCAGGTCGCCGGCCTGGACGGGATCGAAAAGCGTAGTGGACAAGGGAGTACCTCTTTCGAAAATGAGGGAGACGACGTTACCGCGTTTGCCGATTCTCTGCAGTGGGACTGCGCCGCGACGGGATATGCGAGTCGTGCTAGCGAAAACGCAGCATCCGATGGCGTGCCTGCTGCGATGGCTGGGCCCGTCCCGGTCGGGTCCGGCTGCTCCGCCGTCACCATCCCGGAAGGTCGGCTCGGCGGCGGGGCGGAAGTGGCACGCCTTATACCCCGGTGCCATCCAGGCCGGTTATGGGTGCGCCTGGCAGGCAACGCAGCGCCGGACCTGCGGCTGAGCGGTGTTTCACGTGAAACACGCCGGTTGGTGGACAAGCGCTGCGGCCGGCGTTCGACGCGGGGCTGCACTGGACCGGGGCCCGTGCGGTGCCCTGGAGGGGCAGGGCCTGAGACCGGGCTTGCCCTTCCTCCGAAACCCTGGGCCTGGATTACTTCTGCAGGCCCTCGGCCTTGAGCGCCGCCTGCACTGCCGGGCGCGCGCCCACGCGTTCCACATAGGCCCGCAGGTTCGTGAGGCCCGAGGTGTCCACGCCCACGTGCTTGCCCCAGCTGCACACGGTGAACAGGTAGCCGTCCGCCACCGAGTAGTGTTCGCCCAGCAGGTAATCCTTGCCTTCGAGCTGTCCATCCAGCCACTGGAAGCGGGACATCAGCTTCTCGCGCACGATGGGCTTATAGGCATCCGGCGTGTTGGGCATGAACAGGGGCGTGTGGCCCTTGTGCAGCTCGGTGCCGATGAAGTTCAGCCATTCCTGCAGGCGGTAGCGCGCCAGCGTGCCGTTGGCCGGTGCCAGGTTCTTGTGGGGTGCCTGGTCGGCGATGTACTGCACGATGGCCGGGCCTTCGCGCAGGCGCGTGCCGTCGTCGAGTTCCAGAACAGGCACGTAGCCGAGGGGGTTGATCTCGTAGAAATCGGTCCCGTCCTGGAGCTTGTGGCTCTTGGTGCTGGCAAGCACGGGGGTAAAGGCCAGGCCGGCTTCGTGCAGGGCGATGTGGGGAGACAGCGAGCAGGCACCAGGGCTGTAGTAGAGCTTCATGGTCAGGTTCGAAGACAGTGGAACAAGCCTGCCATGCTACTAGCGAGCACGGATCCGTGCTGTCGGCCGCCATGCCGCCGGACATGGCCCCGATCCCCGTGCCCGGCGGGGTGCCGCGGCGGTGGGGCTGTCAGGTTCGACCCGGTGCCGTGGCCGCTTCCAGCCGCCCGAGCCAGGCGATGGCATGGGCCGCGTCCGGCCCGCACATGTCCGCCGAAGGCCGCAGCGATCCGCACACGGCGGGCCGTTCGGGCCGGCCGAAGATCCTGCAGCGCAGGGCCTCGTCGAGCTGCACGCAGGCCACGCCCGCGGGCTTGCCGTGGGGCATCCCCGGGATGGGGCTGGAGATGGACGGCGCCGTGCAGCAGGCGCCGCAGCCGGGCCGGCATGCCTGTGCTTCAGGGGATGCGGTCACCCGTTCAGCGCCCGAGCCGCTGGCTGGCCCAGAGCACCTGCTCCACCACGGTGCGCACCCGGCCATGGTGCGCAGGATCGACCAGGCTGCCGGCCTCGTCGAACGCGTTGCCGGCATGGCCCAGCGCAAACGCCTGGGGGGCGAGCCAGCATTCCAGGTTCAGGAGCAGGGGGGCCAGATGGCTTTGCGAGCGCAGCCCGCCCAGGCCGCCGGGGGAGGCGCTCAGCATGCCCACCACCTTGCCGCGGAAGGGGAGGGTGCCGTCGCTCCACACCGGATGGCCGGCGACGGGGCTCGATGCCCAGTCGATGGTGTTCTTCAGCAGCGCGGTGTAGCTGCCGTTGTATTCGGGCGAGCAGACGATCCAGCCGGCATGGGCCTGCAGGACCTCTTTCAGGCGCACCACGTCGGCGGGCGTGCCCTGGGATTCGAGGTCGGCGTTGTAGAGCGGGATGTCGAAATCCGACAGCTCCAGCAGGGTCGCGTCGGCACCTGCATTGCGGGCGATGTCGGCAGCGGCGCGGGCCAGCCGGCGGTTGAGGGATTGCTGGCGCGTGCTGCCGGCGAAGACGAGGAGTTGGGGCATGGAGTGATTCGACCACAGCCGCGCGGCAGGATTCCTGCAAGCCGATGTTCCACGTGAAACAACCTGCCGGCGAGGGCATGCCGGAGGTGATGGGCGGGAACTGGCCCAAGTGGTCCCGCCGCCGGTTCCGAAGGGGCGGTGAATGCTCGATGCTGCCCGGCAAGCGCCCTGGCACTCCCGGGGGCAGCCCCTTCCGCAGGGCAGGGGATGCGCTGGGGTGGTGGCGCGCCCGGGGCGGGCATGGGAAAATCCCGGCCTTCCCCTTTTTCAGATCCCATTGCCCCGACCCGAACCCGGCACGCCGCCGGCCCGGCGGGCAAGGCGCCCGCTGGCGGCCCGGCGTGCGCTCCTTCGGTATCGGGCCGCCCCTCGTGTGCGAGGTTTCGGAGCAGTTGCATGTTGTACCCCCAGGAATTTGATGTGATCGTCGTCGGCGGAGGCCATGCCGGCACCGAGGCCGCGCTCGCCGCCGCCCGCATGGGCAGCAAGACGCTGCTGCTCACCCACAACATCGAGACGCTGGGCCAGATGAGCTGCAATCCCAGCATCGGCGGCATCGGCAAGGGCCACCTCGTGAAAGAGGTGGACGCGCTCGGCGGTGCCATGGCACTCGCGACGGACGAGGGCGGTATCCAGTTCCGCATCCTCAACAGTTCCAAGGGCCCGGCCGTGCGGGCCACCCGCGCTCAGGCCGACCGCATCCTCTACAAGGCCGCGATCCGCCGGATGCTGGAGAACCAGCCCAACCTGTGGCTGTTCCAGCAGGCCGTGGACGACCTGATGGTGGAAGGCGACCGCGTGGTGGGCGCCATCACGCAGGTGGGCATCGCCTTCCGCTCGCGCACGGTGGTGCTGACGGCCGGCACCTTCCTGGACGGCAAGATCCACGTCGGCCTGAACAACTATTCCGCGGGCCGCGCGGGCGACCCGCCGGCGGTGAGCCTGTCGGCGCGCCTCAAGGAATTGCAGCTGCCGCAGGGGCGTCTCAAGACCGGCACGCCGCCGCGCATCGACGGCCGCAGCATCGATTTCAGCCAGTGCGAGGAGCAGCCTGGGGATGGCATGCCCGGCGGCGTGAACGAGGGCGCGGTGCCGGTGTTCAGCTTCATGGGCAGCGCGGCGATGCACCCGCGCCAGGTGCCGTGCTGGATCACGCACACCAACGAACGCACGCACGAGATCATCCGCTCCGGCTTCGACCGCAGCCCCATGTTCACCGGCAAGATCGAGGGCGTGGGGCCGCGCTACTGCCCGAGCGTGGAAGACAAGATCAACCGCTTCGCGGACAAGGACAGCCACCAGATCTTCCTGGAGCCGGAAGGGCTGACCACGCACGAGTTCTACCCCAACGGCATCAGCACCAGCCTGCCGTTCGACGTGCAGTACGACTTGGTGCGTTCCATGCGCGGGCTGGAGAATGCCCACATCCTGCGCCCGGGCTACGCCATCGAATACGACTATTTCGACCCGCGCTCGCTCAAGAGCAGCTTCGAGACGCGCCAGATCCAGGGCCTCTTTTTCGCGGGCCAGATCAACGGCACCACGGGCTACGAAGAGGCGGCGGCCCAGGGGCTGTTCGCCGGCATCAATGCCGCGCTGCAGTGCCGGGGCGAGGCAGCGTGGGTGCCGCGCCGCGACGAAGCCTACCTGGGCGTGCTCGTGGACGATCTGATCACCAAGGGCGTGACCGAGCCCTACCGCATGTTCACCAGCCGCGCCGAATTCCGCCTGCAGCTGCGCGAAGACAACGCCGACATGCGCCTGACGGAAGCCGGGCGCCGCATGGGGCTGGTTCAGGATGCGCGCTGGGACGCCTTCAGCCGCAAACGCGATGCCGTGGCACGCGAAACCGAACGCCTGAAGTCCACCTGGGTGAACCCGCGCAATCTGCCGGCCGAGGAATCCGCGCGCGTGCTCGGAAAGCCGATCGAGCACGAATACAACCTGTTCGATCTGCTGCGCCGGCCGGACGTGTCGTATGGGACGCTCATGGGCATGAACGCCGGCAAATACGCCAGTGCGGATGTTTCACGTGAAACACTGGGTGACCTGAGCGAGCCCGTGCTGGAACAGGTCGAGATCGCAGCCAAGTACTCGGGCTACATCGACCGGCAGCGGGACGAAGTGCAGCGCGCCTCCCACTACGAGAGCCTGCACTTGCCGCAGGAGCTGGATTACATGCAGGTGGCGGCGCTTTCCATCGAGGTGCGCCAGAAGCTGCAGAAGCACCGCCCCGAGACGCTCGGCCAGGCATCGCGGATTTCCGGCGTGACGCCGGCTGCCGTGTCGCTGCTGCTGGTGCACTTGAAGAAAGGCGGCTTTCGCGGGTTCTCGGCCCAGCCCGCCGTGGAGGCCGCGGCATGATGGCCGCAGGGGCTGCATCGGCGCTGGCCGGGCCGCTGAGCGAAGGCCTGGAACGACTGGGGCTGTCCCTCACCGAAACCCAGCATGCGCAATTGCTGGAGTTCCTTGCCCTGCTGCAGAAGTGGAACAAGGTCTACAACCTGACAGCCGTGCGCGATCCGCAGGAAATGCTCACCCACCATCTGCTGGACAGCCTCGCCGCGGTGCCGCCGCTGCAGCGGCATTTGTCCAGCCTGGGTACCCGTGGGCAGGCAGCCCGGTTGCTGGACGTAGGCTCCGGCGGCGGCCTGCCGGGCGTGGTGTTCGCCATCTGCTGCCCACAATTGCAGGTGAGCTGTGTCGATACGGTGGCCAAGAAGGCGGCCTTCGTGCAGCAGGTGGCCGTCTCGCTGCAACTGCGCAACCTGAAGGGCATCCACGCGCGCGTGGAGAACCTCGAAGGCCCGTTCGACGTGGTGAGCTGCCGGGCCTTCGCCTCGCTGCCGGATTTCGTTTCCTGGTCACAGGCGGCGCTGGCGGGCGACGGCATCTGGCTGGCGATGAAGGGCAAGCATCCGGCCGATGAAATCGCCGCGCTGCCTGCACGGGCCGAGGTGTTTCACGTGGAACCACTGGCGGTGCCGGGCCTGGGCGCCGAGCGCTGCATCGTCTGGATGCGCCCCCGCGAAGACGTAACGGACGGCACGCCAGCACCCGGCGACGGAGCACTGGCTTAAACTCCCGCTTCCAATTTTCGGGGGTGCTGATGTTTGGCATTGCGGACTACGGCGCATTCGTCGCCGCCATCCTGTTGTTCCTGGCCATTCCCGGCCCGGGCAATCTGGCGCTGGTCACCTCCACCGGCAAGGGCGGCGTGCGCGCCGGCCTGGCGGCCACGCTCGGCGTGATCGCGGGCGACCAGGTGCTGCTGTGGATGGCCGTGGCCGGCGTGGCTGCGCTGCTGGCGGCCATGCCCGCGGTCTTCCACGCCGTGCAGTGGCTCGGCGCCGCCTACCTGGCCTGGATGGGCCTTCGCATGCTGCTGGCCCGCCCGGGCTCGTCCCCGGTGATCGCCATCCAGCCACGGCACTACTTCCGGCAGGCTGCCCTCATCACGCTGCTCAATCCCAAGGCGATCGTTTTCTACATGGCGTTCTTCCCGCTCTTCGTCGATCCGGCGCACCACCGCGGCCTGCTGACTTTTGGCGTGATGGCCGCCACGATCGCCGGCCTCACGTTCCTCTACGGTCTTGCCGTGGTGTTGCTCACGCACCGCATGGCCGAGGGCATGCGCGCGCGGCCGGTGGTTGGCCGGGTGCTGGAGAAGGTCGCCGGAACCTTCCTGCTGGGCTTCGGCATCAAGCTGGCGGTCTCCAGCTGACCGACCGGTGGCCCCGCACCGACCGACCTGCTTCCGCTGTCCGCCTTTTCCCTTCCGCCCGCTTCCACTTCCCGTCCTCCCGGCGCTCTTCCCGCATCCTCCATGGCCAAGATCTTCTGCATTGCCAACCAGAAAGGCGGCGTCGGCAAGACGACGACCTCCGTCAACCTCGCCGCCGGCCTCGCCAAGGTGGGCCAGCGCGTGTTGCTGGTGGACCTCGATCCCCAGGGCAACGCCACCATGGGCTCGGGCGTGGACAAGCGCGCGCTCGAACTCACGGTGTACGACGTGCTGCTCGAATCCGCCTCGGTGCAGGAGGCGGCGGTGCTGTCGGAGCAGTGCGGCTACCGCGTGCTGGGCGCGAACCGCGAACTCGCGGGCGCCGAAGTGGAGCTGGTGGCCCTGGAGCAGCGCGAGCGGCGCCTGAAGAGCGCGCTGGCCGCGGTGGACAAGGATTTCGACTTCATCCTCATCGACTGCCCGCCGAGCCTGTCGATGCTGACGCTCAACGGCCTGTGCTGCGCCAACGGCGTGATCGTGCCGATGCAGTGCGAGTACTTCGCGCTGGAAGGCCTCACCGACCTCGTCAACACGATCAAGCAGGTGCATGCCAACCTCAACAAGGATCTGCAGATCATCGGCCTGCTGCGCGTGATGTTCGATCCGCGCATCACGCTGCAGAGCCAGGTCAGCGAGCAGCTCAAGGACCATTTCGGCGACAAGGTGTTCAGCACCGTGATCCCGCGCAACGTGCGGCTGGCCGAGGCGCCCAGCTATGGCCTGCCGGGCGTGGTGTTCGATCCGAACGCCAAGGGCAGCCAGGCATTCATCGACTTCGCGCGCGAGATGGTCAAGCGCGTCAAGCGGATGTGATTTTGCTATCAAAAGAGTAGCATGAGCCCCGAAGACGTCCTCATCCTGCCGGGCTGGCAGAACTCCAGCCCCGACCACTGGCAGAGCCGCTGGGAGGCCCGCTACGGCTACCGGCGCGTGGAGCAGCACGACTGGATGCATCCGCTGCGCGGCGACTGGACCGCGCGGCTGGAGGACGTCGTGGGCGACGCGCCCCGGCCCGTCGTGCTCGTGGCCCACAGCCTGGGCTGCATCCTCACTGCATGGTGGGCCGCGCACACGCGGCACGCCGGCAAGGTGCGCGGCGCGCTGCTGGTGGGCCCCGGCGACGTGGCGCGCCCCGACATCGCCGCGCTGCTGCCCGGCTGGACGCCCATCGTGCGCGCGGCGCTGCCGTTCCCCGCGGTGCTGGTGGGCAGCCAGGACGACCCGTACTGCGCCCTGGAGCGCGCCCGGGCGATGGCTGCCGATTGGCATGCGCGTTTCGTGGATGCCGGCGCCTGCGGGCACCTGAATGCCGCATCGGGCCTGGGCGACTGGGACGCGGGGCATGCGCTGATCGCGCCCTGGGTGGCGGCGCGCTGATGGCGTGGCGCCGCGCCGGTACGCCTCCCACGCTGCAGCCGCCGCAACCCGGCGGCCGGCGCGGGCGTGCGGTCGCTGTCCTGGCAGAAGGGCTGCAGGCTCTGGCCGCGGGCGGTGCGCTCTTTTCCGTGCCCATCGCCCTGGCGGTCGGCAAGGCCGCCCTGGCCGGGGTGCTCGCGCTCATCGGTCTGGGCATCTGGATACGACTGGCGCGCCGCCGCCGTGCCGCGCGCATGCCGGGGCCCGCCATTCCGTTGGGGCCGGGCATGGTGCTGTCCGGCCTCGCCGCTCTGGGGGCCGCCGTGGAGACCGCCGTGCTGGTCGAAGCCACGGGCCTGCCGGTGCGCCAGTTGCAGCCCGGTTTCGCCCCATCGAATTGGGCGTGGGTGCTGGGCACGCTGGCCGTGCTGTTCTGGGGGCAGCGCGCGCTCTTGCGACGGCTGTGGCAGGCATGGCGCCCCGCGGCTGACACTCCCCGCTGAATTTCCACCTTTCTTTCGGATCACATCGCATGGCAACCAAGAAACCCAAGGGCCTCGGCCGTGGCCTCGAAGCGCTGCTCGGCCCCAAGGTCGCGGAGGCGGCTCCCGGCGCGCAGGGCGGTGCATCCGCCGCCCCGGCGGCACCGTCCGCGCTGCCGCTCGACGACATGGTGCCCGGCATCTACCAGCCGCGCACGCGCATGGACGAGGGCGCGCTCTACGAGCTGGCCGAGAGCATCAAGGCGCAGGGCATCATGCAGCCCATCCTCGTGCGCCGCCTGGCGCAGGGCGAGAACGCGGGCCGCTACGAGATCATCGCGGGCGAGCGGCGCTTCCGGGCCGCGCGCATCGCGGGGCTGGCCGAGGTGCCGGTGCTGGTGCGCGATGTGCCGGACGAGTCCGCCGCGGCGATGGCGCTGATCGAGAACATCCAGCGCGAAGACCTGAACCCGCTCGAAGAGGCGCAGGGCCTCGCGCGCCTCGTAAAGGAATTCGGCCTGACGCACGAGCAGGCGGCGCAGGCCGTGGGCCGCTCGCGCAGCGCCGCCAGCAACCTGCTGCGCCTGCTGAACCTCGCCGAGCCGGTGCAGACCATGCTGATGGCAGGCGACATCGACATGGGCCATGCGCGCGCGCTGCTGTCGCTGGACCGCGCCGCGCAGATCACCGCCGGCAACCAGATCGCGGCGCGCAAGCTGTCGGTGCGCGAGGCCGAGGGGCTGGTGAAGAAGATCGGCGCGGAATTCAGCCTCGCGCCGCAGAAGTCCCGCAAGGACGCCAAATCGCGCGACCTCAAACGGGTGGAAGAGGAACTCTCCGACCTGCTGATGGCCGAGGTGGAGGTGCGCGTGAAGAAGCGCGTGAAGCGCGGCGGCCGCACCGAGGAAGTCGGCGAGCTGGCGATCCAGTTCGGCTCGCTGGAGGCCCTCAACGGCCTCATAGAGCGCCTGCGCGGCGAAGACTGACCCCAGGGGTGCCCCGAGGGCGTCAAGAGCGCCCGAGGCTTTCTGGCGCCGTTGTCCTGCCGGTGCCGTCGCCCGCCCGGGCCGGGCCTCGGCGCTCCAGCCAGCCCATGGCCGCGAAACCGCAGGCCACGGCCAGCCACATCGTGGCGAAGCGGATGCCCACGGCGGCCAGGGCCGCGGTGCCCAGCGGCACGGCATGCAGCGCCAGCAGCGCGACGATGGTGGCCTCGGTCGTGCCGATGCCCGCGGGCAGCATCGATGCCGCGCCGGCCAGCATCGCGGTGGGATAGGTGGACAGGGCCGCGCGCAGCGGCAGCGCCGCGTCCAGGCCCTGCAGCAGCCACGCGAACGACGCCGCCACGCCGCCCCAGGCCACCAGGCCCAGCACGAAAGAGAGGGCCATGTCGCGCGGCGTGAGCCAGAGCCGGCAGCCCGACAGGCCCCGCGCCAGCGTGCGGCCCGCGCGGCCGGTGCGTCGCCAGCCGGCCGCGCGCAGGCGGGCGGCGGGGCGCTGCAGCCACCGGGGCCGCGCGGCCACCGCGGCGACGGCGCCGATCAGTCCCGCCACGAAGGCCAGCACGATGCCGAACAGCCGTCCCGACGGAATGGCCAGTGCCGCGAGCAGCGACACCGCCAGCAGATCGAAGGCGCGCTCGTAGACGAAGGCCGAGAGCGTGCGCGCGGCCGGCACGCCCCAGCGCGCGAAGTAGCGCGCGCGCACCAGCTCGCCCACCTTGCCCGGCGTGGCCGTGAAGGCGAAGCCCGCGAGATATCCCGCGAACCCCGCCAGCACCGGCACGCTGTGCCCGGCGCGGCGCAGCAGCCCGTACCAGCGCGCATAGCGCACCACGTAGGTGGCGAGGGACACCATCGCCATGCCGGGCAGCCAGACGGCCACGCGCGGCAGCTGCGCGAAGATCTGGTTGCGCGCATCCACCCACACCAGGGCCGCCACGTAGAGGGCCGTGCAGGCGAGGGCGGCGAAGAGGGCGCTGCGCGGGTTCACGGTGCCGGCCTCAACGCGGGGTGGGCTGCGCGGGCTGCTCGGCGAACGACCAGCGCTTGTGGCCCAGGTAGCTCGTGAACACCGGCACCACCACGCCCACGGCATGCGCGATCTCGGGCGCGAAATCCGTGACGCCGAGCGCGGGCAGCACCCATCGCAACAGCGCCATGCTCACGGCCCAGGTCTGCGCCACGGCGAGCAGGTTCACCAGCACGAAGAACATCGCCGACTTGCGGGTGGACTGCGTGCTCGCCTTGAAGACGAAGGCGCGCGCCAGCACGAAGGCGGTGCACATGCCCACGCAGTAGGCCGCGATCACGGCGGCGGAGAACGGCATCCAGTGGCTGAACGCGATGCGCGAGCCGAAGTTGGCGAGCGCCGCCACGCCGCCCGTCACCAGGAAGGCCAGGAACTGCCGGGAGCGGAAGGCGGCGATCACGGGCGTGGGCCTGTCGTGGAGGCGGTTGCGGCGGCCGCATCGCGCGCCATGCGGCGGCCGAAGCCGATGCTCTCGGAGATGCCTCGGTCCTCGGGGTAGTAGTAGGACGTATCGGCCACCCACAGGCCCTGCACCGGCAACTGCACGGGCGGCAGGCTCTCCAGGTAGTTGGGCGGGCAGATCGGCTGCGCGTAGCGGTAGCGGCTCGCGCGCATCGCGAGGAAGTCGCCCTCCTGCAGCGCGGGGTTGATGGTGCGCAGGTAGCGGCGCACCTTGTCGAGTAAAGCCTGGTCGGGCTCGGCGTACTTGGGGTGCTCGCCGGGCATGTAGAACGGCACGTAGACGATGGATTCCGGCAGCGGGCGCAGGTTGCTGTATTCCACCAGGCCCGGAATGTCCATGTCCGGGTCGTTCACGTTGAGCCAGAAGTTCTCGGTGAGGGGCTTGCGCAGCTTGGCGATCACGCAGACCACGGCGATGTTCTTCAGCGCCGCGAAGCGCGAGAGCACGTCCTGCGGCAGGTCCGGCATGAGGCGCGGCACGAAGGGCAGCGGCACGGTGCTGATCACCTTGTCGAAGGCCTCGAAGCCCTGCGCCGTCTCCACGCCCTGCACGCGGCCCGCTTCCATGCGCACCCGCGTCACGGGCGTGGACAGGCGGATCTCGCCGCCGTGCGCGCGGATGTCCGCGGCCATGCCGTCCAGCAGCGTGGCGGAGCCGCCCTCCAGGTGGCCGAGCTTTTCCTGCATGAGGCTGTAGCGCGAGCGGCCGATGCGGCGGATGCGGCTCCAGATCCAGGCGGCCGAGAGGTTGCCCGTGTGCTCGTAGAACTTGTACTCGAAGAGGCGGCGCCACAGCACCTCGTAGGCCTCCGCGCCCACCCACCGGCGGATCCAGCCCGTGGCCTCGACGCCGTCGAGCGGCTTCCAGTCATCCCGCTTGGTGGAGAGGAACGCATGCAGGCCGTAGCGGAACTTCGCCACCAGCCCCAGGCCCTGGAAGCGCAGCAGCGCCACCGGGTTGCCCCAGGCCTGCAGGCGCTTCTGGAACCAGTAGCCCATGCGCGTGGCGCGCCAGCGCATTTTGTCGGCCAGGCCCAGCTCGTCCAGCACCTGCAGGAAGTCGTGGTCGGAGGTGCAGTGGAAGTGGTAGTAGCGCTCGATCGGCAGGCCGTCGAAATCGAACATCGCGGTCATGCCGCCCACGCGGTCGTCGGCTTCGAACACCACCGGCCGGTGGCCGTCGCGCGCGAGCTGGTAGGCCACGGCCAGGCCCATGGGGCCGGCGCCTAGCACGGCGATGCGCTGGCCGGGCGTGGCCTGGGATGCGGCGGAAGAGGAAGCGGCGGCGGTCATCAGAACTCCAGCACCACGCGGCTGTACTCCGGGTGGTGGAAGGTTTCGTGGATGGCCTCGGCGAAGGGCGTGGCGCGCACGCCGAAGATGCCGGGCCAGTCGATCACCTCGAACTCGTCATGGGCCACGAGGGCCTTGAGCTGGTCGGCGGTGAAGGGCGGATCGCGGTCGAAGAGCGCCCACACCTTCAGCAGCAGGTAGAAGAGGCCGTAGGGAATCTTCACGATGGCGGCCTTCGCGCCGGTGGCGGCCTTGATGGTGCGGATGATGTCGATGTAGTCGACCTTCTCCAGCCCCGTGATGTTGAACACGCCGCCCACGCGGCGCTCCTCGATGCAGCGCACGATGATGCGGCAGAAGTCCGCCGCGTAGAGCGGCTGGCGCATGTAGCGGCCGCTGCCCGGGATCGGGAACACCGGCATCTTGCGCATGAAGCGCGACAGCCAGCCCAGGTGCTTGCGGTCGAACCAGCCGAACATCAGCGTGGGCCGCAGCACCACGCAGGGAATGCCGCTGGCCAGCACCATTTCTTCCTGGGCGCGCTTGGTGTCGGTGTAGTGGTCCTTGGCCACCGATTCCACCACCGAGGAGCTGATGTGCACGGTGTGGGGAATGCGGTGCTGCTGGATGAGCGCCAGGATGCGTTCGGTCGAGGTGAGGTTATTGCGCACGAACGGCTCGGCCTGCGGCGCGCCGATCTGCGCCTGCAGCATCACCACCGCGTCGGCGCCCTCGAAGTGCCGCTCCCAGTCGCCAGGCTCGGCAAGGTCGGCCAGTTCGGCGACGATGTCCGGGTGCATGCGGCGCAGGATCTCCAGGTTGGCGGCATGCTTGTCGAGCACGACGAGGTTCGCGTAGCCATGGAGCTTGAGGTGCGCGACGAGGTTCTGGCCGACCAGGCCGGCGCCGCCGGGCAGGACGATCTTGGTGTTTTGCTGCTGCATGGAAGAGGGGGAATGCATCGGGATCGGAAAGCTTGGAAAGGGCAGCCGTGTCAGGGCGCCGGTACGGGAGGCGTCAGCACCAGGGTGGCCGCGCAGGGCGTGCCGGCCGCCTGCAGCGTGACCGCGGCGGGCAGTGGAGCCGGCGCCGGCACCTGCAGGTAGGCCGTGAACATGAGGTAGCGCCCGGACGGGCCCGGCGCATGGTAGGGCGGCGTGCGCTTGCGCCAGCGGTCGGGCAGGCCGTAGCCGACCACCGTGCCGTCGGCGCCGACGAGTCGTACCGCCGCGAAAGGCGTGCGGTCCGGCTCCGGCAGCAGCCCGCCCTGCACGCGCACGAAGCGCGGCTCGCCGGGCAGGTGCTCCACCTGGTCCACGAAGGCGTGGCAGCGCGGGGGCAGGGCTGCGGCCCGCTCGCCCAGGGCGTGCGTCGCCTCCGCCAGGGCAGGCCGGCCGAACACGCCCGCACCCGCGGCGGTGGCCCTGCGGGCCAGCTCTGCTCCCAGTGCTTCGCTCCAGATCAGCATGCCGATGCGGCGCGTATCGTGCACGCCCATCTGCAGCGCCAGCGCGCCGGTGAGGCGCATGTGCGCGTGGTCGTTGCGCTCCACGTCGCGCGTCTGCACGACGAGCATGAGGGTCAGCAGCAAGACCAGCACGCCGAAGGCCGCGGCACGCGCGCCGCCGCGCAGGGCCGTGAGCCGCGGCGCGTACAGCACGGCGAGCGCGGCCCAGGCCATCAGCGTGGGGGTCGTGTAGCGGCTCGACAGCGCGCTCTCGAGCCCGAACTGCAGGCGCCCGCCGCTGGTCGCGAACGCGATGCCGCCGACGTAGGCCACGAAGCTCAGCAGGGCCAGATCCATTCGGTGCGCCTGCGGTGCGCGCAGGGCGCGGGGCAGCGCTGCCAGCGCCAGCAGCACGAACAGGGCCCCGAACGCCTGCCCGACGATCATCCACGAAGGGCCCAGATGCCGGGTGAGGTGCTGGAAGGGCGAGCCGAGGTAGAGCAGCGTGTAGACCACCATGCCCCCGGGATGCTCGCGCAGCGTCGCCATCACGCCGCCCCCGTGCCCGCCCGGTGAGACATAGCCGGCCGTGTATGCGGCGATGCAGAGGGCGGCCAGCAGCGCCAGCACGGCCGTGCGCTTCCATCCCAGCCGCGCGACGAGCGCGTAGAGCACCATCATCGGCAGCGCCATGACGCCGTTGACCATCGTGCCGATGCTGAGCACGCCGAGGGCGCAGGCCGCCACGAACCAGCCCTGCGCAGCGGGCGGGCGCGTCGCTCGGTAGAGGCAGTAGAACCCTGCGAGCGGCAGCAGCTGGGCGAGGAAGAACTGGCTCTGGAAGGCCCAGGTCAGGTTCTCCCGCTGCACCCAGGAAAACAGCCACAGCGCGAGCAGCACGGTGCCGGCGATCCACGTCCGGCGCGGCCCGTCCGCCAGCCGCGCCCGCAGGAAGGCGGACAGCACCGCGGCGCCGCATCCCGCGAGCAGGTAGTTGACCACGATCAGGAAGACCTGCTGGCCTCCGAACCAGGTGTACTCCATCCAGAAGAGGGCCTTGGCGAGCACCAGCCGGTGCTCGTTGAAGAGCCGCCACCAGGCCTGCCAGCCCGCGCCGCCGCGCACGTCGGTGTAGAACTCCAGCGCGCCCCACATGTCCCAGATGGGCACGGACGTGAAGCTGCGCCAGGCCGAGACCGCGGTGGCCAGGGCGTAGAGCGCCGCGAAGGCCAGCAGCAGCGCAAACGGCAGCTGCCGCCGCCAGGCGGGCGCGGCCCGCGGCGTGGAGTCTGGGGAAGGCGGGGCGTGTCCGTCCATGGTCCCGTCTTCAGATCTTCATGCGGTGGAACACGGCGCGCGGCAGGTGGCGGATCACCAGCATGATGAGTGCCCATTTCGCCGGGGCGTAGACCACCGGGGTGCCGCGCGCCATGCCGCGCACGATGGCGCCGGCCACGTCCTCGGGCGTCGCGAGCCGCGCGCCCTGCGCCTTCAGGTGCGCGGTCATCGGCGTATCCGTGGGCCCGGGCTTGACGAGGGTCACCCGCACGCCGGTGCCGGCCAGGCGGTGCTGCAGGCCCTGGGCGTAGCGCTCCACGAGGCCCTTGGCGGCGCCGTACACGTAGTTGGACTGGCGGCCGCGGTCGCCCGCCACCGATCCGATGATGCCGATGCGCCCGCGTCCCTGCGCCTGCTGGGCGCCCGCGAAGGCCTCGGCCCAGAGCGCGGGGGAGATGCCGTTCACTTCCAGCGCCTGCTGCGCCGCCGCGAGATCGGATTCACAGGCCGGCTGGTCGGGCAGGTTGCCGTGCGCGATGAGCACGAGGTCGGGCACGCCTTCGGCGCACACGCTGCGCACCGTGTCAGCGATGGCATCGGGCCGCAGCATATCGCCCGCGATGGATTCGATGCGGGTGCCGGGCTGGCGCACCTGCAGGTCCGCCGCGACCGAAGGCAGCCGTGCGGCGTCGCGGCCGATGAGCACCAGCCGGTCCACCGTGCCGGCGGCGAGCCAGAGGCGGGCGCAGTGGTGCGCGATGGCCGAGGTGGCGCCCACGATGGCGATGGTGCGGAAGGAGGAGGTATCGGACATGGCGGACGGAGGTGGCGGGCGGCGGAAGCGGCGCGAGCGGTGAAGGGATGGAAGAAGAAACCCGGAGGTATGGCGGGCCGGCGCGTCAGTCGCCGAACAGCCGCAGCGACATCGCGGAGCGGATGCGGGGATCGCGGTAGGGCAGGAATTCCGGCAGGCGCGGGTAGCCCGATTCGAACAGCGCGCGCGGCATGCGGGCGTCCTTCGCGGGATACAGCCGGCCGCCGGCCGCCGCCACCACGGTGTCGAGCCGCTCGAAGAGGCGCAGCGTGGACTCGCCCAGGTTCGGGAAATCGAGCGCCAGGGTCACGCCGGGCATCGGGAAACTCAGCAGGCCCGGCGGCGTGCGCTGCCCGAAGGTCTTGAGCACCCCGAGGAACGATCCCTGGCCCGACGCGGAGATCTCGCCGAGCAGTGCGGCCACCGCGCCTTCGCCGCCCTCGCGGGGCACGGCGCACTGGTACTGGTGGAAGCCGCGGCGGCCGTAGATGCGGTTCCACTCCAGCAGGTTGTCCAGCGGATAGAAGAACGGCTCGTAGTGCTGCAGGCGCCGGCCCGCGCGCTGCGCGTGCAGGTGGTAGTAGGCCGTGTTGAACGGCCGCAGGCTGAGGCGGTTGACCAGCGAGAACGGCGGTGCGAACGGCACGGTGCGCTTGCCGCCGCCGGGCGTGCGCGGCGGCGACGCCACCGGGCCGGGCACGTGGTTGCCGCGCATGAAGATGCCGCGCGCATCGGCGCCCGAGAGGCAGTCGATCCACGAGACGGTGTATTCCCAATCGGCTTCCGATGCGTCCGAGAGCTCGAAGAATTCCCGCAGGCTCGCGTAGGGCAGGGTTTCGGTGTCGAGCCACGGGCCGGCCACGCGCCGCAGCCGCAGCGTGGCCTGCGTGACGACGCCCGTCAGGCCCAGCCCGCCGACGGTGGCGGCGAACCAGTCGGGCCGCAGACCGGGCCCGCAGTGCATGCGCAGGCCGTCGGTGCGCAGCAGCTGCAGCGCGGCCACGTGGTCGCCGAAGCTGCCGTGCACATGGTGGTTCTTGCCGTGCACGTCGTTGGCGATCGCGCCGCCGACGGTGGCGAACTGCGTGCCGGGCGTCACGGGCAGCATCCATCCGCGCGGCACGAACGTGCGCTGGATGTCGCGCAGCAGCACGCCGGCCTCGCAGGTGAGTTCTCCCGTGGATTCGTTCCAGGCGATGAAGCGGTCGAGACCGCGCGTGGCCCAGAGCGCGCCGCCGGGGTTCAGGCAGACGTCGCCGTAGCTGCGCCCCATGCCGTGGGCCAGGCCGTGCTGCCCCTCCGCCAGCGGCAGGCGGGTAGGGGGATGGTCCGCGAGCGCATGCAGCGTGTGCTCCGCCGCCTGCAGCCGCCCCCAGGAATGCACCGCTACCACGGCAACCCCAGGGCCGCCACGGCCAGCGCCAGCACGAACACCGCGCCTGCCGCGAGGCTGGCGCGGTCCTTGCAGGCGAACACGAGCGGATCGTCGTGCATCTGGCCGCGTGCCGCGCGCAGCCACATCCAGCTCACCCAGAAGGCCAGCACCGGCACGGTGGCCCAGACCAGGTCGGGCGCGCGGTACATGGTCATCACGGTGTCGCTGTTGAGGTAGAGGGCGAGCACCACCACGGAGGTATAGCCGGCCGCCACGCCCAGGCTCTGCACCATCGGCGCATCCGAGGTGAGGTAGCCGCGTCCGTGGGCCTGCGTCTTGCCCGCGGCCTGCTGCACGAGCAGTTCCGCATAGCGCTTCACGAAGGCCAGCGACAGGAACAGGAAGCCCGAGCAGGCGATCAGCCAGAACGACAGCGGCTGCGCGATGGCCGCCGCGCCCGCCACCAGGCGCAGCGTGTAGAGCACGGCGAGCGCCACGCAGTCCACCAGCACCCAGCGCTTGAGCGCCAGCGAGTAGGCCCAGGTGGTCGCGAAATAGACCAGCAGCCATGCGAGGAAGGCCGGGGCGGTGGCCCAGGCCAGCGCGAGGCTCGCGCCCGCCAGCACGGGCACCAGCGCCACGCCCTGCCACGCCGGCAGCGTGCCGGCGGCGAACGGCCGCAGCCGCTTGCGCGGATGCTGGCGGTCGCTCTCCAGATCCAGCAGGTCGTTCGCGAGATAGACGGAGGAGGCGCACAGCCCGAACGCCACGAAAGCCATCAGCAGTTGCGTCCACGCCGCGCCGTCGCCCAGGCGGTGCGCCGCCATGAGCGGCACGAACAGCAGCAGGTTCTTCATCCACTGGTGCAGGCGCAGTGCCTTGCGCCATGCGGTGACGCCGGCCGCGGCCGCAGGGAAGCTGCGCTGCACGTTGCCCTGCGCTTCGGCGCGGCGCGCGACGGATGCCGGGGCATTCACCACGATGGCCGCGCGCGCGGCACGCCAGACGGGCAGGTCGGCGCGCGAATTGCCCGCGTAGTCGAAGCCGCGCTCGCCGAAGGCCCGCACCAGCGCATCGGCTTTCGCCGGGCCGGCGAGGTTGGTGGCGCCGTCGCTCGCCATCACCGCGTCGAAACAGCCCAGGTGGGCGGCGATCGCATCGGCCAGCGCCTGGTCGGAGGCCGTGCACAGCACGACGCGCCGCCCCGTGGCGCGCTGCTCGCGCAGCCAGGCGACGAGCGGCTGGTTGTAGGGCAGATGGGCGACCGGAACCTCCACCTGCTGCGCGATGCGGCGCTTGAGGGCCGCCTTGCCGCCTGCCAGCCACACGGGCAGCGCCAGCGCCTTCCAGGGCGCGTCGCGCACCAGCTGCAGGGAGCTCTCGTGCAGCATGTCGGTGAGCAGCAGCGTGCCGTCGAGGTCCACCACCAGGGGCAGGGCGTCGGCGCAGGGCGATGGATGGGAAGACGGACGCACGAAAGCCCTTGGCGGTACGAAAGTTCGGAAAACCCGGAGCGGAAGGCTTCCGGGGTGGCAACGGGTGTGGAAAAAGGAACAGCGGATTGTAGGAGGGGCAGGTGCAGGGGCTGTCCGCCTGCCGCGGCTCTCTCTCTACACTGCGCGTTACGCGGGCCGTTCCGCGTCTTCCTTCCTCCGTTCGACGACGAGACGCTTCCATGCAGATACCGCTGCCCTGGCCCCTTCCCGCCCTGCTGGCCTGGGCGGCCGCATGGCTGGCCTTCGCGCTGCTGCGCGGTGCGGCCGGCATGCCCTGGTGGGGCGCCTGGCTCGCGGGCTGCGCCGTCGGCGTGCTCGCCAGCCTCTGGGG
This sequence comes from Acidovorax sp. PRC11, assembly GCF_031844105.1. NCBI lineage: Bacteria > Pseudomonadati > Pseudomonadota > Betaproteobacteria > Burkholderiales > Comamonadaceae > Acidovorax > Acidovorax sp. PRC11. The sequence continues at coordinate 63,403 of NZ_JAUZUQ010000002.1, read as the reverse complement.
TTCCACCCGCTGGCGGCAGGGCTTCATCGCGGCCGGCTTTCCCCTGTCCTTCCTGGCGGCCGGTGCCGCGCAGGTGCCCGCCTGGGCCTGGCTCGCGCCCCTGGGCGTGCTGCTGCTGGTCTATCCGCTCAACGCCTGGCGCGACGCGCCGCTGTTCCCCACCCCGCAGCGCGCGCTCGACGGCCTGCCGGATGCCGCACCCCTGGAGCCCGGCGCCGCCGTGCTCGACGCGGGCTGCGGCCTGGGCCACGGCCTGCGTGCGCTGCGCCGCGTCTATCCCGCCGCGCGCCTGGAGGGGCTGGAATGGAGCTGGCCGCTGCGCTGCCTGTGCGCGCTGCGCTGCCCGTGGGCGCGGGTGCGCCGCGGCGACATCTGGCGCGCGCCCTGGGGCGGCTACCGGATGGTCTACGTGTTCCAGCGGCCGGAGAGCATGGCGCGCGCGGCGGCCAAGGCCCGCGCCGAGATGGCCGCGGACGCCTGGCTGGTCAGCCTCGCCTTTGAGGTGCCGGAGGCCGCGCCCGAGGCCGTGCTGCGGCCCGTGGACGGCCACCCGGTCTGGATCTACCGGGTGGGGCGCCTGCCCCCGCCGTCTGGGCGTGGGCAGACCCCGGCGCTATGATTCGGCGCCGCCGCGCGACGGCTGCGCCGCACTGCCGAGCGCTGCCGGGCGCGGCCCTTTTATTCCCCTGTGTTTATCCCGAAAGGAATTTCTCCCATGTTCCAGAAGACCTTCACCCTGCTGGCGGTGGCCTGCGCCGCGGCGCTGCTGTCGGGTTGCGAGACCACGAACATGCGCATGGGCAGCGCGGAGTCCAAGACGGTGGCGACGGGCGCGGCGGCCGGCGAGTCGTCGGCGAATGCGAACACGCAATTGGAGCGCTGCTCCTCGCCGCTGGGTACGGTGTCGCTGGTGGAGAACCAGGATGCGGGCTGGTACACGATCCTGCGCAATGAGTACCGCCTGCCGCCCACGTCGAACCTGCTGCGGCTGCTGGTGCAGCAGTCGAACTGCTTCGTGGTGGTCGAGCGCAGCATGGCGGGCATGGGCGCGATGAACCGCGAGCGCGCCCTCATGCAGTCGGGCGAAATGCGCGGCGGCAGCAACTTCGGGCAGGGCCAGATGGTGGCCTCGGACTACGGCATGTCGCCGGAGATCATCTTCTCCAACAGCGACGCGGGCGGCATCGGCGGCGCGCTGGGTGCGCTCATCGGCGGCGGCAGCGGCCGGGCGATCGGCGCGCTGGGCGGCTCGCTGAAGACGCGCGAGGCGAGCGCGATGCTGACGCTGGTGGACAACCGCTCGGGCGTGCAGGTGTCGGTGTCGGAAGGCAGCGCGTCCAAGAGCGACTTCGCGGGCTTCGGCAGCCTGTTCGGCGGCTCGGCCGGGGGCAACCTGGGCGGCTACCAGAACACCTCGCAGGGCAAGGTGCTGACGGCGGCGTTCATGGACGCGTACAACCAGATGGTGGTGGCGCTGCGCAGCTACAAGGCGCAGAAGGTGCAGGGCCAGGGTCTGGGCGGTGGTGGCCGCCTGGGCGTGGACGGTGGCGCAGCCCCGTCGCAGACGAAGGCCGGCGCGTCGATGTCGGTGCGTGAAGCCCAGGCGCGTCTGAATGCGCTGGGCTACGACGTGGGCACGCCGGACGGCGGCATGGGCCCGAAGACGTCGAACGGCCTGCGGGCGTTCCAGAAGGACAAGGGCCTGCCGGTGACGGGGCGGCTGGATGCCGCCACGACGGACGCGCTTTCGCGCTGAGCACGGCAGGGACCGCGAGGTCCCTGTTTTTTTTCCTGCGGAGCGTGGCCGTCGGCTCCCCGCGAAGGGCGCGATCGTGTGCCAGAGCGCGCTGCAGCGCACCCCGTGTCGACCGCCGCGGCCGACCGAATCGTTCTGAAACCTCCTGAATCCTCCCGGCACCGTGCCTGCGGCCGCCGAGGCCCCTATACTCCCGCCCGTTGGTGCTCGCGCGGCCGCTTCCGGCCGCGCAGTTAAACGGGAACCAGGAAGGGCCAGTCCGCCACGGACATCCGCCCCGGCCTGGGCTGCCCCCGCAACGGTCAGCGATGGAAGGCGCACGTGCATGAGCCGCGCGCCTTCGGCCCCTGGAACGATGCCCACTGGACAAGCCCTCGCGGCCTCCGGGAAGGGCCCGGGGAACCCGGCATGCCTGCCGCAACGCCAGCCCGGATACCGGCCGACAGGGGAGTGCGCGCGCTGCGCCGCGGCGTGCGCGTTCCATTTCACGGACCCTGCGGGGAGGCAGGGTGCGGGCGCGTTCGCCGCTGGGCGGGCGCATTTTCGTTCGTTGCATTCCCATGCCAGATTCTTCGGCGCAGTCCTCCGGGGCCTGCGAGACCGCCGCCACGGGGCCCGGCACCGTATGGTTCGTCGGGGCCGGTCCCGGCGATCCGGAACTCATCACCGTCAAGGGCCGCTCGCTCATCGAGCGCGCGGGCGCCATCCTGTTCGCGGGCTCGCTCGTGGACGAGGCCGCCACGCGCTGGGCGCCGCCCGGCTGCTCGATCGCCGACAGCAAGTCCATGACGCTCGACCAGATGGCCGCGTGGCTCGTGCTGCAGGCCCAGAAGCACCGCACCGTGGTGCGCCTGCAGACGGGCGATCCGGCCCTCTACGGCGCGCTGGTCGAGCTGGTGCAGCCGCTCGACGCGGCGGGCGTGCCGGTGCGCGTGGTGCCGGGCGTGTCGTCGGCCATGGCCTCGGCCGCGGCGGCGGTGGAGAGTTTCACGCTGCCCGAGGTGACCCAGAGCGTGATCTTCACCCGCGTGGAAGGCCGCACGCCGATGCCGCCGGGCGAATCGCTCGCCGAACTCGCGCGCCACCGCTGCACGCTCTGCATCTTCCTGTCGATCACGCTGCTGCACAAGGTGCAGGCCGGCCTGCGCGAAGCCGGCTGGCCCGACGACGCGCCGCTGCTGGTGGTGCACAAGGCCTCCTGGCCCGGCGAGGAGCGCATCGTGCGCTGCACCGTGGCCGACGTGCGCGAGCGCTGCCGCGAGGCCCAGGTGGTGAGCCAGGCCATGATCATCGCCAGCCCCACGCTGGGGGCCCGCCAGTGGCAGCAGCTCGCCAAATCCAAGCTCTACGACCCGGGCTTCACCCACCGCTTCCGCCGCGCGAGCGATGCGCCGCAGGGCGCGGAAGCCTCCAGTCCCCTGACGGACATCCCACAGGACACCCCACGATGACGCACCTGCACGCTCCGCATGCCCATGGGCACTCCCACGAACACGGCCACGGCCATGACCACGGCGACGGCGCGGGACTCGCTCCGGCCGCTGCCGTCCGCATCGGCGTCGGCGCCGTCGCGGTGCCCGCGCAGGCCGGCACCACCGTGCTGCTGGTCGGCCACGGCTCGCGCGAGCCCGAGGGCAACGACGAGATCCACGCCTTCGTGCGCCAGTGGCGCGAGCGCCAGCCCGGCTGGCGCATCGAGGTCTGCTTCATCGAATTCGCGCCGCCCGGCCTGCACGACGGCCTGCTGCTGGCCGCCAAGGGCAGCTCCCGCGTGCTGGTGCTGCCGCTCATCCTGAACGCGGCCGGCCATGTGAAGATGGAGATCCCTGAAGCCATCGAGCATGCGCGCGCGCACTGCCCGGGCGTCGAATTCCTCTACGGCCCGCACCTCACGGCCTGCGAGCCCATCCTGGCGATCCTGCAGCGCCAGCTGCGCCGCTGCATGCAGAAGCTCGACATGCCCGACCCCACCACCACCGGCGTGGTGCTGCTGGGCCGGGGCTCGTCCGACCGCCAGGCCAACGGCGACGTCGCCAAGATGGCGCGCTGGCTGCAGGAAGACAGCCACCACGAACTGGTCGAGATCGCCTTCACCGGCATCACCTGGCCGCGGCTGGAGCGCGTGGTGCAGCGCCAGGCGCTGCTGGGCATGAAGCAGATCGTGGTGCTGCCGTACTACCTCTACACCGGCACGCTGATGCAGCGCATCGCCCGGCAGGTGGAGCACCTGCGCGTGCAGTACCCCCAGGTGCGCTTCGCGCAGTCGGCCCACTTCGGCATGGAGCGCGAGATCTTCGAATTGCTGGAGCAGCGCGTGGCCGACCTGCAGGCCGGCCTGCCCGACAGCCGCCTGCCGTGCGACGGCTGCAAGTACCGCGAGATCGCCCACGAGCTGGGACACGGCCACAGCCACGAGCACACCCATGCCCATGCGCCCGCGGCCCCCGCCGAGGCAGCCGCCGAACACGCGCACGCGGATGAACATGCGCACGGCCACGGACATGATCACGCGCATGGGCACGGCGACCACGGGCATGAACACGGACATGCCCATGGGCACGCGCATGGCCACGATCACCACCCCGCCCATGCCGTCCCCCAGCCGGCCGGAGCCGCCGCATGAGCACGGTCAACACCGTCACCGAACAGCTCACGCGCGCCGGCCAGGCCATCGAGCACGACAGCTTCGCCATCATCGACGCCGAGGCCGGCCCGCACCCCTACACGGCGCAGCAGTGGCCCATCGTGCGCCGCATGATCCACGCCAACGCCGACTTCGAATTCAACGGCCTGACCGACTTCCACCCCGATGCGGTGGAAGCCGGCGTCGCCGCCCTGCTGCGCGGCGGCGCGCCCGTGGTGGCCGACGTGGAGATGATCTGCTCGGGCCTCTCGCAGCCGCGCCTGGCGCACTTCGGCATGCGCGCGCACCAGTTCATCAGCGACGCCGACGTGATCGCCCAGGCCCAGGCCGAGGACACCACCCGCGCCGTGCAGGCCATGCGCAAGGCGCACCGGCTGGGGCTGCTGCAAGGCGCCGTGGTCGGCATCGGCAATGCGCCCACCGCGCTCATCGAACTCGTGCGCCTGATCCGCGAAGAGGGCGTGCGCCCGGCCCTCGTGGTCGGCATGCCGGTGGGCTTCGTGTCCGCCGCCGAATCCAAGGACCTGATGGCCGATGTGGCCGAGGTGCCCTGGATCGTCATCCGCGGCCGCAAGGGCGGCTCCACCCTGGTGGTGGCCGCTTTGCACGCGCTGCTGGCGCTGGCCGAGGCGCGGCAGAAGCAACAGCAGCAGCAACAACCAGGCGCTGCCGGAGGCTGAACCCGCCATGATGGAGAAAACCGTCCGCCGCGGCACGCGCACCGGCTTCACCACCGGGGCCTGCTCCGCCGCGGCCGCGCGCGCCGCCGTGCTGGGCCTGGTCGAAGGCGCCGTGCCCGAGGCGGTGGACTGCGTGCTGCCCAACGGCGACGTGGTGCGCTTCGCGGTGAACGACGGAAGGTGCGATGGTGCGTCCGGCGATGGCGCGCAAAGCGCTCAAGCCGCGCATGCCATGGTCATCAAGGACGCGGGCGACGACCCCGACTGCACCGACAAGGCCCACCTCACCGCCGACGTGCGCGTGCTGCCCGGACGCGCGGGCGAGGTCGTGCTCTGCGGGGGCTTCGGCGTGGGCACGGTCACCATGGCCGGCCTGGGCCTGGAAGTGGGCGGCCCGGCCATCAACCCCGTGCCCCGCCGCAACATCGAAGACAACGTGCGCGCCGTGGGCGGCCCGCTGCTGGAGCATGCGGGGCTGGAAGTGACCATCTCCGTGCCCCAGGGCGTGGAGATGGCCAAGAAGACGCTGAACGCGCGCCTCGGCATCCTGGGCGGCATCTCCATCCTCGGCACCACCGGCATCGTCAAGCCCTATTCCACCTCTGCCTACCGCGCGAGCGTGGTGCAGGGCGTGCAGGTGGCCGCCACGCTGGGCCACGGCGTGGTGGTGCTCACCACCGGCGGGCGCACCGAACAGTTCGCCATGAAGGAGCGGCCCGGGCTGCCCGCCGCCTGCTTCGTGCAGATGGGCGACTTCCTGCGCTATGCGCTCGACGAAGCCGTGGCGCAGGGCCTGCGCGAAGTGGTGATCGGCGGCATGGTGGGCAAGCTCACGAAGATCGCCCAGGGCGAGACCATCACCCACGCCAACCGCGCCGAGGTCGATACCGGATTGCTGGCCGGTCTGGCCGCCCGCGTGGGCGCACCGCCCGAGGTCTGCGCCGAGATCGCCGCTGCCGAAACCGCGCGCTTCGGCGCCGAACGCATGCAGGCCCTGGGCCTGGGCGAGCCCTTCCACCATGCCCTCGCGCAGGCCGTGGTGCAGACGCTGACGGCGCCCGACCGCTACGGCGACCGCTTCCACCTCACCGTGCTGGTCTGCGATTTCGACGGCAGCAAGATCACCGAGGCCGCCTCCGGGCCGGCCGCCAACGCCTGACGGCACCTCACGATGACGACCACCAACCTGCTCGAGAAAGACCCCCAGCCCTGCCGCGTGATCGGCGTGCTGGACGACGGCGCCGCCAGCCTGAGCGCCACTGCGCTCGCGCTGCTGCGCCGCGCCGACCTGGTGATCGGCGGCACGCGCACGCTGGCGCTGCTGGAGGACGACATCGCCCCGCAGGCCGTGCGGCGCGACCTGACCGGCTGCCTCTCGTCCGTGCCCGGCTGGATCGCCGAGGCCCGCGCCGCCGAGCAGGCCTGCGTGGTGCTGGCCACGGGCGATCCGCTCTGCCACGGCATCGCCAGCTACCTGGCCTCGCGCCTGTGCATCCAGGCGCTGGAGGTGATGCCCAACGTCTCCACGCTCCAACTGGCCTGCGCCCGCCTGGGCCTGGCATGGCAGGACGCGCGCATCGTCTCCGTGCATGCCAAGGATGCCGGCGAGTGGACCGTGGGCGCCGCGCCCGCGCACGGCCTGTACGCGCTGGCCCAGGCCGTGCGCCAGCACGACCGCCTGGCCGTGCTCACCAGCCCCGACAACACGCCCGCGCGCATCGCCCGCCTGCTGGTGGCCGAAGGGCTGGGCGACGACTTCCAGATCAGCGTGGCCGAGCGCCTCTGCACGCCCGACGAGCGCGTGTGGGCCGACATGGCGCCGGCCCAGGCCGCCGCGCAGCAGTTTGCCGACCCCAACGTGGTGCTGCTGGTGCGCACGCGCCAGCGGCCCGACGCGGTGCGCTTCGGCCTGCCCGATGCGGCCTACCACCAGCGCCAGCCGGACAAGGGCCTGATCACCAAGCAGGAAGTGCGCGCCGTCTCGCTGGCCCGCATGCAGCTGCGCGCCGCGAGCCGCGTGTGGGACATCGGCGCGGGCAGCGGCTCCGTGGGGCTGGAGGCCGCGCGCCTGTGCCCGCAGGGCCACGTCTGGGCGATGGAGAAGAACGAGGGCGACGTGGAGATCGCGCGCCGCAATGTGCGCGATTTCGGCGTCTCCAACCACACGCTGGTGCACGGCAAGGCGCCCGAGGGGCTCGATGCCTGGCCCGACCCGGACGCCGTCTTCATCGGCGGCTCGGGCGGGGAGCTGGCCGAGCTGATCGCGCTGTGCCTCAAGCGCCTGCGCCCCGGCGGCTGGCTGGTGATGAACTTCGTCACGCTGGAGAACCTCGCCGCCGCCACCCAGGCGCTGCAGGCCGCCGGTGCCGCCTGGGACGTGCTGCAGCTGCAGGCCGCGCGCAGCAAGCCCATCCTGCACATGCACCGCATGGCCGCCGAGAACCCGGTGTGGATCGTCTGCGCGCAGGCCGCCAGCGCCGGGGCTGCGGCGCCGGCCGTGGAGGAGGGCGCATGACCGCCGAACCCGCCACCATCACGATCGCGCCGCGGCCGCGGCCGCAGCCGCAGGATAAGCACACGCCGTCCACGCAAGGACCCCTGGGCCGCCTGATCGGCGTCTCCCTCGGCCCCGGCGACCCCGGCCTCATCACCCGCGCCGCCTGGGCGCAGCTGCAGCGCAGCGATGCCGTGTGGACCTACCCTGCGCGCAGCACCAAGACGCCCAGCTACGCCTTCGACATCGTGCAGCGCGCCGGCCTCACGCCGCCCGCCACGCACCAGACGCTGCTCTTTCCCATGACGCACGACGGCGACAAGCTCGCCCGGGCCTGGATGCGCGCGGCGGACACCGTGCTGCCCTGGCTGCAGGCCGGGCGGGACGTGCTCTTCCTCGTGGAAGGCGACGCCAGCACCTACGCCACCTTCGGCCACCTGGCGCGCACCGTGCGGGCGCTGGACGCGCGCATCGAAGCGCCCGTGATCGCCGGAGTGAACGCCTTCACGGCCGCCTGCGCCACGCGCGGCATGCCGCTGGCCGAGCAGGACGACACCATCGCCATCGTGCCCGCCGCCTACGGCGTGAGCGCGGTGGACCGCCTGCTGCCCGACTTCGACACCCTGGTGCTCATGAAGGTGAAGCCGCTCATGGACGACCTCATCGACTGGCTGGAGCGGCGCGAGCTTCTGCCGCACACGCAGTTCATCGAGCGCGTGGGCGCACCCGACGAGCGCTGCGTGGCAGGCCCTGACCTGCCCGCGCTGCGCGGCACCAAGGTCAGCTATCTCTCGCTCATGGTGGTGAAGAACCCGCACCGCATCCGCGGCGAGCGCATCAAGGGCTGCCTGAAGAAATCCTCGCCCGCTGCCGCTGATGCGGGCATCTCGACATCCGAAGAACCGGAGCTTGCCGAATGACGACCGCCACCACTCCCGCCGCGCCCGACGTGGTGCTCTCCGCCCCTGCGCAGCCCGCCAGCGAGGTGCGCGTGTGCCTCGTCGCCATCACCCGCCACGGCGCCGCCCAGGCCGCGCAATTGGCGCGCGACGTGCCCCAGGCGCATGTCTGCGCCGCCGCCAAGTTCGCAGCGGCCTTCGAAGGCCTGCCCAACACCGTGCGCGCCTACGAAGGCGCGCTGCGCGACGAGATCGCGCCCCTCTTCGCGCAGTACGACCAGCTGGTCTTCTTCGTCTCGCTCGGCGCCGTGGTGCGCCTGATCGCGCCGGTGCTCAAGTCGAAGGACGAAGATCCCGGCGTCACGGTGGTGGACGATGCCGGCCAGTTCGTCATCCCCGTGCTCTCGGGCCACGTGGGCGGCGCCAACGAATGGAGCGAGCGCATCGCCGCGCTGATCGGCGCCACGCCCGTGCTCACCACCGCGTCCGACGTGGGCAAGACCATTCCCGTCGATATCCTCGGCCGCCACCTGGGCTGGCGCGTGGAGGCGCCCAAGATCAACATCACGCGCGTCTCGGCCCATGTGGTCAACGGCGAGCCCATCGCTGTGGTGCAGGAGGCCGGCAGTCCGAATTGGTGGAACCGGCCCACGCCGCTGCCCGCCAACATCACCTGCCTCGGCGACTGGAGCGGCGTGGATCCTGAACGCTTCAAGGCCGTGCTGTGGATCACGCACGACGAGGTCGCACCCGAGCGCTGGGCCGCGTGGCACGAGCGTCTGGTGGTGTACCGCCCGCCACAGGACGCGGACAAGGCCATCGCGTGATCTCCGCTGCCACCATCGACGCCGCGGCTGCGTCTCCGGACGCGGCCACGGGCTCCGGCGTCCGCCTCGCCATCGGCCTGGGCTGCGACCGCGGCACGCCCGAGGCCACGGTCGATGCCTGCCTGCGTGAAGCGCTCGCCCAGGCCGGCGCTGAGATTGCCCAGGTGGCCGTGGCCGCCAGCATCGAGGCCAAGCGGGACGAAGCCGCCTTCCTCTCGCTGGCCGCGCGCCACGGCTGGCCGCTGCGCTGGTATGCCGCCGCGCGGCTCGCGGCCGTGCCCGTGCCCAACCCGTCCGAGACCGTGCTGCGCTACATGGGCACGCCCTCGGTCAGCGAAGCCGCCGCGCTGCTGGCCGCGGGTGCTGCCGATGCCTCGGCGCTGCTCGTCGAAAAGCACCGCCTGCGCGGGCCCGACGGTCGCAATGCCACGGTCTCCATCGCACGCATGCCGCAGGCCCCGCAGGGCATTTCCGATCACGCCGGCTGAGGCACCGCGCAAGCGCCCTGAGCCGGATTCCTCCCGCAACTCACTGAAAGGTCCACCATGCATATCGAAATCGGCATCCTCTCGCAGGACAAGATCGCCTATGCCTCCGTCGCCGCCACGGCGCTGCTGGGCGCGCACGCGCTGCCCCTGCTGAAAAGCCCCACGGCCTGGCTGCGCACGCTGCTGGCCGCCTTCTTCTTCAGCGTGCTGATGCAGGTCTGGCACATGCCCGTGGGGCCGTCCGAGCTGCACTTCGTGGGCGCCATGCCGATCTACCTGCTGTTCGGCTTCATCCCCACGCTGTTCGGCTTCGGGCTGGGGCTGCTCGCGCAGGCCCTCGTCTTCGAGCCGCAGGATCTGGCGCACCTCGCCATCAACTTCCTGAGCCTGGCCGTGCCGCTGGTGGCCGTGCACCACGGCCTGGGCCAGCGCATGCAGCGCATCAGCGTGGCCAACGTGCTCAAGCTCGATGCCGTGTACTACGCGGGCGTCACGCTCATGGTCGGCTTCTGGCTCTCCATCAGCAGCGACGCGGCCCCGGTGGCCGACTGGGCGCTGTTCGCCGCGTCGTACCTGAGCCTCGTGGCGGTGGAGCCGCTGCTCACCATCGGCATCACGGTGGCCGCTGCCCGCCTGCGCGGCCGCCGCTGGCTCGCCGCCTGCATCGACGAGCGCACGCTGCAGCGCATCGCCGCGCCCGCATCGCCGGCCGCCGCAGCCTGAAGGGACGCACGCACATGTCCGCAGGAAAGATCATGCTCGTGGGCATCGGCCCCGGCAGCACCGACCACATGACCGCGCGCGCCCGCGCCGCCATCGCCGAGGCCGACACCATCATCGGCTACGTCACCTACATCAAGCTCGTGGCCGATCTCATCGAGGGCAAGGAGATCATCCGCAAGTCCATGACCGAGGAGCTGGACCGCGCCATCGAATCGCTGGCCCGCGCCCGCGAGGGCAAGAAGGTCGCGCTCATCTCCTCGGGCGATGCGGGCGTCTACGGCATGGCCGGCCCCACCTTCGAGGTGCTGTTCCAGGCCGGCTGGACACCGCCCGCCTTCGACGAGAACGGCGTGGTCGAGCCCGGCGGCATCGAGGTCGAGATCGTGCCCGGCGCCTCCGCGCTCAACAGCTGCGCGGCCCGCGTGGGCGCGCCGCTCACGCACGACTTCTGCGCCATCTCCCTCTCTGACCTGCTCACGCCCTGGCCCACCATCGCGCGCCGGCTCGACGCCGCCGCCATGGCCGACTTCGTCGTCGCGCTCTACAACCCCAAGAGCGGCCGCCGCACGCGCCAGATCGAGGAAGCGCAGCGCCTGTTCCTGCGCCACCGCAGCCCCGACACGCCCGTGGCCATCGTCAAGAGCGCCTACCGCCGCCGCGAACGCATCGAGTTGGCCACCCTGGCCACCATGTGCGATGCCGACATCGGCATGCTGAGCACCGTGCTCATCGGCAACAGCAACACCATCGTGCAGCACGGCCTCATGGTCACGCCGCGCGGCTACGCCAACAAGTACGACGTGGAAGGCGGCGGCGCCACGCGCGAAGGCGAACGTCCCGGCCGTTCGCTCTCCACGGGCCTCAATGGCTGGCTGGAGAACCTGCAGCTCGACCACGCCGCTGGCGAAAGCATCGAAGCGCTGGCCCTTCGCCACCGCCTGCCGGCCGACTACATCCGCGACACGCTGGCACAACCGCTCGCCGTCGCCGAGGCCGCAACGACCGAGGAAGAGGCATGAGCACCGACACGCCAGAGAACACCGCCGCAACCGCCACGCCCGCCGAAGGCGTGCGCGTCGTCGTCAAGCCCAAGATCGGCAGCTACCGCCGCCACATCCTCATCTGCACCGGCCCGCGCTGCGCGCAGGAGGGCCAGGCCCAGGCGCTGTTCGACAGCCTGGGCGAGAAGTTCAAGGCGGCCGGCTTGAACGACGGCGACCTGCGCGTGAAGCGCAGCCGCGTGGGCTGCTTCGCCGCCTGCAAGGGCGGCCCGGTGATGTGCGTGCAGCCCGACGGCACCTGGTACTACGACGTCACGCCGGCCAACATGGACCGCATCATCGAGCAGCATCTGGTGGGCGGGCAGCCGGTGGAAGACCTGGTGTTCCACCAGGGGCCCACGGGCGGTTAAGGCAACGCTGACCAAGCCCCTCGCGCGCAGCGCAGAGACTTATTCAGCATCGCCTTAATTCGCCTGCGGTGCCCGCGGCACGCCGCAGGCCCGGGCCAGCAACGCGCGCAGGGCCGGCTGTTCCGGCGGCACGGCCAGACCGATGCCGAGCGCCAGCGCATCGCCTTCGGCCAGCCGGCGGTAGGCCACGCCCGCGCGCCGCAGCCCCGCGAAGGAGCCGGCCAGCAGCGCCATGCCGCGCCCGGCCGCCACGCCGGCCAGCAGCACATGGTGGTCCGCCGGCTCGCGCAGCCGCGTGGGCGCGAAGCGATGCCGTGCGAACACCTGCTCGCAGTGGTCGTAGAACGCGGGCTGCCGGGCGCGTTCGAACCAGAAGATGGGCTCATCCGCCAGGTCGGCCAGCCGCAGCAGCCGGCGCCGGGCCAGCGGGTGCGCGGAAGGCAGCGCCACCACCATGGGCAGGCGGTCCAGCGCCAGCACGTCGAGCCCGCGCACGTCCGTGGGCAGCGCGATGAAGGCGGCATCGAGCTGGCCCTTGCGCAGCTGCCGCACCAGGCGCGGCGAGGTGTCCGACGACACGGCCACCGCCACCCCGGGCTGCAGAGCCTGCACGCGGTCGGCCAGCCCGCGGAACCAGGCCGGCTCGGCCGCGCTGGTCAGCCCCAGCCGCAGCGTGGCCGGCACGGCGGCGCCCTGGAAGGCAGCCTCGGCCTGCCGCAGCAGATCGGCCACGCCGCGCGCATAGGGCAGCAGCCGGCGCCCGGCATCGGTGAGGCCCACGCCTCGGGCGTGGCGGTCGAAAAGGGCCGTGCCCAGCCGTGCCTCCAACTCCCGGATCGCGCGGCTCAGGGGCGGCTGCGACAGATGCAGGGCCTCCGCGGCCTGGCGGAAGCTCAGGGCGTCGGCCACGGCCAGGAAGAGGGCGAGGGACCGGGAATCGAGCTTGGAAGACATACCGAAAGGTATCACCGAAACGGTCATTCCCGGAGCGCCGCAGGCTTCCTACATTCGCGGCTCCACCCCTCGACAGCCGAAAGGAGCCCCGCATGCCGCATGCATCCCCGTCCAGCGCCCCCACGTCCCCATCCTCCACCGCCTCCCTCCCGCCGATGCCCGCCGGCACAGGCAACCACAACTACGACCACGACACGCGCCACGAGCGCGGCGCCCGCATGCTGGCCCGGGTGGACGGCCCCGCGGGCCTCGCCGTGGTGGAGCAACTGTCACAGTCCTTCCCCGATTTCGCCCGCCTGCTGCTGGAATTCCCGTTCGGCGACATCTATTCCCGCCCCGCGCTGGGCCTGCGCGAACGCGAGCTGGCCACCGTGGCGGCCCTGTGCGCCATGGGCCATGCGCTGCCGCAACTGCGCGTGCACGTGCATGCGGCGCTGCACGTGGGCTGCAGCCCGGAGGAGATCGTCGAGGTGGTGATGCAGATAGCGGTCTACGCCAGCTTTCCGGCCGCACTCAATGCGCTGGGCGTGGTGCGCGAGGTGTTCGCCGCATCGGGCATTGCGCTGCCGCTGCGCGGCGGCGGTCAGGCCGACGAGGACGACGCGCCATCGACGGCCGCATAGTGCGGTACGGGAGAAGGCGGCTGCGCTTCACCGCCGCGCCGCAGGCTTGCGCAGCAGCCAGCGCAGGCCCGCCCCGGCCAGGTACAGCGTCAGCGCCGCCGGCAGCGTGAACATCGATCCCCATGCGCCCGTCAGGAACACCGCGTAGGCCGCGTCGGAGAGCCCCGGCGCGGCGGCGCAGTGCATGCCCGATCCTTCGTTGCCCGTGCACTCCAGCAGCGCGGCCAGCGGCCACCAGGCCAGCAGGAGCAGCAGCGGTGCCAGGCCCAGCAAGGTGCACAGCAGGCCGAACCAGTGGCGGGCGAGGAACGGAAAGCGCCGGGCGAGCCGTGCCATCGGACGGCGGGCCGCGCTACTTCCGGCCGCCCACCGCGAGCAGCAGCCCGCCGACGGCGATCGCACCGATGCCGAGCCACAGCGGCACGTTGACGCGTTCCTTCTCCTTGGCGGAGATTTCCAGCGGGCCGAGCTTCACCACGGTGGTGTCCTTCGTGTAGCTGAAGCCGCCGTAGGCGAGGCCGAGGGCGCCGGCCACGATGAGGGCCAGGGCGACGAGGCGTGTGGCGTTCATGGGTGTGGGTTCTCTCAGGATAGTCCTGCACGGGCACCGTGCGTGCAGCGGGCGGCTGCCCGGCAGGGAATGCGGATGGGAAAGGCTGCCATGCATGAGCATAAGCGCTGCCGCACCGCCATGGTTCAGCGCGGCCGGTACATCTTGAATTTCTGCTCCGGCCCCACCGAGAAATAATCCGCCGGCCCGCCCGCGCGCAGGATGTGCCCGGCGGTCGCGGTGTCGTACACCCCATCCTGCAGCAGGGCCGTGTCGATGTGGATCATCACCACCTCGCCCAGCACCAGCCAGGTGGGCACCTGCACGCCGTCCGCGCCCTGCAGCTGCAGGATCTGCGTGCAGCGGCATTCGAAGGTGACGGGGCTTTCCGCCACGCGCGGCGGGGCGACGCGCTCCGAGGCCAGGGGCGTGAGGCCGGCCAGCGCGAACTCGTCCACCTCGGGCGGCACAGCCGCGCAGCTCTGGTTCATCGCTTCCGCCAGGTCGCGCGTGGCAAGGTTCCAGACGAATTCGCCGGTGGCCTGCACGTTGGCCAGCGTGTCCTTCGCGCCGATGCTGGCGAAGCCGACGATGGGCGGCACGTAGTTGAAGGCGTTGAAGAAGCTATAGGGCGCGAGGTTCAGCGTGCCCTCGGCGCTGCGCGTGCTGATCCAGCCGATCGGCCGCGGGCCCACGATGGCGTTGAAGGGGTCGTGCGGCAGGCGGTGGCCGCTGCGCGGCTCGTAGCTGTGGAGGGTGCGGGCGGTGTTCGTCATGGCCGCCACGATACACAAAACCCCCGTCAGCCGCCGCGCGGCCCCGCCTGCGTGCCCAGGAAGCGTCCCGGCGGCATGCCCACCGTGCGCCGCACCATCGCGCTGAAAGCGCTCGGGCCGTAGCCCAGTTCCGCCGCGATCTGCCCCATCGGCTGGCGCGAGGCCGCCAGCGCCACGGCCTTGGCGAGCACCACCTGCTGGCGCCACTGCGTGAAGGTGGTGCGCAGTTCCGTGCGGAAGAGCCGCGCCACCGTGCGCGGGCTGGCCCCGGTGTCGCGCGCCCAGTTGGCCAGTGTCGCGTGGCGCGTGGGATCGGCCAGCACCGCCTCGCACAGGTGGCGCAGCCGCTTGTCGCGCGGCAGGTCCACGCCCAGGCGCACCACGGGCGCGCGGCGCAGCTCGTCCAGCACCAGGGCGCTCAGCAGGCGTTCCCGCCGCAGCGCCGCGTCGGACGGCGCGGGGGCATCGTCGGGCTCGCACGGCATCTCGCGCACGAGCGCGCGCAGCAGGTCAGACACCTCCAGCACGCGGCACTGCCGCCACGGGGCCTCGTCGGCGCGCGGCACGCCCGGGCCGCAGCGCCCGCGCGGCTGGTGCAGGTAGAGCGTGCGCAGGTCGGCGCTCTCCACCATGGTCACCGTGTGCTCCACGCCCGGGGGAATCCACAGCGCGCGCGAGGGCGGCACGATGTACGTGCCCTGCGCCACGGTGAGCCGGATCGCGCCGGTGGTGGACACCGCCACCTGGGCCCACGGATGGCTGTGCGGCAGCACCTGCGTGTCGGCCGACAGGTGCCGCATCTTCGCGCGCACCGGCCGCGCCGGGCCGGGCACGAACAGGTGCGGCGTGAGCGAATCCACGTACGACAACGCGCGCTGCGTGCGCGGTGCGCGCGGGGTGCGGTCGGGCCGTGTTCCGGCCGCGGGAGCGGAAAGTGCAGTGCTTGGCATGTTCGCGACAGTCTTTGGCCGGCTATCGTAATGCGGACGAGGGCGGGCTTCTTAAGATCGGCGCATGACCCCGATCAACGCACCCACGGCCACCTTGCGGCAGGACGCCCGCACCATCGGCCTCATCGGCCTGGCGCACGGCTCCTCGCATTTCTTCCACATGCTGCTGCCGCCGCTGTTCCCGTTCCTCATCGCGGAGTTCGGCTACAGCTACTCCGAGCTGGGCTTGCTGGTGTCGGTGTTCTTCGTCATCTCCGGCGTGGGGCAGGCGCTGTCGGGCTTCATCGTGGACCGCGTCGGCGCGCGCCCGGTGCTGTTCTTCGCGCTGTCGAGCTTCGTGCTCTCCGGCCTCGTGGCCAGCACCGCGGGAGGCTATGCCGGTTTGATGGCCGCGGCGGCGCTCGCGGGCCTGGGCAACGCGCCCTTCCATCCGGTGGACTTCACCATCCTCAACAAGCGCGTGTCGCCGCAGCGCCTGGGCCACGGCTTCTCGGTGCACGGCATCTCGGGCAACCTCGGCTGGGCGACCGCGCCGGTGTTCATGGGCGGCATCGCCGCGGCCACCGGCTCCTGGCGCGCGGCGTGCCTCTGCGGCGGCGTGCTCGCGCTGATCATCCTCACCATCATGGTGCTGAACCGCGATGCGCTCGATGACCGCCGCGGTGCCGCAGCCGCCTCGCCGGCTGCCGGCAAACCGGGTGCTGCCGCCGCGACGTCGGCGGGCGTGGGCCAGGGCGCGATCGCCGAACATCCCATGGCCTTCCTGCGGCTGCCCTCCGTGTGGCTGTGCTTCTCGTTCTTCTTCTGGACCACCTGCTCGCTGAGCGTCATCCAGAGCTTCGCCGGCCCCACGCTGCAGAAGATGTACGGCCTGCCGCTGTCGCTCACCTCCATGGTCGTCACCGGCTACATGCTGTGCGGCGCCGCCGGCATGGTGGTGGGCGGCTTCCTGGCCGGCCGCGTGGCGCGCCTGGAGCGCACCATCACCGTCTGCCTGCTGGCCACGGCCGTGCTGCTGGTCGTCGCCGGCACCGGCCTGCTGCCCGGCATGGCCGCCATGGTGTTCGTCGCCCTGGCGGGCATTGGCACCGGCCTGGCCGGCCCCTCGCGCGACATGCTCATCAAGCGCGCGGCGCCGCCCGGTGCCACCGGCCGCGTCTACGGCACCGTGTATTCGGGGCTGGACCTCGGCTTCTGCGTCGCCGCCCCCGTGTTCGGCGCCATGCTGGACGCCGGCATGACCTCCGGCATCTTCTACGGCTCGGCCTCCGCACTGGTGCTGGGCGTGGCGTCCGCTGGCGTGGTCGGCATCGGCGTCGCGGCCAGGGCGCGGGCGCAGCGCATGGCTGCGGCGGCATGAGGAGAGACGCGCACGGCGGAAGCCACCGCGTGTGGTGACGGTCGAGCGGCAGGGCCGCGAACGCCTGCGCATCGTCGTGCGGCCGCGCCTGCGGGCCGCGGTCATGCTGCTGGCCGGCACCTGCCTCGCCGTGCTGCCGTGGATCGCGGCAGTCCACCTGATCGGCGATCCGCAGGCCCGCGCGCGCCTGGCCGCGGAGAGCTTCTGGGCGATCGCGATGCTGTGCCTCTGGGCCGTGCTGGCGTGCGGCGCGGGCATCGCCCTGGTGCGCTTCGCGTCGCGCACCCGCGAAGCCGTTCTGTCGGGCCCGCACGGTACGGGCGAGGCCCTGCGCCACTACCGCGCCGCGCCGAGCGTGCGCGACATGGGCGTGGTGCTGCACCACGTCGACGCGGTGTGGCTGCGCCGCGTGCCGCACGGCCGCAGTGGGCTGCGCCGCGAGGAACTCGTGCTGCGCTGCATGCACGGCGGCCCCCGCGTGCTGGCCTGGGTCGCGGTGCTGCCCGGGACCGCCGCACCGCCCCGCCTCGCGGACGCCGCCCGCGCGGTGGGGGATTTCCTGAGCGTGCCCGTGGCGTTGAACGGAGAACCGCTGCCTGCGCGATCGGCCGCCCGCCGGCGGCAGGCCCGCAGCCTGCCCAAGGTGGCGGAGCCGCCGGTGGACGCGTTCCGGCTGCGCGCGCCTGGCCGGTGCATGGCGGCAGCCGGCGCGGCGCTGGCCGGCCTGATCGCGGCCTGGCTGGCGCTGCAGGTGGTGGGCGCGGTGCAGACCGGCCACCTCGTCGTTCACCCCCGTGCGGGCGGGGTGCGGCACTACGTGTGGGCTGCCGCGCCCGGAGCGTTCGTGTTCCAGCTCGTGCTCACGTCGGTGCTCGCGGGGCTGTGTGCGTTGGTGGCCTGGGTGGGGGCGAGGATGGCGTCGGGGCGTGGGGATCGGTGGATCTGATCCATTCAGCCTGCAAGGGCCAGGTGGAACCTGGCACCCGTGCTGTCACGCGCCATCACTTGGCCTTCGAATGCCCATGCGCCGCATTCCCCTCGGACGCCATGCTGCTGGCCAGCACCTTCGCATAGGCGGACTTGTCCAGGTGCACCGAGCAGTACTGGTCCAGCTCGGGCTTGATCTTCTCGATGGCGTCCTCTTCGAACACCGCTTCCTTCTTGCCGCTTTGCGTGTGGCCCACGGCGTAGTAGATGAACTTGGGCTTGATGGACTCGTCCAGGCCCACGTAGTCGGAGCAGGTGGTCTTCACGATCGGCTTTCGGGCCTTCGCTGCGGGCGCGGCGGCCACGGCAGCCGTTGCGGCGGGCGCCTTGGCCGGGCTCGGGGTCTGCGCCATCGCGGTGGCGGCGACCAGGGTGGACAGGGTCAGGGCGGACAGGCGGGCAAGAACTCTCATGATGGCACTCCTCGATCGAACGATGATGATGGGTCTCCCGGGGAGGCGCAGCGCAGCGCAGCGCGGCGGCCTGGCCGGTTCCGTGCCGTCGGCACCGCGGTTTCGTGGAGGAAATCGGCGGGGCTTTCAACGACGGTTTCATCGTAGGAGTGCAGACTTAGACAGGTCTTAGAACCCGGCCGTGGCGGCCGGCGGCGCGGCATCGATGCCCACCCAGCGCTGCAGCGCGTCCGGCGCGGCCCGGGCCTGCACGCGTTCGCCGCGGGCGGGGAACACTTTGGCGTAGTGCAGCACGCCGTCCTCGCCGAAGCGGAAGTCCCCCGCGAACCCCTTCACCACCACTTCCTCCCGCGCGATCGTCCAGGCGGCCACATCGATCAGCACGGCGCAGGTGACGGGCCCCGTGCCGTAGTCGGTCGTGAGCCATTCCTGCGCGGCGAGAAATCGCGCATCGGCAGACCAGCACAGCGGCGCGCCGAAGATCCGGTGCGGTACCGCGCGCCCGCCGATCGACAGCCGGTAGAAAGCGGGGCCGAAGCGGATCTCGCCTTCGAGGAGCAGGTCTGCACGGCGGGTGCCGTCGGGGGAGCGTGGCATGGAAAGGGCGGGAGGATGGACGAAGGAAGGCGGAAACAAACCGCCACGGGCATGGAGCCGCCCGCCCACACCAGCCCTTCGGCATCACGCGATGCGGCTGCGGCGCGTGAAGAGCCGCGGAACCACCCCGCCCGTGGCCTGCATGTAATCGCGGTACGCCGGCCCGAACACCTCGCACATCATCGCCTCTTCGCGCGGAATGCGCACGATGCAGAGGATGCCCACGGCGACGAGCGCGCCCATCCCCGCGACGGCATTCGGCAGCAGCAGTGCCTGCGCCAGCGCGAACAGCAGGAACGCGGCATACATCGGGTGCCGCATGAACCGGTACACGCCCCGCTGCACGATCTGGTGGTTCGGGCGGATCTCCAGCGTGATCGACCACCAGGTGCCCAGCTCCGCATGCGCGCGCCAGAACAGCCACAGGCCCGCGGCCCACACCAGCGCCCCCGCAGCTGGCCATGCGTCCGGAGGGTCGGCATACGAAGCGCCATCAAGCCAGGGCGTGAAGAGGTAGACCAGCGGCAGCACCATCTGCCCGATCGCCACGAGCCCGATCAGCGCCTTGTCCAGCCGCGTGGAATGGTTCGCCCGCGATGGTCCCGCGGCGCGGGCGCGGCGTTGGTAGACGGTGCGAATGCCCTGGTAGGCCAGCAGGCCGACGAGGAATATCGCCTGCGGTGCGTGAAGATGCATGGGTTCCCTCCCTGCCTGTCTTTTTTAGTGCCCAGCCATTCTGTACCGCCATGCCCGCGGCGGACAGTGGCAAGCCTTTCTCCCAGCCATAAGCAGCGGCAACGCTCACTGTGGTGTCGCGGGAATCGCCAGTGCGGCCGGAAAGCAGGAGAGAACGAGCAAGAGGAAAAGAAAAACGTTCAGGAAAGGCGGCCGAGCACCCGGGCATACGGGCTCGCCAGAAAGCAAAAGCCCGCCAGGTTCAGCACCACCGTCGCCCAGAACACCGTGCGGAATTCCGCCTTCGTCGACTTGTGCCGAAGCACCTGCTGCGCGACCAGCGCCCCGGGCCAGCCGCCCACCAGCGCCAGCCAGTGGAGCTTCCGCTCCGCGATGCGCCAAGCGCCGCGCCGGGCTGCGGACTTGTCGATGGCATAGGCCAGGAACGTGACCACGCTGGCCCCGAGGTACAGCCAGAGCGTCCACCGCGGTGGATGGCCCAACCCGTAGCCAGCCAGCAGCACCGCGGCACCCAGCACGAGCGTCCATACGCTGGCGGCGCTCCAGGGTGCGCTGCGCGGGGTATCGGAACGTGGGCGGGCGGCGCGGCCAGCCGGTGGCCGGCTCGTGGCGCGCACCAGTTCCACCTGGACTGCGCGCTTCTTGCCCTGCGGGCCCATCTCGACCGCGAAGCTGACGCGCTGGTGCACCTGCGGGCGCTCCTGAAGCAGGCCGCGGAACGCCTTGATGTGCACGAAGACCTCCTGCCCGCCTTGCGTGGGCTGGATGAAGCCAAAGCCGCGGTCGTCGTTCCAGGAGTGGATGGTGCCTTCGAAGCGCATGAGACGACGTCTATGGACAAGCCTTCAACGACCAAATGGCGCTGACTTGCAATTGGTAACTATCTGCCGAGCGAACATAGCGCTGCTCAACCGTTGGGTTTATATGATCGCCCCTCGACATGACTAGAAGAGGGGTGGGAAGGATATGAGCAGCAGCATCGTAACAGTGGCGCAAGAGGCGCTGCGTGCCGAACTGGCGCGTAAGCTCGCACCGAAATACGCTACGCGACTTTTTCAACTGCGTGACATCCCGACGGTGATGCGCTCGCGGCTAGGGTGGACTGTGGCAGGTGCGTTGATGGAACGGTGGTTCAACGGTGCACCATTCCGCTTGCCTCCTGAAATGAAGGAAGGTCGAGCTTCCCACTATCGATTGAGCCAGTTGGCGGCGGTGCATCTGGACGAAACGACCGTGACCATGGCTTGGCGCTTAGGTTTGCGCGAGTGCAGGCTGCGTTGGCTAGATTGCAGGCCAATTGGGCGAATCCTGCCGGGGTGGGCATGCTGAAGAGGCGTATCGCCAACCAATATGGCGGTCTGCAATGTGTGCGCTTTGGCGATCTGTCCCAGCCTGCCAAAATATTGGACGAGACTTGCCAGGTCAACTATGTGGTCTTTGGAAAGTGGAGCGATCCACTGGACGATTTCTATGGTGCGATGGGCGAGGCGCAAATGAACGTGGCTGTTTCAGGTATTTTTATGCCGAAGGACGGTGGCGGGGCCATGGTGGAGATCGACGAACTCGGCTTCTATTTGCGCGACTCCTACGACTTCAACGACAACCATGCTTTTCTGTCACAACCCCTGGGCTGCTGGGGCTTCTCCGGTGTGCAATGCGGACCTCTCACCCGAACCACCGTGAAAGTTGAGGATATCACCGTGGATGAAGAACCAGCTGCCGTGGAAGGCTATAAATATCTCGTTCAGAACGCCGACTTCCAGCGGTGGAGGGAAAAGCACCAGAGGGGCGGCGACTTCATGGTGCTTTCTGATGTTTTGCGCGTACGACTGCCGTTCCCGCAAAAATTCTCTTGGTGAAAAGCATGGAGCTAAAGAAGAAGTATTTGCGATGGGCGCTTTGGCTTTGCCTTGCAGTGCTCTTTGCATGCTGCGTATGGTATCTGACGACACCTGTTTTCAAAGGCAGCTACATTAGTCCTCGCCATGTGTATCGTGTAGAGTATTACGATGTATCGCCGA
This sequence comes from Acidovorax sp. PRC11, assembly GCF_031844105.1. Classification (NCBI taxonomy): domain Bacteria; kingdom Pseudomonadati; phylum Pseudomonadota; class Betaproteobacteria; order Burkholderiales; family Comamonadaceae; genus Acidovorax; species Acidovorax sp. PRC11. Next base: position 41,554 of record NZ_JAUZUQ010000002.1, on the reverse strand, counting down.
TCCAACGACTTATCCATTACGACATGAAAATCCCGTCATTCGTGCGTCTTTATCGTATCGAACCGGAGACCTTAATGGGGGAGAGCGATGTTGCTGATCTATGGATCAACGGCCAGCTTTACTGGTGGTTGAACCCGCCGGTCAATGCGGTGCAGATCGGACGAGATATCGTTTTCGAGAACGTTCCTCCTGAGTGTGCGGACTGTCCTAGATTGCCCAACTCTGCCGTCAGACCCTAATGGGTAGGGCGCGCTAAACAATCTCGTTTTCAGCAATCAGCGCGGCGACAGCTGCTTGCATGGACAGCCAGATTCGGGCGCGATCGAACCGCGGCATGGCCAGGATCAACCGCAGGTTTTGTCCAGTCCCACACATCACCACGTCCAGGGCCCAACTCTTCCTTGATCGGGCTGCGCCTCAGCCCGTCCACCTTCATGTGCTCGATAGCCGCTTCGATGGCACGGCCGACGGTGAGATAGCCCCCTGATTCCCCCGGAACCGTCCCGTCGCTTATCTTTTGAGACTGTGCTTATGACTAGGCATACGGAGTCAGTCGAGGTAGTGATGAAGGGCCAGCGCCGCAGGCGCTGATCACTGGTTGAGAAAGCGTCTCGGCGGGGCTGCCATTTCAGTGGCGCAAGCTCGAACGGCAGGTCGTGTTGACGGACGTGTCTGCAGGAGAAGCCGTGATGCCTGCATCTGAGCTTGCGGCGGCCCGCGCGGAAATCGCCAAACTCCAGCGCATGCTCAGCAAGAAGACCTTAAAGAACGAAATCCTCAAGGAAGCCATGGAGTACGCTGCCAAAAAAATTGGATTGCGCGCTTGCCCTTGTTGCCCGGGGACGAGAAGTGAAGACGGTCTGGCAGACGATGGAGCTGTCGCGCTCGCACATGCGCGACCTATTGGTGCGCACTGAAGCAAGGACCGATGGCCGCAGGCCCCGCACGCCCAGCGGTGATGCTGAACTGCGTCATGAGCCTAGCTATGGCTACCGTCGTGCTTGTGCCCTGGTCAATCGCCAGCGCGCAGTGCGGGGCATCCAAAGTCAATGCCAAGCGCGCCTATCGCGTGACGGCAGAAGCCGACCTGCTGTGCCTAAGGCACCCCGCCGGCGACAGACCGCACGCCCCAATGAGTGGCGTGTGGCGGTTTCGCGCAGCGGCCTGAGCCATCGGTGGACCAAACGCTTTATTGCGAATAGGACGGGGCCGGAAATACGGGGGCAACATCACCTACCACCTGTGGCTGCGAAATACCACGACCTTGTATAGGGTGGAGAGCGCGATCATGGCCCCGGGTATGTCCCGATCCGGCGAGGACTGCGCGCGTCGTGGAAAATGACACTCAAAGGGAGTGAGAAATGACAAATGCCAGTGCGCAAGGACAAGGGGATGGTGGGGTTCCGCCGGCCTATGCTTGGGTTCGACTGCTTCGCAGCTACGGTCCCACCCCGCAAAATCTGATCCTCTTCGACGAGTATGTGGCTGCCGCAGTCAGCCGGGCCAAGGTCGAGCCGATCAAGCTCGCCACACCAATGCTCGAAGCGATGGTCGCGCACATCGAGTCAAGGGTTCCTGGATCGATGCTGATCGCCGGCACCGCGGGAGACGGCAAGACCTACCATTGCCGGGCCTTGTGGACTCGCCTTGGCGGAGATGCCAAGGCCTGGGCGGCCAAGGGCAACGTCAAGGAGCTTCCTCTAGCGGATGGTCGCCTGGCGGTGTTCGTCAAGGACCTCTCCGAATTCGAGGGCGAGTCGAGTGACTTGTCCATGCAGCGCCTCGAAAAGTCCGTCCTCGGCGGCGATGACTCCGAGGTCGTCATCCTCGCCGCGAACCATGGCCAGGTCTTGGATCGCCTGCGCATCCTTGGCAAGCGCCAGGGCGGCAGGCATCCGCTGCGCACGCCGCTGCAAGAGTGCTTCGTGCAAGCCGGTCCGGCGCCTGATCGCCTGGCGGTGTTCGACCTCAGCCGCACCACCACCCGAAAGACCCTCGAAGAGGTGGCCAAGGCTGTAGCGGGGCATCCTCAGTGGAATAACTGCTCCCGCTGTTCCCTGAAGGCCGGCGACAAGGTCTGCCCGATCGATGAGAACCGCCGCCGACTGCTCGGTGAAGGCGATGGCGGGCAACTCGCTGGTCGCCTCGGCGACTTGGTGGAGATCGCGTGCCTGAATGGCCTGCATCTTCCAGTGCGGGATCTGCTCGCGCTTTGCGCGAACATGGTCCTCGGATACTCCGATGCCAAGGAGGCGAAGGAGAATCTCATGACCTGCGCCGACGTGGCTCAGATCCAAGAGGCGGGCCACATCGACAAGGCTAGCATCTACGCCAACGCTTTCGGCGCGAACCTTCCCAAGCGACGGGTGTTCGATGGTCCTGTCTTCAAGGCCATGGCGTCCTTCGGGGTCGGAGAAGAGACCTCGAACGCTGCCGATGGCTTGCTGGTCTACGGCAAGGATGACGCCCGGCTCCAGTCCGATTTCGCTCGGCTGGTGGCTAGTGACCCAGTCTACGGGGCCACGGCGAACTACCTTAAAGCCCAACACAACTACCTCGAAGGCCACGAGGGTGCCCGGGTTGATGGCGGGGCGGCGGAGTTCATGGAGATGCTGGCAGACCAACGCCGCAGGCTCTACTTCACGCTGCCCAGCGACGATCCTAGCTACGCGCGCTGGTCGATGACGGTCTACCGCTTCGCGGGCGACTACCTCGGCATCATCGACACGTTGAAGGAGAAGAAGACGCAAGTCAGCGAGGCGGTACGAGCGCGGATCGCCAAGGGTCTCAACCGCGTGCTGACGGGCCTTCTGCTCGAGAACGCCGATCGCATCTTCATCGCCAGCTCCGGCGGCTTTACTCAAAGCCGGGTGAGCGTGCTTTGCGACCACGAGACCACCGCTCGGCGCCAGCAAGGCCTCGGCATGGCGATCAAGCTCTATGAGTTGACAGGTCGCCCCTATCTGGAGGTTCAGCTCGCCGCGGGCGCGGCCAACCGCGTGGAGTTCGACCTCACGCCGATTCGCCATGAGTTCCTCGCCCGCGTCGCGGAGGGAGCTCTTCCCGCCAGCTTCTCCAACGAGTGCTTGGAGGATTTGTTGGCCTTCAAGGCCAAGCTCCTGCGCAAGGCTGAGAACGTCCGCCGCAACGGCGTCGCGGATGACGACGAGGTGGGGGGCCAGGACTCGGCCATGACCCTTGACTTCATCGACATCGAACCCGGCGGGCGCGGCTTGGTTCGCCCCGTGACGGTGAGGGCCCCTGCATGAGTGAAATCTTCAAGCGTCCCTACATCAAGGGCGTCGAGTTTTGCGTCGACGAAAACATCTGGGGCCACCGCCTCTACGACGAGCAGTTGCCCCATTTGACCGTGCTCGAATTCCTGGGCGTCCTGGGATCGAATCTGGACAAGCCTCTGCGTCCCCATGAAGGGCTCGACGGCGCGGTGCGATTCAAGCCGCAGCGGCAGATGCGCTTGCGAGGGCTTCTCTTCAACAACCCCTATGTCGAGTCGATCGCGGACAGCCGGCTCCCCGACGAGGAGAAGTGGCGGCAATGGTTCGACAAGTTCGACCAGGGCAAGACGGGCAACAGCGACTCGAAAGACGATGTGGCATACCTCCGCCAATCCTTCGCCAGCTTCGACGACTTCGCGAAGGCGATCGAACTGCTGCGCTCATCCGCATTCGAGGACCGCAGCAACAAGCGCTGGAGCTCCAAGTTCGTGTTTCCTTTCGGCCCGGATGCGCTCTTCGAGGATCTGAAGATCGATGCGAAGGGCGGCATGAGCAATGACCGGCGCTTCTTCGCGCGCTCCGGCGAGCTGCTCTATTTGATGCTGACCCGCGCCAAGAAGGGCGCCGAGCTCGGCGACATCCTGGCCAAGCGCCTCTTTGATCGCTCGGCGCCGATGAATCGGCTGACTCGCGCTCTGCAAGGAGATCCGCAGCTTCCCGAAGACCCGCGCACTTCTGGCTATCTGCCCGAGGTCTCCAATCAGCGCTTCGATCTGATCTGCGAAGACTGGCTCGCGATTTTGTCGAGGGACATGCCGGTCTACGACGCCTTGGAGCATCTGATTGCGATCACGGGCTTGCATATGCTTCTCTACTTCCTGGAGCGAGCCAAGCGCGTCGCGGGAGACGACGTGCCCGTCGAGTTTGTCTGCGAGATCGTTTCCAAGGATGGTCGAAAGGTGCGGGCGCTGTCGAGCGACAGCTATTTGCAGAACCAGGGCTGTCCCGAGAAGGCGATCCGCGCCCACATTGAGTCCATCCGACGAGAGAAGTCCTGGATCGATGCGGACTCGGCTGAATTCCCGGATGCTGAGCGGGTAAAGCTGTTGCGCGAGGCTTTCCAATGGCCGCCGGCCGATGACAAAGATGAAGAGGGTCTTGCGAGCCGCAAGCCAGACGATTTGATCGACATGCTTGTCAAGGTTGCGCTGCCGCGCCATTCCCAGCACGTCGGGAAGATCCATGCTTCATGGTCGCGAGCGATTGGCCTCAGCTCTCGGAGGCTCTCGCGTCGCTACCGCTACGCGCCCAACGATCGGCTGCTCAAATCCGTCGTCATCGCTCTCGTGGGCGAGCGCATGCAATTCGATGAGTTCCTGGCCGCAGCCAAGATCCGTTATGGGCTGGTGATCGGCGAAGTCGAAGGCGCCCGGTTGATAGACACCAAGTCCATCGACGAATCAGAGCTCACTGAGAACCGTGACAACCTCGAAGCCCGCCTTGTTGGCTTGGGCCTGGTTCGCAGGCTCTCTGACTCATGTTCCTTTGTTGAAAACCCGTTCGCGTCTGAGGTGGAGGCTGAATGCTGACCGATCGCATCATCGGGCGCGTCGGCGCGGACATCCTCGCCAAGCGCCTCGCCAAACCTTCCGAAGCGGATGACACCGTAGCGCTGTTCCGCCTCGACCGGCTCTCGTCCAGCCAGGTCGCCGCCGTGGCGCGCGCGGTCATGGCCAAGACCGATCTGTTCGCCCGGATGGATCTGATGATCCCCGAGACGCTGGTGGTCGGCCAGGGCCTGCCGCCAGAGATCCTAATCGCCGAGAACGCCGGCTACGTGCGCAATAACGCCGTCACGGAGAAGGAGGCGATCCTCACAGCCAGCGGGAGCGAGCACAACCTCGCCGACACGCTCGCGCACGTCACGCCGGTCGGCGCCAAGGAGATGCGCGCCGAGCCGCAGCCCTGGGTGGACGCCGCCCTCTTCACCGGCGGCCTCTCTCCGGTGGCCGACGATCGCGCGGTCTTCCAAGCCGCAATTGGCGGGTTGCTCAATGCCACTGAGCTCTCTCTGGTGCAGCTCGGCGAGTTTTGTTCAGAGATCGTCGAAGCCATCTCCACCGGCGGCTTGCCGATCCGGGACGCAGTGGGCTATTCGCTGCCCAAGGTCGGACTGCCCAAGGACAGCGGCTATTTCACCAACGCCAGGACGTTCGCCACAGCGCGGGGCCCCTGGCAGAAGGCGTTTGCGAAGCTCTTCGACCAGCGCGCTCCTCTGCTCAAGAAGCTGCGTCAGAACGGGCAGCCCCTGGATCCGGATGAAATCCAAGAGCGGATCGACGCGAACGTCACCGATATCGATGAGGGCGCGCGCAAGGCCTTGCTGGCCTTCGCTGCGGCCTCGGCGGGAGACCAAACCACCGCCGCGGCGCTGGCTCAATTCGAGTGGGAGGTCGATGGGGTCTATCTCGCCTTCGACAAGCCGAAGGAAAAGCTCCAGGGCTTGGCTGAAACAACGCTTCGATTCTTCGAGCACGATTGCGAAGAAGAGGATTCGCTGTCGCAGGACGGGCGCAAGCATCTCGAAGATTTGAAGACGCGGGAGCGCCGAGGCGAATTCACGCCGGAGGACGAGGAATTCTTCGCCTCTCACCGCCGGTTCCTTGAGCGCGACTCCAAGCTGATGGCGCGCTGGGAAAAGGCTCTGTTCGGCAAGCCGATCGAGTGCGTGGACTTCTTCGACGGCTTTGCGCGGGTAGTTAACAACCTTCATGCAGGTTTGGACGACGCCAACGGCGAGCGGATTCTGCGATTCACCGTCAACAAGGGGCGGACCGAGTGGCGTGAGCGCTTCAACCAAGACGCCGGAAGCTACTTCTCGGCCATGTATCGCGGTCTGCGGGGGCTGATGGGATCGAAGGCGGACTGGAGGGTCACGAAGATGACCACCGCCGATCTCCCTGATCCGTTGTTCGACTTCGACAAGTTCATCGCCAAAGAACGTGAGATCGCCGAGAGCCGCAACAAGAAGTTCAAGCCTTTCACCGGGCTCGGGCGCGTGGCGCTGCAGATCAAGTTCGATGTGGAGCTGATCAAGGTCGTTGGCGGCGCCGAGACCAGAATCAACAAGACACAACTTGTCTGGATCTACAAGCCCGGGGCGATCGGACTGTCGATGGTCGCGGACATGCGCCGCCTGTTGGAGAAGGGCGCGGTCGGCTGCACGGAAGTCCATCGCCGGCTCGTGAGCAAGAAGGGCGGCGTTCAAAACGTATCGCTTCTCGACACCAACTCGCTGGAGGCCACCTATTCCACCGACGCTGGCTCGCTCGTTCCTGCGACGAACAAGTTTGGGAGCCTGCGGCAAGAGATCAAGAAGCGGATCAAACAGCTCGAGGACGACGGTCGGCTCAACAAAGCCCAGCGCGACGAGGTGCGAGCCGCTTGGGATCTGTTCGAGGCGGACTACATCAAGGCGATGGAGGACTTCATCGGCTTTGGACTGCATGGAGAGGCAGTCACACGCCAAGCTGAGTCGTTCGGTGCGCTCCTCAACACACTGTTGATGCATGCCCGCGGCGACATCTGTCGCTCGAAACTGGTCTCCGAGGTGCTCTCCGTGGGAACGGCCCGCGTGGCGGGCGACAACCCGTCGCTGATCATTCCGCCGTGGCACCCGGAGCGCATGAAGGCACTGGCGGTGAAGTCGCGTCGCGTGGCCGCCTTCGCCACGCACCTGCTCTCCAGCAACAGCATTCTCTACGGGGACCGCGAGATCTTCATGCGCGAGCTCGGCGATGAGATCGCGCATCCGTTCTATCCGGAGATCGCTGTGTTGAATGCGGGCAGCTCGCCCAAGTTAGTCAGCGAGAGCAGCACGGTCAACGGCTACAGCCTTTTTGAGTCTCCGATCCGAGGCGAAGAAGACGCCATGTCGGACGTGGATCCGGCCGCCGCGGCCAAGCAGGCACGCGAGCTGTTGGAGCGTTATGTGGGCTTGCAGCCCCATGAGGCCTCGAACCTCAGCGTGGTGCTCTACAACGCTGACGCGGCCGAGCTGCCGCTGGCCACGGTGCGCGAGCTCTCCTCCATCCAGGAGGATGGAAAGTTCCAATGCAGCGTGTCAGTGCGCCATGCCGATCAGGCGAAGCTTCGGAGCGTCTACGGCGAACTGGTCAACAAGGCCGGGGACGATCCCGACCTTCCGGTGGTCAGCGAGATCAGCGACAACTTCATCTCGAAGCTGCGTATCGCGGTGAGTCCGATCTCTTCGACTCCCAGCGAGAGCGCGCAGGGCTTCAAAGCCTTCGACGTAGCTTTCCTGCATGACGTGGTCGCTCGCTCGGCTCGAGAGGAGTGGTTGGAGGTTGCTTGGACCAACGATCGTCCCAGTCTCGATCACGCGCCATCGCGTTGGTCCTATCGAAGCGTCTCCGGCGAGGACGAGCTCAAATCGACCACGTTCCTCACTTGCCCATGGCAGACAGCCTCAGGGTGGGCATACGTCACGTCAGTGGCCTCCGTCTGCATGGCCAAGGATATCGAGCAAGAGAAGCGATTTCTGCCGGCTCGGCGCATCTCGCTGCAAAGCCAGCATCTGGCCGCCTTGATCAAGGACGCGCACGAGCTGGCTGAATGGGTCGCCACCTACGACGAACTTCTCGACAAGCGACAGCTCCAGCACAACAAGATCACCGTCGTCCGCTACCGCCGCGGATCCACCAATGGCCGCAACATGATTGTGAGCTCGACTTCCGAGCTGCGGCTGCTGGGAGTTTTGGTGCGCCGCCGACTCGACGAGTTGAAGCTCCCGCTCACCGCCGAGGAGCTTGCTGAAACGGCGGAAAAAGCCAAACGCGATGCGCTCTCGGTGTCCGGAGACATCGTGCTGCGCGCGGCCAAGCGTGGCGTGTCCGCGGGCGAAATGATCGGTCTAGTCCTCAGCCGCCACCTGTTGGCGGAGGAGTTCAAAGCGCAGGCCGGCGGCGGCCAAGCGTTGACGGCCTATTTCCTGCTGGACGACTACGCAAGCTGGCTTTCGCAACCGGAGAGCCGCATCGCCGACATCCTGGCGATCAATGTCGAGGAAAAGGAAGAGGGAATCCGCGTCGTCATCTCGATCGTCGAGTCGAAATACGTCGGCGCCGATGGCCTGGCGATGGCGCGTCGCAGCTCGAAGGACCAACTGCTTCAGACGCTGGACAAATTCCGCGAAGCGCTTTTCGGCGACCCGGGTCGGCTTGACCGAGACGTTTGGTTGGCTCGCCTGGCCGACATGCTCATCGATGCCGAGATTCCGCCAGGTATGACCGGCCTGATGGAACGCGCCCGCTCGAAGCTTCGCGAGGGAGACGTGGAAATTTCGCTTCGCGGCTACTCGCAGGTATACATCCACACCTCGGACGCAGGTTCTGGCTCGGCCTCTGAGCAAGAGCTTCTGCTCGATGAGAGCGGCGTGAAGGCCTGGCAAGAGGTCTTTGACCGGGAAGATCTGCGAAAGCTTGTCGAGGCCTATGCGAGGAGCGCCGGCAGCCTGGCCGCGCGAGCTGGCCTTGGCCCGCTCGAGCCCTGGTCTGGCCACAGCTTCAAGAAGCCCGCGAAACGGGTCGCCTGGCTTTCTGCGATGGGTCAACTCGCAGATGGCGCAGGTGAGGCGCCCCTGGCAACGCCGGTGAACGCGGAGTCGTCCGCCGCCGTCAGCGCTCCGACGCAAGAGCCTGCGGCGCCAGCTCCAGCCCCGGTCCAACCAACCGAAGCCCCGGCGCCGGCCCCGATCACGCCAGCATTCGTGGGCGCGAACACTGGCGCTGGCCTCGCCGAGCTGGTAGCCACCAAGTTCGCTGGCGGAGCTCAGTCCGATGCCGAGCGGGAGGAGTGGGCTCAGGACGTGAGCAAGAAGCTCAAAGTCGCCCTGAATAGCTATGGGCTGCAGGCTGCCATCCTCGGCACGCGACTGACGCCCAATGGCTGCCTGGTTCGACTGGCCGGCTCCGACAAGCTGCGCGTCGAAGACATCGAGAACAAGCGCATGCAGCTTCTTACGACGCATGCGATCAACCTGGTGACGGTCCAGCCCAAGCCGGGAGAGATCGTGGTGACGATCGCGGGCACAAAGCGGCAGGCCGTGTCGCTTTGGGAGCTATGGTCTCGCCGAGAGCTCAACCGCAATGTCGCCGGCATCAACACCTCCTTCCTCTTGGGCCTCCAAGAGATCAACGGCGCGCTGCTGTATCTAAATCTCGGCTCGGAGTTCGGCGGGCTGTCCTCGCACGAGCCGCATTCGCTGGTGGCCGGCTCGACGGGCAGCGGCAAGTCAGTGTTGATACAGGCTTTGATCCTGGACATCGCTGCGACCAACTCCAAGGACTTGGCTCAGCTCATCTTGATCGATCCGAAGATGGGCGTGGACTACGCTCCATTGGCGGACTTGCCCCACATGCGTGAGGAGATCGTCACCACGAAGGAGAAGGCTGGCGAAGTGTTGGAGGCCTTGGTCGAGGAGATGGAGAACCGCTATCGGGCGTTCGCCAAGGCCCGCGCGCGCGATCTTCCAACCTACAACGCCAAGGTCTCGCCCGAAGAGCGGCTGCCGATGGTCTTCCTGGTCCACGACGAATTTGCCGATTGGATGCTCGACGACGCCTACAAGTCGGCAGTGGGAGCGGCAGTGCAGCGTCTGGGCGTGAAGGCCCGGGCCGCCGGCATTCACCTGATCTTTGCAGCGCAGCGTCCCGACAAGGACGTGATGCCCATGCAACTGCGCGAGAACCTGGGCAACCGCCTGATCTTGAAGGTGTCGAGTGAAGCGACATCCAAGATCGCGCTGGATCGACCGGGAGCCGAGCTGCTGCTAGGCCGGGGACACTTGGCCGCCAAGCTTAACGGCGAGCAGGGCTTGGTATTTGCGCAAGCCCCGTTCTTGTCGGATCAGGATATCGAAGCCGCAGTGGTTGCCATTCGATCCGATAACCTGTAGCTTGACTCAAGCGATGATGGGTTTGCGCCTCCGATCACGAAAGCTGGCCCAAATCTGCTGGGCCGACTATTCGGACTGGGTTGTTAAAGGACAGGTCCGGCAGGCTTGACCTCAGCGGCATTCTCCGAGGTCACAGGATCGGGGCCCGCGCTGCCGAATTCCTCTGCTGCGACGACGATATCCGTTGCCATAGCCCCAAAGATCTCGTTTGGCTGCTCCTTCGGATCCTGCGCGTTGAGTTCCTTTGGCGTGTAGATTGACAATACAACTGCCGCTTTGGGAAGCTGTTGCCGTTCGAGCTTGTCAATACCGGCTTGGATTTTCGAGCGCTTAACGAGTCCGATAACTTTTCCGGATGGCGCCTTTATCTCTTTGAAGGAGTCCGCAGTTGTTGGAAGACTCAAGCCTTGTTCAAGCGCCTGGAGCACATCTGCGGTGAACCTCACCTCGTTGACGAGAGGACGAGTTCTTTCGTGAATCTTGGCTGGGTCAATGCTGCACACATACGTCCAGACGGCTTCACAAGCGTTCTCCGTCAGGATTAAGCGCTCTTCGGGTTTCTTGCCGTCGGGGTCACGGCCGATAAAGCACACGCCACCGTCGTCCAATGTAGAGATTTCGGCTTGTGTCAAAACACCATCGGTATCTGGAACGAAGGCTTCGATCCGCATGTTGAACGTCGCCGGCATTGGAGCAACGAGTCCAATCCGTCCGAGGTTCGATAGCAACTTTTGCTGAAGCTCTAAAGCATGGGACTCTCTTAGTCTTGCTGCAATCTCAAAGGTCCCCGCCTCCGACAGCAACGCCTCGAGCTGATTGTGAGCAAGCGCTTCGATGTGCTTCAGGTCCCATTTGATCCAAAAGCGGGAGCCGTCGCTCATCTGAATGACAGGGGTCTTTGCCCCGTCGTCCTTGTAAGACCAGTCCGCGGCGGTTAGCGGCTTGAGTGCTCCCACCAATAACAGGACGCGCTTCGCACCCTTTCGCTGCAGATCGCAGGCAGGTGTCAAAACGGCAGCAACCATCTCATGGCTTAGGTCACTGAGAGGATCGTGTTGTGCGGGCTTTGCCTCGTTGCCTTGCTCTGCCGCCACGCGATCATTTCTCTTTCGCCGAAGCACATCCCCAAATGCCATCTTCGAGCCGAGAGACGCTGACAAAGACAGCCGAGCAGGATTCTGAAACAAGCATCTCTGGACAAAGTCCTGCAGATCCTTCTCGCCAGGCACGAAAGGTGGGGGGTACCCTTCCATTGCTAGGGTGTTCATGACTTTTGCCGCATCAATGATCGGATCGAGCCCCTCGATCTCATGTTGCAGAACCTTGTCAAAGATGTCCACAAGGTAGCTTCCTGGCGGCTCACCTTCCGTGGATAACAACAGCTGATGAATTCGAGCGATCTCGGCCAATCCTATTTTCCGGATCAGCATCATCATGTTGTCCTTCGCCCGGTTGAGGCCATCCTCCCAGGCGTTGACAAATGTCAATAGTTTTTTCGAATCCTCGAAATGAGTCCCGAGTCGTATCAGCAGGCGGGCGACAACGTCAGACTTCACCAGCTCAGATTTCTGGATGATTCTGAAATTTGTTTCGAAGAGCTTTGTCCTTTCCTGAAACTGAACGCGTCGCTCGGGAAGCCTGCTACTGCGGGACATTAGCACTACGAGTGGATGCTCATGTCGTCGCTGCTCAATAACTTGGCGTACACCCTCGATGGATAATTCCATATCCTCGTCGCGCTGGGCCGTGTTTAGGAATAGGTCGACAAAAATGAGTTGAACGTCAGCTGCCTTTTCCTTGAAATTGCGCCCACTACCTTCGCAATCGAGACCGAAATCCTTGAGTGTCGTCAGTAGTGCTGACGCGAACGACAGATCCATTTGCCGATCACTGTCAAAGCGTGCGAAGAGGGCATCGACCGGCTCTTTGCTGAGGCGGGGGCGAGCTGCCCAGATCGCTTTGACGAAATTGTCACGTTCCTTCAGTTCGTCAGCGGAAGTGTCGCTGTAAGCTGGGTAAGCCTCTTGGAGAACGCCGTGGTCGCTTTCGGAGATATCCGAAAAGAATCTAGTCCACGCCTCTGAATCGACTGCCATGTCGGAGGCCAACGGGACGGTATCGAATGCATCATCCACTACAAGGGCACGTTTCACGCCCGTGGCTTCAAGCAGTTCCTTCAGTTCCTTCATTTCACCGCGCTCCCAGGCAACTCAAGAATGAACCGGTTGAGCCTTCCTGTCTCTTTCAAGGGGGCTTCGTCTAGGGTTAGCGAGCCCCCAAGATATTCCGCGCACTCTCGCCCGATGAATAGGCCCAATCCTCGGCGCTTAGGCTTTTCCTTTAGGGAGAAGAATGACCGAAAAATTCGCTCTCTATTTTCAGGAGCAATCCCTGGCCCGTTGTCAGCATAAAAAATCGTGGGCGGATGATCTAACACTTCGATGGTGATCTTGGGCTTATAGCTAGGCTCCCGGGATGATTTCATGTCCATCCAGTATTTAGAATTGGATATCAGGTTCTCCAGGATCTGAATGATCATCCCCTTCACGGCCCGAATCTTCACAGGCCTGGTTTCTGTCGGGAGCGAGACGGAAATGCGATGCCTAGCAAACTGCGCTTCGTGGGCGGTGAGTGTCTCGCGAATCAATTGATGGAGATCAAAGGTCTCGCTCGTTTGCCTGCCGGATACGCTCAGTGGATCGAGGACGCGAATGCGCTTGCTTAGGCTAAGCATCTGGTCGCGAAGTGAGGCGAGCTTGTCCTGAACGTCGGAGGGTGTCGCTTTGGATCTGAGGGCTTCGATGTTTTGCAAAGCATTCTCAGATGCGCGGGCCAACTCATGGGCGACGATTTCAACCATCAGACCAACGCCAGCCATCTCGATCATTTGCTTGCTCTGTCTCTCAACCTCTTCAATACGCTGCCGAGCCTTGTCCGCGAATTCAGAGAACTCCAACAATGCCTGTTGAAGGGTCTCAACCTCAGCCTTCGCATGCGGTGCCAGCTTCCGCAGCTGCGTAATGGCAGTACGCGCTCGTTTGTTGAGGTCCTCAACTTCTAATTTTGCTTCTGCCAGATCAAGCCTCTGACCCTTGTACTGTCCCTCTACATGCTTCATGAAGCGGAACAGTTGATCCTGAATCGCGTACTGAAGGATCTCGATCAGCACTTGCTGTTCAGAGGTCTCTCGCAGTCCTTCACGATTAGTTTGGTCGACGAGATGCGGGTTGGCGCCGCGTGAAATCTCGACTCGGCCGATGAACTGGGTTTTGTTCAGGGTATATCCAGAACGCCGCAGTGCCTTCCTATCGAGACCTAGCCAATCGTCATCATCGTCACCGTAGGGGAATACGCGAAAACCATCGCGGAAGAGCAAGATCCCCGACCAGCGTTCCTGCAGGTTTCGAACGGCCTTCAGGTCTCCTATGCCTTCGATTCGGCTCAATAAGCGTCTATTGAACCAGTACATCTCGAACTTGAACGGCCCAATGGTGGTCATGGAGCTGGCAGGTAATTCCCGCTCATTGCCGATCAGCAGCGCCTGTAGGTCAATCGATCGAACAATCGAGCTTTCCGCTTCTTTTGGATGTTCGAAGCCGAGATTACTAGCAACTAGATCGAGCCGCAAAACGGGAGCGCCATTTTCGATCTCATATACCCCCTTGATGGAAGCGTGCGATGCATTTAAGAGCGCCCGCTCCATCCACGGTATGTCCAATCTCTCCCCGTTCCAGAAGAGTGCGACCCGTGGCCGCCGTTTCGGATCGTTAAATGGATCCGTGAGGCGTGCAAAGTCGTACTCTGCCATCCTCTTCACCCGAGCTTTGGTCCAGTCCTCTGCAAGCGCCCCGACCCGAATGCGCGTGCCCGACCAGGTAGGGTTGGGCTTGGCGCCACCAATGCTCGGCCTGATATCAATGTCGCTAAGCATTGCGTCGATCGATGAAAAGTCAGCCCAATCGATAGACAGCACATTGAGCACGTCATCTGCAACAGTCGCCGTCTCGACCTGTAGCTTGTCTCCCAGCCGCATGGCCGAAAGCCGGCCGATACCCTTCTCACCCAAGTAGGGGGACTTCGCGTCGCCTCGCCTAAGGGCGCTATCAACTTCCCGCTTGCGCGACGCCGTTCCGATCACAAGAAAGTTGTCCGTCAGGCCGCTCAAGGACATACCAGTTCCGGTGTCCGAAACAGTGATGTCGCTCATCCCATATACATCATCTATCGCGGTAAGGAATTGATCGCGATTCCTTACCGAGCTGAGCTTGCTGCGAGCCGACTCAAGGAGGTGAGTCGCAGCCTCCGGATTGAGTCGATCTAACGTCTCCTCAATGAGGGCGTGACCAAACCCTCCCGACTTCAAGGCGCGATCGCGCGCCGAAAGATAGTGGTTTCGACGTAGAACGATGTTGAAATGAATCTCGACGCCCGACTTCGTGCCTGCGTCGAAACCGTTCTTGATCAGCTCATAAAATGCAATGATGTCCGAGCTAATGAGTTCGGAGCCAAGCTCTAGGACGGTACGTGCGGTGATTCTGAACACTTGCTGTTATCCCTCCATTGAGAGTGAAGCTTGCACGCCTACTTATGACAGACAGCGCAGGAGCCGTTGCCTTCGTCCACCCCATAGATGTCGTCGATGTCGTCCGGGCAGGCCTTCACAGGCCGCAGCGGGTTGATGGGGATAGCCTTGAGCATGCGGGCTCGACGGATGCCGTATTCGGCTTGGATCTCAGCGATGCGTGCAGGCTGCTCCATGTCCGAGAGTGACTCGCCCTTGGACCAAGTGAAGGGTGAGCCGTGCTCCAGTGCGTCCTTCTCCAAGGCCTTCGCCGCCTCGTAGGCGTCAGGGTGTTTCTCACGCAGGCGCACCCACTCGATCTTCTGCTGGAAGAAGCAGAAGGTGCATCCGCTGCGCGAGCGCCACTCGTAATACTTGGGATAGCCGACTCCGGAGTTCTCCAAGATGTCGATGACGCCGGCCTTGTCGACGCCGGCCTCGCGGAAGGGCAGCTTCACGAAGAGGTTCTCGGCCTTGGCCGCGTAGCCCTCACGGTAATCCTCATCGGCGCGGATGGCCACATAGGACGTGACTTTGTCGCCGGCCGCGAGCATAGGCCGGACCCATTCTTCAAACGGCGCAAGTTTCAACTTTCGCGTGCACCAGCGCGAGTTTGGGTTGGGCAGGAAGTGGTTGTATTGGCGCAGCCAGAACTTGAAGTCGCGATTGGGGTTTAGCCGCAGGATCGGCTTGTGCAGCTTGCCCTCGAGCTTGGCCAGGAATTCGTAGACCTCAGGCAGCTCTTCGCCGGTGTCGGTGTAGAAGTATTCGATGTCGAGCTCGGGATGCTTCGTGGCCATATAGACGGCCAGCGCAGCAGAGTCCTTGCCCCCCGAGATCCCCAAAACGTGGCGTTCAACCATTGGCTGTCTCCTTATCGATCGATGCAAGCTTCATCCCGGCCTTGGCCAAGATTGCCAGCAATACATCAGTCCCCAGGCCCTGGCCTTCCAGCATCGAGGCGAGCTCGTCGGCCTTGGCCTCCACCGTCTTGCGATGGCGATCGGGGATCGCGAACGAGCGCGAGATCGTCTTGGTGTCTGAGCCCGCGCCGATGACCACCGCAATCGCTTCGCTGCGCGCCGCACGGCCTTGCACGCCCGCGAAGGCCTCGGACTCGCGGAAGCGCCGGGCGAACTTCGCCAGCTCCAGGACTGCGGCGTCGATGTGCCGGTCTACCCAGTCGCGTGGAGGCTTCTCGGCCGCCATGCTCAGGATGCCTTCCAGGGCCGCGCGCGAGCCGTCGTAGCTGGCCAGGCGCGTCGCGAAGCCATCGATCTGGTAATCGCCCGAAATGCCGGAGACAGAGTTCGCCCGATCGCGCAGGGATTGCAGGTCATCGCGGCTGGCGTCGAGCGCGGCGAGCATCTTGGCTTCGACTTCCGAGAGCATCTTGCCGTAAGCGTCGGCGAGCTCCTGCAGAGGCGCGCGAAGCGCCTTGACGTAAGCCTTGCCGTCGGCGGCCTCGAGCAGCGATGCGAGGTCGACGAACAGCACCTTGTGCGGATCGCTGGCCTTCAAGAGCATGTCGCGCATTTCCCGGGCGGTCTTGCCCAGGCGCGAGGTGCGGCGAGCCCATTCGGGCAGGTTGAAGACCATGGCCACCAAGCCGCGGGCGGCTTCGAGCGGGTCGGCCGCGCCGGCCTTCTCGCCGATCTCAGCCAAGAGCTTCGAAATGCCGTCAAGGATGCGGTTCTTGTCCTCGTCGATGGCCACCCAACGCAGCGAGAAGCGATCGGGATCCTGCAAGCACTCGTCGATGTCGAAGTCGGTGAGCCGAGGCACGAACATCCCGTCCTTGTAGACAGCGACGTTGGCCTTGTGAGCCAGTAAGAAGGCCGTGATGATCACCGGCTGGATGCCCAGCTTCATGCCAAAGGGCGGCGCGCTCCAAAGCTCATAGATCTCGTGAGCGCCCACGCGAGCGTCGGCATCTGAGAAGAGGGCGCGCGTGGCGTCCCACAGATTTTTGAAGCCTTCGGCGAACTGATCGTCCGGCGGCATGCAGCGCCAGGCTCCCGATGCGTCTTGGCGGTGCAGCCCCGTGCTTTTGAGCAGCGTCTCGTAGAGGCCGCGCTCAGCCGGGAAGCCCTCGAAGCCCAAAGCCTCTTGGCCTTCAGCGTTAATCATCGCGTGCAGCAGGGCGCGGCGAGCCTTGACGCTGTTGCTCGATACGCTGTCGCGGTTGACCAGCTCGCTCCACACCGGGGGCGAGTCGGAGAACATGCCTTCGGCCAGGCTCGAGGCCACCGGAGAAAGCTTCGAGCCAGGCTCGACGATCTGCTCGCTTCCGTCATGCCACTTCGCCAGCGACACGGCCGCTTGCAGTTGGTCCTCCAGATCCGCGCGGGTGGCCGCCAAGCGCGCGTAGACCTCGCGGCGGGCCACGGCGTCGCCCGAGAGCTCGTGGCGATCCTTGACCTGCTCGAGGGCCACCAGCTCGGCGGAGAGCTCCTCGATGCGGGCGTGGTTCTCGGGGATGCCGATCATTACGGGCCATGGGCGAAGCTTCGCGCAGCCCTGCGCGCGCTTCCTCGCGTCTCTGGGCTTCATGCCCTTGCTGGGCAGCGCGAGGATGAAGGCGCCGAATTCGCCCTTCTTGGGGCGGTAGTCCGCCGCCATCTTCTCGGCCTGCTCGATGCTGCACAGCGAGAGCTCCATCCAGCGCATGGAGCCGGTCTCGTGGTAATGGCGCTTGGCCACCACCGGATGCATGCCCATGAGTTGGGCCAAGCGACCGTAGTCGATGCCAGGCGATGCGGCCAAGGTTTGCGCGATGGCGGAGTCGATGTCGAAGTCGCTACCTTCAAAGACCGACCATGCGCCGGTGTAGCTCTTGTAGAGGGCGACTTTGAGATCGGAGAGCCTTTTGAGGGCCTCGTCGAGCTGCTCGCGAGTCTGGTCGTAGAAGAGGGCGCCGATCACCGCGGCGTCGGCCGCAAGTCCCGAGCCGTTGCGGAACATGTCGATGACCGCGATGTTCTTGATCAGCGAGACGAGCAGGGCGTCGCCGGTCTTCGCTTCGGCGCGCTCCACTGCTTCCACCGCCTGCGACCAGCGGTGCCCATCGGGAGAGGCCAAGATCGCGGGCTCGAGGTTCGAGCGCAGGTAGTCCCAATAGTCGCTCGGGCGATACCAGCTCGCGTTCTCGCGCAGCGTCAAGTTCAGATACGAGCGGAAGCCATGCGGCTCCACCGACGACAAGAAGCCGAAGGTGCTGCGCTCGTTTTGTCCGAATTGCCGTTTGGAGATCGGGCCCAGCAGGGCGGCCATGGCCGGGTGCAGCGGCCAGCAGGCCTCCAACGCTGAGGCGAAGTTCTGCCCCACCGCGGGGCGGCGCGAGCGGATGGCCTCGGCGATCGACTTGGACGCGTCGCGCATCCACGGCGGCGTGACCTTGGCTTCGATCGCGCGGCCGATGAGCTCCACGACCTCGTCGCTCGCGGCCACGAAGGGCAAGTCGACATAGCGGCCTTGGACCTTGGCCCAATCGTCGCGGGTGTCGATGCCCAGGCGAGCCGAATACTGCGCGAAGGACTGATGCAGCACACCGACGACCACCAGGCGGCCTTCGGATCGGGCCGCGGCCTCGGCGAGCTCTTGAAAGAAATAGACATCGTCTCCGGATCCGAGGGCGGAAGCCTCCAAGAACTTGCCCATTTCGTCGATGAACACCAGCGCTCCATCGCGCGGGCGGCTCTTGGCTTCTTCAAGCAGCTCGGCGATGAGCGATTGCGAGGTGGGCTTGCTGCGTCCGTCGACCGTCTTGCCCTGCGCCTTGCGCAGGGCTGCATGGAGCTCGGCCACGACGCTGCCGCGCCGGCCCACAGCCGGGACGATCAACCACCCCTTCTGAACGGGGAAAGCCTTGTCGAAGTATGGCTTGGAGTCCAGATGCAGGGCTTGGCGAGCCTTCTCCCGCAGAGCCCTGTCGGGGTGCAGCGCGCTCGCCAGCGCCACCGCCAGCGAACTCTTTCCACCGCCAAACGGGCCCGTCCAGGTGAAGCAGCGTTGATTCGTATCCGCGATTTGCCTGCACATGCCCTCGACCACGGAGGCCGCGGTCGCATGGCAGATATAGCCGGAGAGGGCGTCTGCTCGGCCGATGTCCGCGTCGACGCGGATGGAGCGCTGGTATTGGCGCGAAATCTGGACGATGTCAGAGAGCGCCTCTTGCTTCTTTTCAGTCATAGGCGCGCCTGATCATGTTTTTGATGTCGTCCCGGGTCATGTGCTTGCGGTGGACTTGGCGCAGGCCCGCGGAATCGGTCCATTCGAGCCTGCGTCCTGTGAAGTCGGATAGTGTGATTAGTCGCTGCGCGATCGACTCTTCGTCGAGCTTGAAGACTCGTCCCGGAGATCCTTCGGCGTATGCGACTGTCTCGAAAGCCAGCGAGCTTTGGCCTTCGGCATTGCGGTCCCAAAAGTCGACAAGGGCATATGCGAAGACACCATCGTGAAGAGAGGCCTTGGGGCCGCGGCGGAAGGCGTATTGCCCCTTGTGGACTTCTTGCAGGAGCCCCAACTCACCAAGCAGCGGCTCGGCGAAGTCCTCGGGCGAGCCGCCGGCCACGCGCGGCGCGTAGCTGCGAAGGCAGGTCTCCAAGTCGCGGGAGATCGTCGAGGCTGAGAGACGATGCTTTGGATCAAGCTCGCGGGCATATCGGGCCAAAGGCTCTTCGAGCTCCTGGCGGGTGAAGGTAGGCGCCGTCACATGATTGAACAGCCAATGCCACGTCGTCGAGCGGAAACATCGGCCCGCGAGCTGCCAATGGGCTAACCACGCGGTCGATGGATTTTCTGCGTAAGGATCGAGGCCGCCGTCCTGCAGGATCTCAGAGGCGAGGCTACCGACGCGGAAACCATTGTCGGCCTCGCGCATAACGCCGCATGCCAAGGCCCAATGCCGAATCGACACGACCATGTTCTTGCCAACGCCGAAAGAGGCTATGGCGTTCTCGTCGGTGAAAGTGGACTTGCGGATCAGGCCACCTTCGATTGCTTGGTCGAAGGCCTTCTTGAGCCACATTTGACGCAGGGGAAACGTCTCGTGCCCGGAGAAGTGGGCGGGCATCCCTCCGCTGAGTTTCGATGTGGTCTTCATGGGGCACATTCTAGTGCCCAGTAACCGAACTGGTGATCCTCACCAGTTCGCTCCCTTCTGCGAATACTGTCAAAAACAACAGTATTCCAGAATCTTGATTACATCGCAAAGATCTTCCCCGGATTCAAAATATTCTTCGGATCCAGCGCCTGCTTGATCGCCCGCATCATCCCCACGGCCCCCGGCCCGGTCTCGTCCAGCAGGAACCCCATCTTGTGGATGCCCACGCCGTGCTCGCCGGTGCAGGTGCCGCCCATGGCGAGCGCCCGGGCGACGAGCTGGTGGTTCAGCCGTTCGGCCACCATGCGCTCGTCGTCGCTGTTCGGGTCGATCAGGTAGCCGAAGTGGAAGTTGCCGTCGCCCACGTGGCCGACGAGGAAATACGGGATGCCGCTGGCGTCGGCCTCGGTCACGGAATCGAGCAGGCAGTCGGCCAGGCGGCTGATGGGCACGCAGGTGTCGGTGCTGATCGCGCGGCAGCCGGGGCGGCTCTGCACGGCCGCGAAATACGCGTTGTGCCGCGCGGTCCAGAGGCGCGTACGTTCTTCGGGCGTGGTGGCCCACTCGAAGGCGTTGCCGTTCCAGTCCTGCGCGATGGATTGGACGGTTTCGGCCTGTTCCTGCACGCCGGCGGGCGAGCCGTGGAATTCCATGAGCAGCATCGGTTCCTCGCGCAGGCCGAGCTTGCTGTGGGCGTTCACCATGCGCACGGTGTGCGCGTCGATCAGCTCCACGCGCGCGATCGGCACGCCGAGCTGGATGGTCTGGATGACGGTGCGCACGGCGGCCTCGATGCTCGGGAAGGAGCAGATGGCGGCGCTCACGGCTTCGGGCAGAGGGTAGAGGCGCAGCGTGACTTCGGTGATGACGCCGAGCGTGCCTTCGCTGCCCACCAGCAGGCGCGTCAGGTCGTAGCCGGCGGCGCTTTTCTTGGCGCGGGTGCCGGTGCGGATGGCCTCGCCCGATGCCGTCACCACTTCGAGCGCGAGCACGTTCTCGCGCATGGTGCCGTAGCGCACGGCGTTGGTGCCGCTGGCGCGCGTGGCGGCCATGCCGCCGATGCTGGCGTCCGCGCCTGGGTCGATCGGGAAGAACAGGCCCGTGTCCTTGATCGCCTCGTTGAGCTGCTTGCGGGTGATGCCGGGCTGCACGGTCACGGTGAGGTCGTCGGCGTCCACGCTCAGCAGGCGGTTCATGCGCGAGACGTCGATGCTGATGCCGCCCTGGATGGCGAGCAGGTGGCCTTCGAGCGACGAGCCCGCGCCATACGGAATCACGGGCACGTCGTGCTGCGCGGCGAGGCGCACCGCATCGGCGACGTCCTGCGTGCTTTCGGCGAAGACCACGGCCGAGGGCGGCGGGGCCTGCATCGATCCTTCGTCGCGCCCATGCTGCTCGCGCACGGCCTGCGCGAGGGAGCACTGGGCGCCGAAGCGCGCGGCGAGCGCGTCCATGAATGCCTGCGGCACGGGGCGCAGGCGGATCTCGGGCAGCAGGTGGGCGGTGGCGGTGGGGGCGTTCATGGCGGTGTCTCCGTGCGGTGCGGGTGGTAAAGGCATTGTAGGAAGCCGCGCGCGTTCACGCTGGTGCCCCGGGCTCGACCTGCGGCGTGACATGGTCCGCGAAACGCTGGGCCGCGGCGGGCAGGTCGGCGAAGCGGCGTGCGTAGAGGTTGAGTTCGCGGTCGGCCCAGGCATCGGTGAGCGCGACGGCACGCAGCGTGGTGGCCTCGCCGAGCGCGCGGAAGGCGCCCTCGGGCATCACGCCGAGGCCCAGGCCGCTCTCGACCATGCGGCACATCGCGCTCAGGCTGTCCACCTCCATGCGGCGGCCGAGTACGCGCCGCGTGGCACGCGCCTCCTGCGCGAGCGCCTGCTGCACGGTGCTGCTGTCGCGCAGGCCGATCTGCGGATAGGCGAGCGCGCGTTCGTAGGCCACCGTGCGCAGGCGCGCGAGCGCATGGCCGCGCGGCACCACCAGCACGAGGCGCTCGCGGCGGTAGGGGCGGGCCTCCAGGCCCAGCACTTCGTCGCTCGCGCCGCAGATGCCGATGTCGGCGGTGCCCTCGCGCACGGCCTGCGCCACGGCGCGGCTGGCGGCCTGGCGCAGGTCGATGCGGATGTCGGGATGGCGCTGCATGAAGCCCGCGATCTCCGCCGGCAGGAACTGCTCCACCACCGAGGCGCTGGCGCACACGGTGACGTGGCCGCGCACGCCCTGCGCGAATTCGCCGAGGTCCGCATGCAGGTGCTCCACCGCGAGCAGGATGGCGTGCGCATGCTGCAGCAGTTGCCGGCCCGCGGGCGTGGGCCGCGCGCCGCGGGCATGGCGCGCGAGCAGCGGGGCCTGCGCCAGCGCTTCCAGTTCGGCGATGCGCTTGCTCACGGCGGAGGCGGCCATCTGGCCGCGCTCGGCGGCGCGCGCGATGCTGCCGGTCTCGCACACGAGCATGAAGAGGTCCAGCGAGCCCAGGTCGAGCTGGCGCAGGAAGTTGCGGGGGGAGAGCAGGCGGGCCATGGGAGCGGGGTCGGCAGGAAGACGGCGGGAAGAGGGCAGGGCGCGACGGGGCGGGGTTCGCGGCATGCGGCGCCAAGGGCGCGGCACGAGCCATCGCGTTTGGGAACGGCTGGCGGAGATTTTTGCACTTCTCCGGAACCGGTGCGCTGCCTAGGATGCATCGCTTGGCTCTTGTCAGGCTCGCAATGATTTTCTCTCCCGCCGATGCGGCGCGCGTGGCGCGCGCCCTGGTCGCCACCGATGCCGTGCGCATCGCGGGCGATACGCCGTTCTTCTACACCTCCGGCTGGGCCAGCCCGGTCTATGTGGATGCGCATGCCCTGCTCTGCGACGTGGCCTGGCGCACGGAGCTGATGGAGGCCGCGGCGCGCGCGGTGACGCCGCTGGTGGCGAGGCAAGGCATCGGCGCGGTGGTGGGTTCGGAGAGTTCCGGCATCGCCTTCGCGGCGTGGCTGGCCGACCGGCTCGGCCTGCCCATGCTGTACCTGCGCAAGCGGCCCATCGGCTGGGGCGTGCAGGCGCAATTGCAGGGCCGCCTGCCGCACCGGGGCGACGGGCTGCCCGCGCGCGTGCTGCTGGTGGACGACGTGACCACCGACGGCCGCTCCAAGATGGCCGCCGCGCAGGCGCTGCGGCAGGTGGGCGTGGACGTGGGCGATGCCCTGGTGCTGTTCGATTACGCGATCTACCCGGACACGCCGCAGCGCCTGGCGCAGCAGCAATTGCAATTGCATGCGCTGGCCTCGTGGGCGCAGCTGCACGTGGCCCTGCTGGAAGCGGGGCGCCTCAACGCCGCGCAGGCGCAGACGTTGGCGGAGTTCACCGCCTCGCCCACGCAGTGGTCGCTGGCCCATGGCGGCACGGGTGCGAGCCCGGTGGGGGGCGCGGCATGAGCGCGGTCATGGAATCCCTGGACACCCGCACGTGGCGCCGCCAGGCCGAGGCATTGCTCGGCGAGGTGGCGGACGCCACCCGCGACGGCCCCGGCATCACGCGCGAGAGCTACGGCCCCGGCGAAGACTCGGCCCTGCAGTTGCTGGAGCGCCATGCCGCCGCGATGGGCCTGGCCTGCGAATACGACCGCGCCCGCAATCTGTGGATGCGCCTGCCCGAGGATGGGCGCAACGATCCCGTGGTGGTGATCGGCTCGCACGTGGATTCGGTGCCGCAGGGCGGCAACTACGACGGGCTGGCCGGCGTGGTGGCGGGCATGCTGGTGCTGTCGTCGCTGCGCGGGCGGCATGCGGAGGCGCCGCCGGTGCGCGTGCTGGCCCTGCGCGGCGAGGAGAGCGCTTGGTACGGCCGCGCCTACATGGGCTCGATGGCGCTGCTGGGGCGCCTGCCCGCCGCGGCGCTGCAGTTGCCGCACCGCGCGGGAGCCGGCGCCGGCACGCTGGGCGACGCGATGGCGCGCTGCGGCGCGGACGTGGCCGCCATCGCGCAGAACACGCCGCTGTTGCCGTGCGCCGTGGCCGCGTACCTGGAGCTGCACATCGAGCAGGGCCCGGTGATGGTGGCGCGCGGCTGGCCGGTGGCGGCGGTGACGGGCATCCGCGGCAACGTGCGCCACAACCGCGTGCGCTGCATCGGCGAGACGGGCCACTCCGGCGCGGTGCCGCGCTGGCTGCGCAAGGATGCGGTGCTGGCGGTGGCGCAGCTGCTGTCGCGCATGGACGAGCACTGGCGCGTGCTGCTGCAGATGGGTATGGACCTCGTGATGACCAGCGGCATCTGCACCACGCCCGCGCAGTCGCACGCGGTGTCGGTGATTCCGGGCGAGGTGCAGTTCAGCTTCGAGGCGCGCAGCCAGGACGCCGCCACGCTGGAGCGCTTCCACCAGCTGATGCAGGACGAATGCCGCGCGATCGCGGCGGACCGGGGCGTGCGCTTCGAGTTCGACGACCGCCTCACCACGGCCCCCGCGACGATGGACGAGAGCTGGATCCGGCGATTCGAGGCCGTGGCCGCCCGCGCGGGGCAGACGTTGGAGCGCATTCCGAGCGGCGCGGGCCACGATGCGGCGGTGTTCGCCGCCGCGGGCATTCCAGCCGCCATGCTGTTCGTGCGCAATGCCCACGGCTCGCACAACCCGCAGGAGGCGATGGACATCGACGACTTCCTTCTGGGCACCGAGTGGCTCGCAGAAGGTTTGCTCGGCACCTGATCGGGCAGGGCGGCGCCAACTTGGTGCCGATGAGCCTGTAGCGGTGCCGTGGTTGAACCAGAGTTGTGCGCCGATCTTGCATACCAGCGGGCACGCTTCGTGCTGGTATGCAAGCCATGGCGATTTCCTCCACCGACATCAGCGAACGCATCATCGAAGCGGTGATGGCGCAGAAACTCGCACCCGGCGCGCGCCTGGGCGAGCAGCAGCTGGCCATGCTGTTCGACTGCAGCCGCACCATCGTGCGCGAGGCGCTCACCCGGCTGTCGGTGCGCGGCATCGTCACCGTGAGCGCGCGGCGCGGCTGGTACGTGGTGGAGCCCTCGCAGGAGGATGCGCGCGAGGCCTTCGAGGCGCGGCGCGTGATCGAGCTGGGCCTGATCCGCGGCGCGAAGCCGCTGGGCAAGCCCGCGCTGCAATCGCTCCGTGCCCACCTGGCGCGTGAGAAGGCCGCCGTGCGCGGCAGCGACGTGGGCGCGCGCAGCTTCCTGCTGGGCGACTTCCACGTGTGCCTGGCCGAATGCCTGGGCAACCACCTGCTGGCCGACACGTTGCGCGATTTCACGGCACGCACCACGCTCATCGCCATGCTCTACCAGTCGTCGCACGATGCCGCCCAGTCCTGCGAGGACCACGTGCGCATCGTCGCGGCGCTGGAGGCGGGCGACACCGCCCGCGCCGAGGCGCTGATGTCCGAACACATCGGCACCGTGCAGGGGCACCTGCGGCTGCCCGCCCATGCCGATCCGCTGGCGCAGTTGCGCGGGGCGCTGGCGCCGGTGGTGCCGAAGTCGGCCGCACGTCCGCGGGCGCGTGCACAGGCACAGGCATTGCATTCCGGCGAGGCCGGCATCGCCGCCGTCACCGCCCCCGTTCCGCGCGCGAAGCGCCGGCCCGGTGCGCTGTCACCGCCGCTGGCCCCGGCTGCTGCTTCCCCATCCTCATCCTCCCCGTCCGGCAACGACGACGACCCCTCACCGACCTACCTAGGAGCGCTTCTATGACCCCCACCCGCCGCCAACTCACTCTCGCCCTGGCCGCCGCCGCCCTGCTGGGCGGCACGGCCGCCCACGCGCAGAACGCCCTGGAGAAGATCCAGCAGACGAAGACGATCAAGATCGCGGTGCCCACCGACTACCCGCCCTACGGCTTCGTGGGCCTGGACCTCAAGCCGCAGGGCCTGGACGTCGCGATGGCCGAACTCATCGCCCAGCAGATGGGCGCGAAGCTGCAGATGGTGCCGGTGACCAGCGCCAACCGCATCCCCTACCTGCAGACCAAGCAGGTGGACCTGGTGATCTCCACGCTGGGCAAGAACCCCGACCGCCTGAAGGTGATCGACTTCACGCACGCCTATGCGCCGTTCTTCCAGGGCGTGTATGCGCCCAAGGCGATGCAGGTCAAGTCGTTCGACGACCTCGCCGGCAAGACCATCGCCGTCGCCAAGGGTGCGATGGAGGAGCAGGAGCTGGCGAAGGTCGGCCCCGCTTCCATGCAGTTCAAGCGCTACGAGGACCAGGCCGCGTCCACCGCCGCCTTCGTGGCCGGGCAGACGCAGGTGATCGCCACCAGCGTCTCCAACGCCGGGCTGATGATGCAGAAGAACCCGCAACTGGGCGCCGAATACAAGCTGCTGATCAAGGACAGCCCGAACTTCGTGGGCGTGGCCAAGGGCGAGGACGCGCTGCGCGCCAAGGTGAACGAAATCATCCTGGCCGCGAAGAAGGACGGCACGCTGGATGCGATGTCGAAGAAGTGGCTGGGGCGGCCGGCGGGCGACCTCCCCCTGACGGAGTGATTGGCACGCCCCCCTGAGCGGCTTTGCCGCTTCCCCCCGCTCTCGCCGTGCTGTGCACGGCGGGCAGGGGGTGAGGGCTGCGGCTCCAGGCCCGCCTGCGCGGGCCTGGACAGCCCGAACGCCCCAGGCCTCTGGCCTGGGGCTGCTCGACGCCAGCGGCCCGGCGGAGCCGGTTCCGCGGCGTCTGCTGGCCTGGCCTGCTCCGCGGCCACTCGATGGGTAAGGTCGTGACCGTTTCATGGCACAGGGCGCGGGTCATCGCTGGCGCCCGGCAATGAGTGATTGATATGCAAGTTCAACTCGATTTCGGGGCCGTGCTGGTGCAGTGGCCCTTCCTGCTGCGCGGCGTGCTGTGGACGCTGGGGCTGACGGCCGTGTCGATGGCGATCGGCATGGCCGTCGGCATCGGCTGCGCCTGGGCGCGCGCGAGCGGACCGCTGGCGCTGCGCGTGGTGGTGGGCACGTATGTGGAGCTGATCCGCAACACGCCCTTCATCGTGCAGCTGTTCTTCATCTTCTTCGGCCTGCCGTCGATGGGCATCAAGCTGAGCCCGGAGGTGGCCTCGGTGATCGCCATGGTGCTGAACCTCGGCGCCTACGCGACGGAGATCATCCGCGCCGGCATCGAGGCCACGCCGCGCGGGCAGATCGAGGCCGCGCAGAGCCTGGCGCTGAGCCGCATGCAGGTGTTCACCCGCGTGGTGCTGCCGCCCTCGCTCAAGCGCGTGTGGCCGGCCATGGTGAGCCAGATCATCATCGTGATGCTGGGCTCGGCGGTCTGCGGGCAGATCTCGACCGAGGAGCTGAGCTACTCGGCCAACGTGATCCAGGCGCAGAACTTCCGCACCTTCGAGGCCTACATCGTCGCCACCGGCATCTACCTGCTGCTGGCCATCGGGCTGCGGCGCGCGCTCAACTGGGCGGGGCCGCGCTTCGTCTTCGGAAAGTGAAAGGGTAAGTCACCATGGTCGATTTCACTGTCTGGGACATCTTCCGCAACCTGCTGCTGGCCGCGCGCTGGACGGTGGTGCTGTCGCTCATCGCCTTCGTCGGCGGCGGCCTCGTGGGCGCGCTGCTGCTGGTGGCACGCCTCACGCGCATCGGCTGGGTGGACCGGCTCGTCGGCGCCTATGTGCAGGTCTTCCAGGGCACGCCGCTGCTGATGCAGCTGTTCCTCGCGTACTTCGGGATCGGGCTGTTCGGCATCGACGTGTCGGCGTGGGTGTCGGTCACGCTGGCGCTCACGCTCTACACCAGCGCCTTCCTCACCGAGATCTGGCGCGGCTGCGTGGCCGCCATCCCGAAGGGGCAGTGGGAGGCCGCGCAGAGCCTGGCACTCACCTTCGGCGAGCAGCTGCGCCACGTGGTGGTGCCGCAGGCGCTGCGCATCGCGATCGCGCCCACGGTGGGCTTCATGGTGCAGGTGATCAAGGGCACCGCGCTGGCGTCGGTGGTGGGCTTCGTCGAACTCACGCGCGCCGGCAACATGATCTCCAACGTCACCTACCAGCCGTTCACGGTGTTCGCCTGCGTGGCGCTCATGTACTTCGCGCTGTGCTACCCCATCAGTCTCTATGCCAAGTTCCTGGAAAGGAAAGTCCATGCAAGCCGCCGCTGAAACCGCCGCCATGCCCACGCCCGCCACCGCCGCATCTGCATCCGCATCCGCATCCGCCGCCCCCATCGTCAACGTCACGGCGCTGCGCAAGTCCTACGGCACCAACGAGGTGCTCAAGGGCATCGACCTGAAGGTCGCGCGCGGCGAGGTCATCGCCATCATCGGCAAGAGCGGCTCGGGCAAGAGCACGCTGCTGCGCTGCATCAACGGCCTGGAGGAATTCCAGGACGGCGCGCTCACCGTGGACGGCAAGCCGCTGCTGCACGACAGCCCCATGGCGATGCGCGAGCTGCGCCAGCGCGTGGGCATGATCTTCCAGGGCTTCAACCTGTTCCCGCACCTCTCGGTGGGCCGCAACATCATGCTCGCGCCCACGCTGGTCAAGAAGAAGGACAAGGTCGATGCCGCCGAGCATGCGCGCCGGCTGCTGCTGCGCGTGGGCCTGGCCGAGAAGTTCGACGCCATGCCCGACCAGCTCTCCGGCGGCCAGCAGCAGCGCGTGGCCATCGCCCGCGCCCTGGCCATGGAGCCCGCCGTGCTGCTGTGCGACGAGATCACCAGCGCGCTCGATCCGGAACTGGTGGGCGAGGTGCTGCGCGTGGTGGAGGGCCTGGCGGCCGAGGGCATGACGCTGCTGATGGTCACGCACGAGATGGCGTTCGCGCGCAAGGTGAGCGACCGCGTGATCTTCATGCACCAGGGCCGCGTGCACGAGATGGGCCCGCCGGCCGAGGTGTTCGGCAACCCGCGCACGCCGGAGCTGCAGCAGTTCCTGTCGTCGCTGCACGACTGACGGTCACAGGGGCTCCGTCAGGTAGCGCTGCAGCGTGCCGCCGAGAGCGCGCACCGCCGCCGATCGGTCGAGCCCTTCCGCTGAAAACTCCAGCACGTAGCGGACGAACGCGAACCCGAGCATCTGCGAGGCGATGAGGGTGGCCCGCAGGTCCGGGCCCTCATCGGGCGGCACCAGGGTGCGCACGGCCGCGCGCAGCTGCGTTTCGAAAATGGCCTGCATGCGAGCCCTCGCGTCGGGGTGCGTCGCTGCAGCCCGCAGCAGCGACACCAGCTGCCGTCCTGCGGGGCCGTCTTCCCACACGGCGAAGAAATGCGCCGCGAGCCGCGGGCCGAGTTCGTCGCGTGCGGCCGTGCCGAGGTCCGGCAGGCGCAGGTCGAACTCCGAGGCGGCCAGGAACAGCGCCTCCTTGCTCCGGTAGTAGCGGATGACCAGCGCGACGTTCGCCCGGGCATGGGCCGCCACGGCGCGCAGCGTGGTGCCGTCGTAGCCCTCCTGGGCGAACAGGCAGCGGGCCGATTCGAGGATGCGGTCTCGGGTGGCTTGCGAACGGGTCACGGGAAACTTCCTGGACAGGGGATGTGGGTTTTTGTAAACGCCAGTTTACTTGTGCCAGGGATGCGACCAGAATGCAAACGCCTGTTTACTTTTCTGGGAATCCCGCCATGGACGCAGCACCGAATGCACCGATCTCCACGGAAGTGCTCATCGTGGGAGCCGGCCCCGCGGGCCTGGCCCTGCGGCGCGCGCTGGACCGCCTGGGCATCGCCTCGGTCCTGGTCGACCGGCACGCGGCCGGGCTGAACACCTCGCGCGCCGCCGTCATCCATGCGCGCACGCTGGAAGTGCTGGAACCGCTCGGCGTCGTGCCGGCGCTCCTGTCCCAGGGCCTGAAAACGCCGGATTTCTGCGTGCGCGAAGGCGGCGACCTGCTGCTGCGCATCGGCTTCGCGGGGTTGCCCTCACCCCATCCCTATGCGCTGATGTGCCCGCAGAACGTGACAGAGGCCGTGCTCGCGGCGGGGCTCGGCGGCAGGAACGCCACGGTGTGGAGACCGGCGCGGCTGGTGTCGTTCACGGAGGTACCCGGGGGCATCGCGGCGGAGCTGGACTGCTCTGATGCAGGCCCGCGGCAGGTGCATGCCCGCTGGATCGTGGGATGCGACGGCGCCCGCAGCGAGGTGCGCGCGGGCGCCGGCATCTCCTTCGAGGGCGGCGACTATGCGGAGCGCTTCGTGCTGGCCGACGTGCGCATGGACTGGCCGCTGCCCCGCAGCGAAGTCAGCCTGTTCTTCTCGCCGCAGGGCCTGATGGTGGTCGCGCCCCTGCCCGGCGGCGGCGCTGACCGCTACCGCGTGGTGGCCACGGTGGACGATCCGGACCCGGACGTGACGCCGGCGCATGTGCACGCCCTGCTCGGCACCCGCGGTCCCCGGCCCGGCACGACCCCCGCGATCAGGGAGCTGCTGTGGGGATCGTCGTTCCACGTGCAGCACCGGCTTGCGGCGCAGGTGTGGAAGGGGCATGCGCTCTTGTGCGGAGATGCCGCCCACGTGCACAGCCCGGCGGGCGGGCAGGGAATGAACACGGGCATCCAGGACGCCGTCGAACTCGCGGCCCCGCTGCACCGGGCCCTGCGCGAAGGCGACACCGGCGCGATCGCGGCCTGGGCGGCGCGGCGCCATGCGATCGCGCGCGAGGTGGTCCGCACGACCGATGCGCTCACCCGGCTGGCAACGGCGTCTTCACCGCTGGCACGCGCGGCGCGGGGGGCACTGCTCGGCCTGGTCGACCACCTTCCCTTCGTGCGGCGCAGGCTCGCGATGCAACTGGCCGAACTGGACCGCTGACGGCCCTCCCTCCAGACGCACCGAAGCCCGCATGCCTCCTGTCATGCGGGCCGGGTCGTTGCAAGATACAGCTGGAGTTCCCGTGGTAGTTGCGCAATCACAGAACGTCAGCCAGACGTCGGGGGCGAAGGGGGTGCGTCAGGATTTCGCGCCCACCTCGAATTCGGTGCGCGACAGGGCTCCGTCGCGGTTGGTGTCCAGCGCCTTGAAGCGCTGGCTGATGGCCGGCAGGCGGGCGGCTTCCTGCGCGCTCAGCTGCCCGTCGTGGTTGGCGTCGGCCCGGTCGAACGAGGCACCGGCGGACGGGGCCGCGGTGGGGGTGCCGCCGAACACGGCGCCGCCGCCCGCGGAAGCGGACAGGCCCTGGGCGCCGTTGCCGCCGTTGCTGCCGGAACGCGAGGGCGCGGCATGCAGGCCGGTCGACGTGCTGGCGGACGGAGAGGTCTGCGCATGCGCCGCGGCGCCTCCCACGGCCATGGCCGCGAACAGCAGCACGCTGCGGGCATCGAAGGAGAGGGCGGATCGTCGTTGCTGCGTAGCTGGCATGGATGTCAGGCTCCGTAGAAGTTGAACAGGCCTTCATTGCACCGCAGCGCGGACCGCCAGGCCAGCGCTTTTGCCCGCTGTTGCCCGAGTACACAATCGGCCCCCGGGTGTAACGGAGAATCGGGGCTCTTCTCCCCATTTCCTCCGGAAGGTCCCCATGGGCAACCGATTGACACAAATCGCCACGCGCACAGGAGACGACGGCAGCACCGGCCTCGGCGACAACACGCGCGTCTCCAAGCACAGCGCCCGGCCCCACGCCATGGGCGACGTGGACGAACTCAACTCCCACATCGGCCTGCTGCTCTGCGAGCCGCTGCCCGATGGCGTGCGCACGCTGCTGGGCGACGTGCAGCACCAGCTGTTCAACCTGGGCGGCGAACTCTCCATTCCCGGCTTCGAGCTGCTCAAGGACGACGCCCTGGCGCAGCTCGACGACGCCCTGGCACGCTACAACGGCGCCCTGCCGCGCCTGGCCGAATTCATCCTGCCCGCGGGCTCGCGTGCCGCCGCGCAGGCGCATGTCTGCCGCACCGTGGCCCGCCGCGCGGAGCGCTCCGTCGTGGCGCTGGGCGAGGCCGAGCCGGAGGGGCTGCGGGCCGCGCCACGGCGCTACCTGAACCGGCTGTCGGACCTGTTCTTCGTGCTCGCGCGCGTGCTCAACCGCATGGACGGGGGCGACGACGTGTACTGGAAGAGCGACCGCATGGCACGGCGCGCGGAGGAGGAATCGGGCGCCTCAGCGGCTGACGCCGGCCGCGTCGGCACGGCCCCGTAGCCGCTGCATTCCCGGCGCGGCACGCCTCGCCGCCGCGCGGCCGCACACGGTCCGGAAACCGGTGCCGTCGGGTAATGGATGGGCTTGTTCTCCTACAGTCCGGCCAGGGGTGCCGCCTTAACTTTCCCGTCGAACAGAACAAGGAAAGTGCATGGCGAGGATTGAACGGGCTGAACCGGCAGGACGCAGGCACCGACGGTGCCGCCGCCGGACGATGCTGGCCAGCGTGCCGCAGCGGGTTGCGCGGCGGCAGGGCCTTGCCATGCGGTGGCCGGGAGCGCGGCCATGATCGGCGTGGTCGTTCCCGCGCATGACGAGGAAGCGTGCCTGGGCGAGTGCCTGCATGCACTGCGCACGGCCGCACTGCATCCCGCGCTCCGGGGCGAGCGCGTGGACATCGTGGTCGCCCTCGACGCATGTTCCGACCGCTCCGCCGACATCGCCCGGCGGCACGGCGTGCGCACCCTCACCCTCACCCGTCGCAACGTGGGCGCGGCGCGTGCCGCCGGTGCGCAGGCCGCACTCGATGCGGGCGCCCGCTGGCTCGGGTTCACGGATGCCGACAGCACCGTGGCGCACGACTGGCTCGCCTCCCAGCTGGGACTGGCGAGCGAGGCGGTCTGCGGCACCGTGGAAGTGCGCGAGTGGGGCGGGTACTCCGACGATCTCCAGCAGCGCTACCGCGCGGCCTACCACGACCGGCCGGACCACCGCCACATCCACGGCGCGAACCTGGGCGTGGCGTCCGGCGCCTACCTGCGTGCCGGGGGCTTCCAGGAACTGTGCACGGGCGAGGACGTGGCCCTCGTGCGCGCCCTGGAGGCCACGGGGGCCTCGATCGCCTGGACCAACCTGCCGCGCGTGGTGACCAGCGCGCGCCGCCAGTACCGCGCGCCGGAAGGGTTCGGCGCGCACCTCGCGGGCCTGGCCGGTCTGGCCGCGGCCACGACCTGGGCCGCCGGAGGCATGGCATGAACGCGCTGCCTCCGAGCCACGGCGCCGTGTCGCTGGCGGTGCTGCGCGCGGTGCTGGCGGGCAGCGGCACGCTCGCCCCGGCGGACCGCCTGCAGACCCTGGTGGATGCGGGCTGCGCCGACCTGCCGCTGCCCGGCGGAGGCGACACCGCGGCCCGCTGGCGCGCGCTCGCCGAGGTGGCGGCGCACGACCTCGCGCTCGTGAAACTCTACGAAGGCCATACCGACGCGCTCGCGATCCTGCGCGAACTCGGGGCGCCGGAGGGCATCGCGGGCAGCACGGCCGCATCGGTCTGGGGCACCTGGGCCGCGGAAGCGCCGGGCGCGCGGCTGACGGTACAGCCCGGGCCCGACGGCATGCCGCGCCTGTGCGGCGCCAAGTCCTGGTGCTCGGGGGCGCAGCATGTGAGCCACGGCCTGCTGACCGCCTGGGGGCCGGACGGAGAAGGCCCGCAGCTGGTGGCGGTGGACATGCGCCAGCCGGGGGTGGGTTTCTGCGGCGACCAATGGCATGCGGTCGGCATGGAGGCCAGCGCCAGCGTGGACGTGCTGTTCCAGGACGTGCCGGCCGTGGCCGTGGGCGCGGTGGGCGGCTATCTGCGCCGGCCCGGCTTCTGGCAGGGCGGGGCGGGCGTCGCGGCGTGCTGGCATGGCGGTGCGGTGGCCCTGGCGCGCACCCTGCACACGGCGCTGGCCCGCGCGCCCGCGGCGCAGCGCATGCCTTTCCGGCTCGCGGCCCTGGGCCGGGTGGACCGCCTGCTGGCCGGCTCCGCGGCGCTGCTGCGCGAGACGGCGCAATGGATCGATGCCCATCCGCAGGAGGATGCGCGGCTGGCCGCGCTGCGCGTGCGCCAGACAGCGGAAGCCTGTGCCCGCGAGGTGCTCGACGAGGTCGGCCGGGCGCTGGGCGCCACGCCCTTGTGCCGCGATCCCGCCTTCGCGCGCATGGCGGCGGACCTGCCGGTCTTCATCCGCCAGAGCCACGCGGAACGCGACGATGCCGCGATGGGCGAATGCCTGGCGGAAAAGGCGGTGGCCCCATGGTCGATCTGATGGAAGCCGGACACCCCGCGGCCGATCGCCAGATCGACATCGGCCGGCCGCGCCGCGCACCGCATGCCTGGCAGCAGTGGCTGGCCGGCCGCGGCCCGGCCCGCCTGCCCGCCGCGGCCATCGTCGGCGCGGACCAACGCCTCGTGGTGCTGGCCCCGCACCCCGACGACGAACTGCTGGCCTGCGGCATGCTGCTGCACGCCCATGCGCGCCGCGGCGGCGAGGTGCTGATCGTCGGGGTGACCGACGGCGAGGCCAGCCACCAGGGCACGCCCGGCTGGTCGGCACCCGACACCGCCGCCCTGCGCCGCCGCGAGCGCGTGGAGGGATTGGAAGCGCTGGGCGCGGGCACGGCCGACCTGCTGCTGCTCGGCCTGCCGGACGGCGGCGTCGAGGACTGCGGCGATGCGCTGGAACGGTCGCTGCGCACGCTGCTGCGCCCGGACGATGCGGTGGTGACCACGTGGCGGCTCGACGGACACCCGGACCACGAGGCCTGCGGCCGGGCCGCGGCCGGCGCCGCGCGCGCGGCCGGCGCGCTGCTGTGGGAGGCACCGGTATGGATGTGGCACTGGGCGGACCCGCTGCAGTCGCCGGTGCCCTGGCACCGGCTGTGCGCCTTCCAGCCCACGGCGGGGGCGGCGGCGGCCAAGCAGGCGGCCCTGGCGCGCCACCGCTCGCAGCTCGCCGACCGCGGGCACGGCCTCGCGCCGGTGCTCGACGGTGCCATCCTGGAGCGGGCCCGCTGGCCGCTCGAATACTTCTTTCTCCCGAGCACATGACCCTGCTGGCAGACCCTCCCGCTTTCACCGAGCCTCCCATGCCCACGTCGACACCCGCGCCCGCAGAAGCGCCGCCGCAGGCGGTGCCGCCGCGGCATTTCGAGGCGCTGTACGCCGGCAGCGACGATCCGTGGCACTTCGACGGCAGCTGGTACGAGGCCCGCAAGCGGCGCCTGCTGCTGGCGGCACTGCCCCACGAGCGGTATGCCCGGGCGTTCGAGCCCGGCTGCGCCACGGGGCTGCTCACGGCCGAACTCGCGCCCCGCTGCGGCGAGCTGCTGGCCACCGATGGCGCCGAGCGCGCGCTGGAGGTCGCCGGGCGCCGCCTGGAACGCCATGCCCACGTGGCGCTGCGGCGCATGTGGGTGCCGGACGAATGGCCCGAGGGCGCGTTCGACCTGATCGTGCTCAGCGAGTTCGTGTACTACCTCGCGCCCGCCGACATCGACCGCCTGGCGCTGCGCGTGCGCGCCTCGCTCGCCCCGGGCGGCGTGGTGGCGGCCTGCCACTGGCGCCGGCCCATCGCGGGCTGCGCGCTGGCCGGCGACGCGGCGCATCTGCGGCTGGAGGCCGGCATGGACCTGCGCCGCGTGGTGGATGCGACGGATGCGGATTTCCGCCTGGGCGTGTGGGCGGCCGGCATGGATTCCGTCGCCTGCCGCGAGGGCAGGTCCGACTGATTCAGCGCGGCGCGAGGATCGCCATCGTGAGGCGCGAGACGCAGGTGAGGTCGCCGGCCTCGTTGGCCATGTCGATCTGCCAGACGTGGGTGGTGCGGCCGATGTGCACGGGCCGGGCGGTGCCGGTCACCCAGCCCTCGGTGGCGGCGCGCAGGTGGTTGGCATTGATGTCCAGGCCCACGGCGCGGCAGCCCTCGGGCGAGGCGTAGAACGCACCCACCGACCCCAGCGTCTCGGCCAGCACCACGCTCACGCCGCCGTGCAGCAGGCCGAAGGGCTGCTTGGTGCGCTCGTCCACCGGCACGCGGGCGCGCAGGAAGTCGTCGCCGATCTCGGTGAATTCGATGCCCAGGTGGGTCACCGCGTTCGGCGTGGCCGGGTGGTTCAGGCTGTGCAGGTCGATGGGCTGCTTCCAGATCGGCATGGGGGTGTCTCCTTCGGGTGCGATCCGTGGATTATGGGAGGCGCCGGCGTTCCCCGCAGGCCCGCGCGGGACAGGGGGCGGTCAGGTGCGCATGGTGCCCGTACGCAGGTAGCGCTCGTGCCAGGACAGCGCCTCGCCCAGCAGGTGCGGCGTGTGCAGGCCGCAGCCGCTCGCGCGCGCCCGCGCCACGTAGTCGCGCAGGGCGGGGCGGAAATCGGGGTGCGCGCAGCGTTCGATCACCACCTCCGAGCGCTGCGAGGGCGACAGGCCGCGCAGGTCCGCCAGGCCCTGCTCGGTGACGAGGATCTGCACGTCGTGCTCGGTGTGGTCCACGTGCGAGGCCATGGGCACGATGCACGAGATGCTGCCGCCCTTGGCGAGCGAGGGCGTCATGAAGATCGAGAGATACGCATTGCGCGCGTAGTCGCCCGAGCCGCCGATGCCGTTCATGATCGACGAGCCCATGACGTGCGTGGAGTTCACGTTGCCGTAGATGTCGGCCTCGATCATGCCGTTCATCGAAATGAGGCCCAGCCGGCGGATCAGCTCGGGGTGGTTGCTGATCTCCTGCGGGCGCAGCACGATGCGTTCGCGGTAGAAGCCGATGTTGCGGGTGAATTCCTCGGTGGCCGCGGGGCTCAGCGACAGGGCGGTGGCCGAGGCGCTCTCCAGCGTGCCCGAGCGCAGCATCTCCAGCATGCCGTCCTGCAGCACTTCGGTGTAGGCCGTGAGGTGCTGGAACGGGCCGGCGTCCAGCCCCGCGAGCACGGCGTTGGCGATGTTGCCCACGCCCGACTGCAGCGGCAGCAGCGTGGAGGGCAGCCGGCCGTGCCGCACCTCCTGCTGCAGGAATTCGATGATGTGGCCGGCGATGCGCTCGGAAGTGTCGTCCGGTGCGGCGAAGGCCGAATTGCGGTCGGGCGCGTGCGTGGCGACCACGGCCACCACCTTGGCCGGATCGCAGCGCAGGTAGGGCTCGCCGATGCGGTCGCCGGGGTGCACCAGCGGGATCGGCACGCGGTTGGGGGGCAGGTCGGTGCCGTAGTAGATGTCGTGCATGCCGTCCAGGCCCTCGGGCTGCCAGGCGTTCACCTCGAGGATGATCCTGTCGGCCTGGTCGAGCCAGGTCTTGTTGTTGCCCACGGACGAGGACGGGATCAGCCGCCCGTCCGGCAGCACGCCGGCCACCTCGATCACCGCCACGTCGAGCCGGCCCCAGAAGCCGAACCACACGTAGGGCGCCACGTGGGAGAGGTGGGCGTCCACGTACTGCATCTTGCCGGCGTTGATCTGCGCGCGGCAGGTCGGGTCGGACTGGTAGGGCATGCGCATGTTCACGCCGCCCACCTTGGCGAGCGCGCCGTCGAGCTCGGGCGCGGTGGAGGCGCCCGTCCACAGGCCGATGCTGAAGGGCTCGCCGGCGGCGTGCAGCGTCTCGATGCGGGCGGCGAGCGCGGGCGGGATCGCCTTGGGGTAGCCGGCGCCGGTGAAGCCGCTCATGCCGACGCGCGCGCCGTTCGGGATCAGGGCGGCGGCCTGCTCGGCCGTCATGAGCTTGTCCCGCAGGACGGGGCATTGGATGCGGGAAGTGTCGAAGGAAGGCATGGGAAAAGGGCGGACGCGGGGCCGCAGGGAAAGGCCGGAGGGGAAGGAGGCCGCGAGGGCCTTGGGAGCGGATGCAAAAATCTTAGCGCCCCGGCACGGCCGAGCCGCTGCACCGGCGGCGGCAGTGCGGTCCGTGGCACCGCAGCGTGACGCGGCCGACACTGCGCGGGCCCGCCGACCGTGCCGTAACATCCACCGCGATGCCCGCGCCCAGCCTCTGCCCCTCCTGCCGCCAGCCTGCCGAGAACCACCGTTTCGCCGCGCGCGACGGCGCGGATCTGCACATCGACCTGTGCTTCGCCTGCCAGGGCCTGTGGTTCGATCCGCAGGAGAACACGCGGCTCGCGCCGGGCGCGGTGCTGGAGCTGTTCGAGCTGCTGCACCGGCACCGCGGCGACGCGCACCGCCCGCTCGCCGATCGCATGCAGTGCCCGCGCTGCGCGAAGGTGCTGGAGCCGGGGTTCGACCTGGGCCAGGGCGGGCGTTACCGCACCTACCGCTGCGCGGCGCGCCACGGCCGGTTCAGCACCTTCGGCGCCTTCATG
The DNA here is from genome assembly GCF_031844105.1 of Acidovorax sp. PRC11. Taxonomy (NCBI): domain Bacteria; kingdom Pseudomonadati; phylum Pseudomonadota; class Betaproteobacteria; order Burkholderiales; family Comamonadaceae; genus Acidovorax; species Acidovorax sp. PRC11. Next base: position 3,550 of record NZ_JAUZUQ010000002.1, on the reverse strand, counting down.
GTGGAGAAGGGCTTCGTGCGCCACCTCTCATCGCTGGAGATCGATGCGCTGGCCGACCGCGTCGGCACCATCGCGTGCACGGCCTGCGGCGGCGCGGTGGACATCCGCAACGACCACGCCTGCCCCTATTGCCGCTCGGCCCTGTCGCTGCTCGACCCGCAGGCCGTGGACAAGGCGCTGGACCGCCACGCCCGCGCCGCCCGGGCGGGGGCCGAGCCCGCCCGGCCCGAGGCCCTGGCCGACGCGCTCATCGCGATGGAACGCGAGCGGGAGCGCGAGCGCCGGGAGCGCCAGCGGGAGGCATTCACCTCCCACACCTCCGAGCGGTTCGACCTGCTGTCGGCCGGGGTGGAGCTGGTCTGGTCGCTGCTGAAGCGCTGACCGGGGCCGGGATCAGCGGCCGCGCCGCAGGTTCAGCAGCGCGTAGAGGACGATCGCCCCGAAGGTCGCGGTACCGATGCCGCCCAGCGCGAAGTCGCCGAACTTCAGCGTGAAGTCGCCCGTGCCGATGATCAGCGTGATCGCCGCCACGATGAGGTTCTTGTTGTCGGAGAAGTCCACGCGGTTGTCCACCCAGATCTTGGCGCCGGCCACGGCGATGAGGCCGAACACCACGATCGAGACGCCGCCCATCACCGGCAGCGGGATCGCCTGGATCAGCGCGCCGAACTTCGGCGAGAAGCCCAGCACCAGCGCGATCAGGCCGGCCACGAGGAACACGGCGGTGGAGTAGATCTTGGTGGCGGCCATCACGCCGATGTTCTCGGCGTAGGTGGTGACGCCCGTGCCGCCCACCGCGCCGCTGGCCATGGTGGCGATGCCGTCGCCGATGAAGGCGCGGCCCATGTAGCGGTCGAGATTGCGGCCGGTCATGGCCGTGACGGCCTTCACGTGGCCGAGGTTCTCGGCCACCAGGATCACGGCCACGGGCGCGATCAGCAGCATGGCCGGCGCGCTGAACACGGGCGCGGCGAAGCGCGGCAGGCCCAGCCAGGGCGCGGCCAGCACGCCGGAGAGGTCCATCGGCTTGCCCAGCCCCAGGCCGTTGGTGAGCAGCGCGTACAGCACGCTGGCGGCGATCAGGCCGACGAGGATCAGCAGCCGCTGCAGCATGCCGCGCGTGAGCACGGCGACCAGGCCCACGCACACGAAGGTGGCGGCCTGCATCCAGCTCTCGAAATTGCTGGCGGCCATGTTCTTGATGGGCACCTGCGCGAGGTTGAGGCCGATCACCGCGACCACCGCGCCCGTCACCACGGGCGGCATGCAGCGCTCGATCCAGCCCGTGCCCACGGCCTGCACGATGGCGCCGATCAGGGTGTAGACCAGGCCGCAGGCGATGATGCCGCCCAGCGCCACGGCCATGTTGGCGTTCGGGCCCGGGCCGGTGTAGCCGCTGGCGGCGATCACCACGCCGATGAAGGCGAAGCTCGAACCCAGGTAGCTCGGCACGCGGCCGCCCGTGACGAGGAAGAAGATCAGCGTGCCCAGGCCGCTCATCAGGATCGCGACGTTCGGATCGAACCCCATGAGGATGGGCGCGAGCACGGTGGCGCCGAACATGGCGATCACGTGCTGCACGCCCATGGCGGCGGTGTGCCCCCAGGGCAGGCGCTCGTCGGGGGCGACCACGGCGCCCTCGGCGGGCGAAACCCGCCGCCAGCGGGTGAAGTACGGGGAAGAGGGGGTAGGCACGGCGATGGGCTCCTTGGGCGTCCGGTGGATCGGGTGGGGGCTTTCCGTCCGGGCAGGGCAGGGCCCCGCCCGTGCGGTGGATGGAAAAAAGGGGAGGTGGGTGAAGCGTGGCGAGTGTAGGCGCTGGCGCCCCCGGCCCACGCGTGCGTAGGAATGGGACGACCCGTGCAGCGGAATGCCTGCGGTAAGGTGGGCCGTCCTTTCCCGCCACCTCCGAACGACCGGGCCACGCAGCGTGCCAACGCCTTCGTCCTCCTCTCCATCCGCCGTGCCGGCCCGTGCGCCCCTCGCCGCTGCCGGCCCGGCGCCGGACCGCCCGCATCCTGCGCCCCGGCCTGGCCTGGGCCGGGCCCTGCGGTGGACGTTGGGCGCCGTGGCCGCCGCGGGCACGCTCGTGCTGGTGGCCGGCGCCGTGCTGTGGTGGTGGCTGCCCTCCGACGAGGAACTCGCGCGGCGCGCGGGCGACGGCGCCGGCGACCTGCTGGGCGTACCCGTCGTGGTGGACCGCCTCGAGTGGCACCTGCTGCCGGCGCCCCAGGTGGTGCTGCACGGCGTGCACACCGAGCAGGAAGCGCCCGTCTCGGCGGACCGCATCGTGGCCGACGCGCGCTGGTCCGATCTGCTGCGCCTGCGGCTCGCCCTGGCGCGGCTGCGGCTGGAGGGCGCGGCCGTTCCGCAGCTGTCGCTCTCGCAGTTCAAGGTGCGCAATGCCCGGGAGGACGGCCCTGCCGGCTTCGGCCCCTTCACGCTGGCCGAGGTGCCGGTGGCGCGCGCCGAATGGCAGGGCGTGCGCTGGATCGGGCGGCAGGGGCGCGACCTGGCCTACGGCGGCTCCGTGGATTTCGGGCCCGCATGGCGCCCCGTGCGCGGGCTTCTGGAGCGTGAGGGCGCCTCTCCCCCCGCACGCCTGGCCATCGAGCGTGAGGGCGGCGAAGACCGCTGGCGCGCCGACGTGACGGCCGGGGGGCGCACCGAGCGCGGCGAGCTGCGGCTGCAGGAGTTCGGCGAACGCTACCGGGTGACCGGCTCGCTCGATTTCTCGGGGGTGGACGTGGTGGGCGTCATGGATGCCTTCGATCGCCGCTCCATCGTGTCCGGCCGCGCGAGCGGCCACACCGACCTGATCGCCGAGGGCGACGACCCGGCCGCGGCGATGCGCGCGCTCCACACGCGCACGTCCTTCACGGTGGCCCGGGCGAAGCTGCTGACCTTCGACCTGGAAGCCGCCATCCGCAGCGCCGGCAGCGACAAGGGCGGCACGACCCAGCTCGACAGCCTGACGGGCATCGTGCGCACCGAAGCCGATCCCGGCGGCACCATCGTGCGCTACGGCGACCTGAAGGCGACCTCCGGCGTGCTCACCGCCACCGGCGACGCCGTGGTGCAGAACCAGCGCGTGAGCGGCCATGTGGCGGTCGACCTGGTGGACGGCATCGTGGGCGTGCCGCTCGAATTCGGCGGCACGGTGAAGGACCCCACGCTCCGGCTGCCGCCCGCCGCCCTGGCCGGCGCGGCCGTGGGCACGGTGGTCGCCCCGGGCGTGGGCACCGTGCTGGGCGCGCGCATCGGCGAGACCGTGCGGCGCATCTTCGGCGGCGGGGAGTCCAAGCAGGAACCGCCCGCCCCGCGCCGGCTGGCGCCGGTGCACCGCGATCCCGACTGATCACCGGCCACCGGAAGGAAAAAGGGCGCCCGAAGGCGCCCCGTGTGGTCATTTCTGCCGCCGTGCGCGGCCGGTCAGAACGCCGTCCAGTCGTCGTCGGCGTTGCTGTGCGCGGAGGGCTTGGCGGCGGGCTTCGGCGCGGGCGGCAGGGCCGGGGCCTTGGCGGCCGCGGCCGGCGCGGGCGCTGCGGCA